>DASXUQ010000009.1:0-300000 GCA_036504735.1 bacterium
TTTGACGGGGGCCGCTTCTGTTTCCGAAGCCGATTCCGGGAAGCAGAAAGTAGCTTGCGGCGCCTTAACAGCAACTCGACGAATTCCCCGCGCAGTCACAGGTCGGTTCGCTTCCGGTGAGCCAACCCACCAGAACTCCGGCAGCACAGCCGACACCGGAGCGAACCTGAATCGCACCGGGTTCGCAGTTCTTCGAACAGGCGCCGCACTCCATGCAGGCGCCACGGTCTACCAGCGCCGCGCGCTTCTCCGCCATTGCAAACACCGCATGCGGACAGACCAGCACACACAGGCCGCAGCCGTTGCACTTTGCCGCATCAAATTCGAGAGTAATCACGTCTTCGAGGTATCTCATAGCACCGGCCCTCCCGAAAGAAACAGGCCCGTAACCCACAATCCCAGTCCAAGGGCCGCCGCGCCGATCTGCAGCGGCAAGGCAAACCGCATCTCGCGCAGCACGCCGGAAAGGGAGGTAAACGTGGACGTGCCCGTGAAATTCATCACGGTAAAACTGCTGATGGTGGGCATCACCAACGCCCAGCAGGCCGTATGCAGCAGAGGATGGGCAGTCAGCGTGGTCGCCATCCCGGAGAGCATCAGCACGGCAAACAGCAGCAGCCCGAGGATGGCACCCTTAAGCGAAAAGGCGCGCCCCGGCAACAGAGGCAGCAACAGTGGTCCCAAAATCGCTCCTCCTAAGAAGGCGGAGAGCACCAACGCCGCGCTCTGAATCCCGGTGGTGCGCACCCGTTCGAGAGCATAACCGTGAGCATTCAGGCCGCTGAAGAGCAGCAGCGCCGCAGCGGTCAGCAGCACATACTTTGCGCCCATCACCACTTCCACCGGAATCAGCACCGCGCGGTCTTTCAGCGCAAACCGCACCGCGCGCATGGCCGGCTCGGCTTTGAGGCCTGCATCCAGAAACGCGGGAAGATCCTTCGCCCGTACCGGACCGTACACCACGCGGAATCCGCACTGATGCCGCACCGTGTGCGCAGCCACGCCCGGCGCGCCGAGTTGCGGCAAGATGAGTTTGCGGTGCGAGACGATCCGGTCCAGTCCCGCAACCTGCACCCGCCGCACCAGTTCTTCCGTGCCGAAGGTTCCCTTGCCTGCCGCGCACCAGACATTAATGCCCTTGGTATCCAGCACAAGAACCCAGGCATTCCGCCCGGTCAGCGCCTTGCGCAGATGATCGAAACTCAGCTTGTAATTTGCCGTCACCACCACCGGAGACTCGGCAGTGGGATTGCCCACCGCATACAGTCCCGGCAAAATGCTGTAATGCATGCGGCCAATCGCGCTGCGCGCCTTCAAAGTGCCGAGCCTGTCGCTGCACCTCAATTCGGTTCGCGCGCGGGGCACATCGCCCACCGCCGTCGATAGCACACCGTCACTCCACGGAGCGGAAATTTGGCCCAAAGTACGGGGCTCCACCTTAGCCTGATTGCATGCACAGGGAACTCCCGGTGTGCAGCCTTCCGCCGGCTCCTTTTTACGAATCGTTACCATGCGATCCTTCCTTTAGATCGTCGCCAGTAAATAGAATCCCACTCCTACCAGCAGCACTCCACCGCCGATGCGAATGACCGGCTCCACTCTCTGTGCCGTTTTGCTGAGTCTCCCAAGCCCAAAGCTAAGCCCGATCAGACCCGCCGTCAGCGGCAAACTGTAGCCAAGGGCAAAGACCGTTAAAGCCATTGCGCCGAGAAGCAGCGTGCTCTTCAACACGACCGCGCCAATGGCCATAGGCAGCAGCGGATTGCAACCCACCGAGCAGGCGGTGGAAGCGCCACCCAGAACAAGCCCGTAGACCATTGCGCCGGCCACACCTTTCCCGCGCATGTTTGAGCTGAGATTCAGCGCAGGAATGCGAATCCGCACCAGCTTTAAGCTGACCAGACCGAACAGGACAATGGCAAGCCCTGCGGCAAACTGCCAGTAGCGCCCCAGCGAGGAACTACCCCAGTGACCGATCAGACCTGTCAGCGCACCGATCACAGCCAGGGACAATGTGGTTCCCAGCATGAAGAACAGGCCCGCCATCCAAAGCTCACGCCGTCCGGTTTGAGAATCCCTTGATCCGGCATATCCCACCACCGCACCGATCATCGGCAGCGCGCAGCAGGAACTCACCGCGCCCAGCATGCCGAGTAAGAACAGCGCCGGATAGAAGGCCAGACCGACCTGATCACCGGACAGAATCTGCTGAATCCATTGCTGCACGGTTACTTCCCCGCGCTGGGGCAGCAGCCGCCCGAGCCGCTGCAGTCCTGTGCCGCGCCACACGCCGGAGCAGCAGACTTTGCCCAGAAGGAATACGCGCCAACTCCCACCGCGGCGAGCATAATGGTCACAAACAGTACCATCCGCAGGCGGGATCTCCGCTTCGGTGTGCTGCCACAGCCGCAGCCTGCCGCATTTTCCTGATCTGAGCCGCCGCAGCAGTTGGCCGATGATTCGGGTGTGTTGTCTGCCATGTGTTGTCTCCGGTAAGTCCGGCTGACCATGCAAGAGCCGGATAAATATGTGATTTATTTCTCAAAAACGGTGATGCGCAAATGGGGCAGCAACTCCTGCCTCGCCTTACGGTAAGTTCTGAATGGCTGCCTTGGCCTGTGCGGGTGAAGTCGGAAGAGAAAAATATTTGCGCTGCATCCACAGCGCCACATTGACCAGACCGATCAGCGCCGGAACTTCCACCAGCGGACCGATCACCGCGGCAAAGGCCGCGCCGGATTGCACACCGAAAACCGCAATCGCCACGGCTATCGCCAGTTCGAAATTGTTGGAAGCGGCGGTAAAGGCGAGTGTGGCCGTTTTGGAATAGTCGGCGCCGACCTTCTTACCCATCCAGAAAGAGACAAAGAACATCACCACAAAATAGATGAGCAGCGGAACCGCAATCCGCAGTACATCCAAGGGCAGCGTCAAAATCTTGTCCCCCTTGAGCGAGAACATCACCACAATCGTAAACAGCAGCGCAACGAGTGTGATGGGGCTGATCTTCGGAATGAATGTCTGATGATACCACGCCTTGTCCTTGATACGGATCAGCACAAACCGGGTCAAAAATCCGGCAAGAAACGGAATGCCAAGGTAAATGAAGACGCTTTTGGCAATTTGCCCGATGGTAATGGGCACCGCCATGCCGCTCATGCCGAACAGCGGCGGCAGAAGGGTGATGAACACATAGGCGTACAGCGAGTAGAACAGCACCTGAAAAATGGAATTGAAGGCCACCAGTCCCGCAGCGTATTCGGTATCGCCTTTGGCCAGTTCATTCCAAACAATCACCATGGCAATGCAACGCGCCAGGCCGATCAGTATCAGGCCCACCATGTATTCGGGAAAATCGGGCAGAAAGAGAATCGCCAGAAAGAACATCAAAATCGGCCCGATGACCCAGTTCTGCAGCAGAGATAAGGTCAGCACTTTCCAGTTACGGAACACACCGCCCAGTTCTTCATAGCGCACTTTGGCCAGCGGAGGGTACATCATCAGAATCAGCCCGATGGCAATGGGAATCGAGGTCGTACCCACGCTGAACTGATCGAGAAACGGCACCACTCCGGGAACGGCATATCCCAGACCAACGCCCGCCGCCATCGCCGCAAAGATCCAGAGCGTTAAATAGCGATCCGTAAGGGAAAGCCCGCGGCTAACCTTGCGCACTCCATCGCTCATGAGGCCTTCTCCATTCCCGCGACCGTTGCCTTTTCCTGCGGCACGCAACAGCCTTCCAGCAGTCTGCGCCGTGACGCCAGTTTCCGGTTCAGGTCGCGCAAGGTCTCGCTATCCAACAGAAGCTGGGCGTTATCGAGAATGGCGGTCTGCGCCGCAGTCAGATGCTCGGCAATGCGATAGTACATCCACACCGCCTCGCGCCGGTCCATAACCAATCCCGCGTTCAGCAGATACCGGAGATGCCGGGAGGCCTTCGATTGCGTAATTCCCAGTACGCTTTCCAGTTCACAGACGCACAATTCTCTGTGCTGCCGGATCAGGGCCAGCATGTATAGCCGTGTGTCATCCGCCAGTGCCTTGAAGAGCGCCGCCGCGTTGCTCATGTCGTCCTCGCCATTTATTTCTTTTGTAAATATAATCGTCTACCCGGTTATATGCAAGTCACATTTAGCCTGACTGACGAGTGGTCACTATCATAAAAATATAAAAATACTTGTTTTATATTTTTTCATGGAATAGTCGAGAGGTCTTGTTGCACTCTCTGCAAACGCTAAACAGGCTCCCCGTTTGCGGAGAGCCTGTCTTAGATCAGGGTCGGACACCGTTTACTGACGCCGGGTGGAGGGCGGCTCGGGCGAGGATGAAGGAACGTCGGGCACATTCGGCGCGGCGCTGGCTTCAACCATCATTTCCTCCGTTTCGCTGACCACAGGTTCGGACTTCCCGTTGGTGAATTTGCTGAAACTTTCGGTGAGAGTCGCAAAGAGCGCATTTATGGCGCCGCCCTCACCGCCTGAAACCAGCACACGCGGCACAAAGGGCGTGTTGCTCGCGGCCAGGGCGCGGGCGATGTTCACCAAAATGGTGCCTTGCCGTCCGATGGCCTTGACCTGACGGTCATAGGCTGTGGCAAAAGCGACGTTGACGGACTCGACTTCCGCGCCCTTGGCGGCGCCGGTTTTGGAAATGAACTCCGCTTCGCCCGAAGCTTCGGATTTGCGGGCCTCGGCGAGGTTGGAGGCGATGGACTTTTGAATTTCCGACGAGGCAAGGTCGTGCTGCTTGTCGGCTCTTCCCGTCGCCTGTTCCATGCGGATACGTTCCTGCTGGGCCGCCTCTTGCCGCTGGAAGGTGGTGACTTCCTGGTTGGCGATTTCGCGCTCGGTCAGCACCTTCACAAGCTGCTCGGGCAGCACGACGTCCTGAATATAGACGCCGGGGGTTTCGACTTCATACTCACTGAGTTTCTGCCGGATGTGATGGAAGGCGTCTTCCTGCACTTCCTGGCGAGTCTCAATGAAGTCAATCGCAGGCATGGATTGCAGCGTGTCGCGGAAGTGGTTGCCCACCGCCGCCTGCAGGACTTCATTGATCAGGTTTTGCATGGTGCCCACGCGGGAGATAACGCGCGCGGCCTTGGTATCGGGCACGTGGATCTGCACCTGCAAATCGAGATGGAAGATAAAGCCTTCGCGGCTCTTGGCGTCAATCTGCTTCAACTCCTGATCAAGGTTGTGCGCCTTGGAGGTCGCCTCGGCCCAGTTCAGCGTCAGAATAGCCGTAGGGACAATCTCCGCTTCATAGCAGCGGGGATTAATGGGATACTTGCCGGTGCGCAGCGATTCCTGCCAGATGCCGCGGTGCCCGGGCCGCACCAGCGAGCCATGCTTGAACTGCATGCCCGAGACATCCTTGGCAACCAGTCCCACATAGGACTTGATGACCGCCACCTGTCCCTGCTTGACCACCAGCATCGGCACCATTTCCACCTTGACCAGCACCGGATTCAGGTTGTAGGCTCCATAGAGCAGCGGATCGTGCTGTAAACCGATGCAGCCGCCGTGATCGAGAAACGCCTGAAAGTTCTGATAGTTGTTGTGCATCACGTTCTTGCTGCCCAGCAGCAATTCGATGAGTTGCGAATCGGCCTTGGAGGCTTCACCGGCGATTTCGGCCAGAATGCGATTGGCGCGTTCGATGGCCTGATCGGCATCCAACTTGGCCGTCTCGGCGGCCTTGCGCTTCTCTTCGGCGTCGCGGATGATTTCGGCGTCACGGGTCTGACGGGCGCGTTTGGCCGCGGAGCGCGATGCCAGCCGCGCCGCATTGGACGCCGCGATTTTCTCCGTCGCCTCGGTCTGCATTCGCATGGCTTCCGCCAGTTTGCCTTCCGGGAGCGGTTCATCATGGGCCAGGCGCTGTTCAAGCTGCGCCACATCTTCGAAACCACCCAGACGCCCGGCAATATCTCCGGCGGGAAGCGGCGGCCCTTCGAGCGTCGTCACGATTCCGATCACATCCACCAGTTCATCGTCACGGTCGCCGCGGGCGGTAAGGTCCGTGCGGGGACGCGCATCCACGCGTTCGATCTTGCGCGGGGCAATCAGGGTGACAACCAGATTGTCTTCCGTGATGCCGTAGGGGCGAAGCAGGCGCTCTTTGGCCTGGGCGATATTCTTGCGCAGCAGAGGATCGACCGGCAGGCCGAAGAAGTTGCTGCGGGTGATCACCAGAAAGCCCAGCGGGTGCACCGGCATCACCGATCCGGGCGGGAGGATTTGCCGCTGTACACCTTTTTGTCCGCCGTTGTCGATGAACTTACGCAGGTCGCTGAAATCACCCAGTACGTCCTTGTAGACGGCAGTTTTGGCTCCTACCGGCAGGCCTTCGCCGACCTGCGCAATCACCAGACCGATCTCGCCGCTGGGGACCTGCACAAAGGGATGCTTGTCCACTGAGTACAGCCACCATGCCTTGAAGCGGTAGCCGGGCATCAGCAAGTCCGCCTGATAGCCGGCTTCACCACGAAAGGCGACGATGTTGCCGTTGGAGAGTTTCTTGTTCGAAAATCGTTTGACCACCAGACCGACCTCATTCGGCGCGATCATCCGGATCGAGGGCAGAATAATCACGCCGAGAATCAACAGCGCGGCTCCCCAGATCATCAGCGTCATATGACCAATAAGCGGCATCGTGTGTCCTCCTTGGAAAGTGGTTACTGTTAACCGCTGTTCGAAAATGCGCGTCACGAGAATCGTCGGTTGTATCTTACAAACTACTGAATTGCCAAAGGTTTGTCAACATAAATCGAAGCCGTTGCGGAAATATAATGCTGCGGTTATCCGGTTGATTATCCTCAAGATGTCTACCCGAGTCCTGCGGCTCCAGGTGCATGGTTTTTTCACAGAGGTCTGATATGCATCCGCGTTCCAAAAACAAACCCCGCCAATTTGCGGCGAGGTTTGCAATGAAACGGCGTTCACTTTGCGGACGACGGGTGGTTTCAGGACGTCAGATGGCAGCCAGCGGTTGCTTGTCGCCCTTCCACACCCATTCGCCGGTTTCGTCGCGGAGTTCATAGCGGTCGGCGTACTCGTGTCCGTGTTTCAGAAGGTGATCCACCGCTTCGAGCAGCGTCTGGAATTCTTCTTCGCTGACGGTGGGAGACAGGCTGATGCGCACCCAGCCGGGCTTCTCGCCGATGTGGCCTTCATCCAGCCGGTGGCGAATCTGCGCCGAGTGGGGCTCATCGATATTCAAAAGCAGATGTCCGTACGGTCCGGCACACATGCAGCCGCCGCGCACCTGAATCCCGAACAGGTCATTCAAAAGCGACGTCGCCAGATTGTGGTGCAGGTCCTTGAAAATCACCGAGAGCACTCCGAGCCGCCGCGTTTCGGTATTACCCAGAATGTACATCCCCGGATGATTTCGCCACTCTTTTAAGGCCCGCTGCAAGTAATCCTGTTCAATCCGTTCGATCCGCTCTGTGCCCATCGCGGCCTTGAGATCGAAAGCCAGCCCGGCTTGAATCGACTGGACAATCGGCGGTGTACCGCCGGTTTCGCGGTGCTCGATAGAAGACAGATAGCGGTGATCCCAAGGGGAGGTATAGAGCACAGTTCCGCCGCCCGGCTCGGCGGGCACGCGGTTGGTAAACAGCTTCTTGTTGGCTACCAGCAGGCCGGGACAGCGGGGGCCGCCCAGAAATTTGTGCACCGAAAA
Source organism: bacterium (assembly GCA_036504735.1). Lineage (NCBI taxonomy): Bacteria > bacterium. The sequence goes on from DASXUQ010000009.1 coordinate 7,693, forward strand.
GAAGATCGCATCGAAATAGGCCCCGGCATCATCCGCCGGGTGCATGTCAATGTCCACATACGGCCCGGCGGCAGCATAGTCGAAGAACGCCCACGCGCCATGCTGATGCAGCACCCGGGCTAAGGCGTGGCAGTCATTCAAAATACCGGTGACATTGGAGGCCGCGCTGAAGGTGCCGATCTTCCACGGGCGGTCCTTGTATTGCTCAAGCTTGGCCGCCAGATCGTCGACGCTGATCCGGCCCTGCGCATCGAAGTCCACATACACCGTATCGCCGATGGTTTCCCGCCAGGCGATGTCGTTGGAATGGTGCTCCATCATCGAGCGAAAGATGAAGGGCCGCTTCTGTTCCGGTATACAGCGTTTGCAATGGCGGACTTCGTCGAGCTGATCGGGAATTCTGAGGCCCAGCACGTGAATCATCCGGTTGATAGCTCCGGTTGACCCGTTGCCCACAGGGATCAAGGCATCCTCAGGCGAGGCATGAATATAGCCGGCGATGCGGGCAAAGGCCTGCTCGTAATACTGCGTCATCAGCCGGCCCGTGAAATTGGTCTCGGTGTGGGTGTTGGCCATGAAGGGCAGCACCCGCTGCGACAACTCCTCTTCCACATCGCGGTGAAAGCGTCCGGAGGCAATGAAATCGAAGTAACGCAGCGGCTTGGGGCCATGCGGCGTCTCGATCATCTGGCCCGCGCCAATCACGCCCGCGCGGATCCGCTCGAGAAACTGTTCTTCCTCGGCGGCATTGGCCGTTTGCACGGGTTTGCGCGGAACAGAGGATGCGGTATTGACCAGTCTGGCCGTAGGGGTGTCGTTGCGTGAGTACATGGTCGGTCTCATTTTGTCCGGTTCAGCCATCCTGCCGAAAACTGAGTCCAATTTAACCGTCTCCGCAGAGAGATGCAAGTCGACTGCCGACTTTATACGCGGAGCATTACCGAAGCAGCCCTATTCTCAAGGGCCGCTGACGAACATTAATGATTGGGAATGGTTCACTTACTGTGAATCATGTTGTCGACAAATGCAGAGCGACCGATCCTGATGGAACCGCCGGTTTTCCCGCGGATTTGGATGTCACACCGATCCGGCGCGTTGATAGGTGAGCATAACCAGGCCTGAAGTGAACGGCAGAGCGCTGGAGAACGTTAATTTGAGCGGGTGCTCCAAACCCGCGAACAGGGATTTGCCATGCCCCAGCACCACGGGATTTACTATGATCCGGTATTCATCAATCAGACCATGTTCCGAAAGCATACTCGCCAGATCAGAACTACCGAAGACGGCCATGTCTTTGCCGGATTGCCGTTTCAGCTTTGTGACTTCCGCCGCGGCGTCTTCTTTAACCAGCCGCGTGTTGCTCCAATCCACCTTTTGCAGTGATGTGGAGAAAACGACTTTCGGCAAGCTGTTCATTTTGGCCGCGATCATCGGATCATCCGTGAGGGCGGCGGGGCTTGGCCAGTAGTCCGCCATGAGTTGATAGGTTACCCGTCCGAACAGAAGGGCGTCCAAGGAATCAAGCAGGTCGGCGGCATAATTGTTGAACTCTTCATCCACAGTATGCCAGCTTAGGTCTCTGTTCGGGCCCTCAAAGTAGCCATCGAGGCTAATCATCATTTGAAAGATGACTTTTCTCATAGTGGTCTGTCACTCGCTCCTGCTTTGCGCCAGAAGAGCCGCCAGACGATCCATAGATTCAGCCATCCCTTGCTCCATGCCGGAGTTCAGCATGCCATCCCGATCCTGCACCGATTGAAAGAGCGCCCGGGTTTTCAGGATGGTCTTTTTGTCCTGCTCTTCAAAGGTAATCGTGTCGATGATCACGTGGCCGGGCATTGGTTCGAATTCAAAGGTGGAGACGATACGCTCGGGCGGCGTGACGGTCTGATAGGTGCCGTGAAACGCGTACTCTTTGCCGTCCGGTCCGCGCTGCACGAAGCGCCATGTGCCACCGGGCTTCACATCCATCTTCTCCACTTTGGTGGTGTAAATTTTCGGCCCCCACCACTGTGGAATGAGGTCGGGATCCACATAAGCCTTGAACACGAGGTCACGGGGCGCATCGAAGCTTCGCGTCATAACAACCTCCCGATCCGACGGCAGGGTCACGGTCAAGGCATTGTCTGTTGCCACATTTTCTGCCATGATGCTCTCCTTGCCAGGGTTATTTGAGACTTTGGACAAGTTTGTCGATGGACTCGTTCCAGCCGGTCTCGGCCATCTCGCTCATTTCGCCTTCGGGGAAACCTTCATGGCGCAGCGTCATGTGGGTCTTGCCGTTACGTTCTTCGAAGGACACCGTCACCAGCAGTTCCAGCGGGAAATCCCCTTCCATGCCGTAGTAGGAAGCCTGGACTACATTGCCCTTCTCATCGGCAAAGCTGTCGGTCATCACCAGACGCTCCTGCGGGACGATTTCGCGGTAGACACCGGTGCTCCAGAAGTCCTGGCCGTCCGGCGAGCGCATGCAGAAAAGGTATTTGCCGCCCACATGGAGGTCGAGTTTAATGGCTGGCGCAGTGTAGCCTTTGGGCCCCCACCAGCGCTTGGCGCGCTCGGGCTCCGTCCAGGCTTTCCATACCAGATCGCGCGGCGCATTAATGTCGCGTTCGATGACTAATCCCTGCTGAATCATGAGATCTTTCCTTTGTCTACGGGTCCAGAATACCATTACTACAAACGGCCAAAACAGCGGCCTATGTTTTTGTACGCGCAACGGCTCGGAACGGTTCAAGCTTTAGAGCCGGAGTGACTCGACAGCAATGTGTCCGGCGGGTTATTCTATGTTCTGCTCAAACTGTACTTGTGTTCAGGATGCGGCACAGTATGGATTTTCGGGACTTCTAACTCTTCGAAAGTCAGGAGGCCTAACAACAAGACTCCCCTTTGCCGGGGAGTCTTGTGCTTGCAGCAGAGGTACTGTGCTCAAAGTCTCTTACGTGGCGTTCTCTCCGCCGTCGCCGTGCAGCACGCCGTAGCCTTTCATGATCCGGTAGATGGTCCGGCGGTCCACACCGGCCCGGAGGGCGACACGGGTGATATTGCCGCGCTCCTCGTCGATCAGCCGCGTGAAGTATTCCCGCTGAAACTGGTCGAGCAGTTTGGCTTTGGCGTCTTCATAGGACTCGGTCACATCCACGCGGATGCTGCGGGAAGGAGCTTCCTGCAAGGACGCGGGCAGGTCTTCTTCGCGGAGAATCGGGTGGGTAGCAAGGGAGACGGCACGTTCCACCACGTTGCGCAGTTCGCGCACATTGCCCGGCCACGCATAGCGGGTCAGCCGGTCGAGCACTTGCGGCGAGAAGCCTTCGATTGTGCGTTTGAAATCGGCGGCAATCTCCGCCAGAAAATGCGCGGCCAGCACGGGAATATCCTCGCGCCGCTGCCGCAGAGGTGGAACATCCACCATCACCACGGCAAGCCGGAAGAACAGGTCTTCACGCAACAGTTTTTGCTGCACCGCCGCTTTGGCGTCGCGGTTGGATGCAGCGATGATGCGTACATCGAGGTCGATCTCACGATTTCCGCCGACCCGTCGCACCTTGCGTTCCTGCAGGACGCGGAGCAATTTGGACTGCATGGCCATGTCCATTTCGGTGACTTCATCGAGGAAGAAGGTGCCACCGTGGGCCTCTTCAAGCAGTCCCTTGCGCGTCGTAACGGCTCCGGTGAAGGCGCCCTTTTCGTGGCCGAAGAGTTCACTCTCGATGAGCTGCGCGGGGAGCGCGCTGCAGTTCACGGCCACGAACGGCCCGGCGCTGCGGCGGCTGGCGCCGTGAATCGCGCGCGCGATCACCTCTTTGCCCGTGCCGGATTCCCCCTGAATCAGCACGCTGGCATCGGTGTCCGCCACACGGGTGATGGTCGAGAGCACAAGCTGCATGGCGGGCGAGACGGCCACCACGGCGTCTTTCAATTGCTGGCGGTCCAGTTCGCGGCGCAGCCGCTGGTTCTCGAGAACCAAGGTGCGGTTCGTGAGCATCCGCTGCACCAGCAGCAGAAGCTGGTCTTTAGAGAAGGGTTTGACCAGATAATCGGCCGCACCGTGCTTCATCGCCTCGACGGCGGTTTCCACCGTGGCATAGGCCGTCATGATGACCACCGGCACATCGGTGTGCGACCAGTGGAGTTCACTTAACACCGCCATGCCGTCCTGCCCCGGCATCATCAGATCGGTCAGCACCAGATCGGGGTCGCAGGCGGCCACCGTGGCGGACAGGTCGCGGCTGTCCTGCAGAGTTTGAATATCATAGCCCGCGCGCGACAGAATCAGCCGGCAGTTGTCGAGCATATCCGGCTCGTCGTCAATGACCAGAATCCGGGATTTTTCGTTCATGTGGCCTGGACCTGCTTCTCCAAAACCGGGAAACGGACGACAAAGGTGGTTCCCTTGCCGATTTCACTCGAGACCAGGATGTTGCCGTCGTGATTCTCCACGATGCGGTAGGTAATGGAAAGACCGAGCCCTGTTCCCACGCCGACATCCTTGGTGGTAAAGAACGGATCGAAAATTTTCGAAAGATATTCGGGGGCGATTCCCTGTCCCGAATCGGTGATCTGCACGTGCAGGCTCTCACCCTTGGCCTGCGCGGTGAGCGTAATGCTTCCGCCGCGCGGCGTGGCATCCATCGCGTTCACCAGCAGGTTGATAAACACTTGCTCGATTTCCGTGCTGTTGCCCTTGAAGGGCGGCAGGTCCTCGGGAATGTTGACGTCGAGCGCGATGCCGCGTTTTTCGATTTCCTTGCGTGTCAGGAGCAGCACGCCGCTGAGCAGCGTACTCAAATTCAGCGGCATCTTGCCCGTGCCGGATTGCCGCGCAAAGGAGAGCAGCCGTCCCACGATGTTCGAAATGCGGCCGGTGTTACGGTGCATCATGGCCAGATGCGCTTCCAGATCGTCGACCGGCCTTCCGGCATGCACGTCATCAAGCAGCAACTCGAGCCGATTCTGGATGTTGCCGACAGGGTTGTTGATTTCATGCGCCACGCCCGCGGCCAGTTGCCCCGTAGCGGCCATCTTTTCCATCTGCACCATTCCGGCCTGCGTGCTGCGGAGTTCCTGAGTCCGCTGAGCGACGATAGTTTCCAGCTCGTCATTCTGCTTGCGAATGCGCTCGGCCAGCACCATCCGTTCCCGGTTCTCTTCGGTGATAATCCGGTCGGCGCGGGCGGCAATCAGCCACACGACCAGAAACAGCGCGAGGCCGGTGGCCGCCGTGCTGAGGATAATCACATTGCGGAGCTGCCGCACCTTGGCATACATGGCCGAGACGTCCATCAGCATCGCAAAGGCGAGGCGCTCGGTCGAGTCCGTTCCGGCGCGGACCTCCACCGGAACATAGGCCAGCAGATGGTCGCTCATATCGGCAACGCCGGCGGTATTCCCCGCCGGATACTCTTTGATCAGCTTCGAGACCGCGTGTCCGGCCAGCGCGGAGAAGAGCATCGAATTGGACGGCTCTTCTTTGCCCTGCATCGTGGAGTCCGTCGAGAACAGAATGCGGTAATGCTTGTCATAGATGCTCACCTTTTCCACATTGAAGCCGTTCACGAAGGTGCGCACGACTCCGACCAGCTCCTCATTGGCAATGGGATTGTCGAAGGGATAGGTGGCAAAGGTCAATTCCCACGGCGCCATGTAGAACTGATCGAGGGAGCGGGCAAGGTGATTGGCTACCGCGGCGCTGGTCTGGCTGGAGACATCGAGCATCCGGTTGCGTCCGAGGCCATAGGAGACAACCCCGCTGCCGCCGACAATGAGGATTTCCAGCAGAATGAAGTTCAGTCCAAAATAACGGGAGAAGCGACTCTTGGGAATCATGGCGATCATTAAATGTTATGCTTAAAGATAGCGGTCAGGCTCCAGAGATGCAACGGGAGGCCTGAATCCGCATGCCTTATCTATCCTGTTCATACCTGATCAAAAGGAGTGTGACATTGTAGCCTCACTATGCTCTGGATAACAATAACAGAACCTTGCAGGATTGTGAGGCATTCCTGCCACACTTTGCAGCTATGCCAGCCGTCGCCACTGTTATAGCAACTTCACGTAAAAAAGAGTCCATATAATCATAATTTTCAAGATTTTAAAATCGAAGAATGTAGAGTTCCAGCCTATTGGCATATCCATTGCCATACACAATAGCAGGCAGGGCAATGGATCAAACCTGCATACATAGTATACGCGCCACCACCTCGATAAACCCTGTGACTCTTATGAAAAAGCTATTCCTTTCGGTTTCACTACTCATCGCCACCGTCGCTATGGCTCAGTCGGCGACGTTCAAAGTTGTGGCGGGGGATGTCCACACACTGGTTCAGTTCGAAAGCAAGGCCTCTCTCGAAACGGTGACAGGCAAGACCCGCACGGCGACCGGCTTTGCTGAACTGGATGGCGGTGGAGGCCGCGCGGAAGTTCACGTAGACCTGGCCTCACTACGCACCGGCATCAGCAAACGCGATCAGGACATGCGCGAGCAGTTTCTGCAAACCAAGCAATATCCGGAAGCGGTCTTCACCGTTACCACTCTTCAATTGCCCGCAACCGGGTTGCAGGAAAATGCCCGCACGCGGGTGTCGGTCAAGGGAAATCTGACGCTTCACGGCACGACCCGCGAAGTCGAGCCGGAAACGTATCTCACATTAGGAACTGGCGGCCAGACACTGCGGATCGAGTCAGCCTTCCTCGTGAAGCTCCAGGATTACACCATCGAGCGGCCCCAGTTCCTATTGCTTCGTCTGGCCGAAGAGCAGCATATCTCGGTCGACATCACAGCGGTCAGCGATAACCGCGGGGAGACGTCCCGGCAGGGCGGCAATTAGCGCGCCCACGACGAGCAACATATCAACCCCTGCCTGCCCCAAGGGCAGGGGTTGTACTCCCGCGGTGGCAGTGCACACGATTCACGCGATCTGATATCCATATAGAAGTGTTACGACGAAACAAAAGACAGATTGCCCGCACAGAGGCAAGGAGACATTCATGAAGACTTATGCACAGCTTGTAGCGAGTGCTATGCTCGCACTTCTGATGTGTGCCGGAGCTGCACACGCGAATCAGTTTATCGCCCGTTTGAGCGGAAGCCAGGAGCCGGAACATGTAGTGACAACGGCGCAGGGCACGGGCACTTTTACGCTGACTGAAGAAGGTCTGGCCTATCATATTACGGTGGACGGACTGAGCGGGCCGATTGGCGCGGCGCACTTTCACGACGGAATGATGGGCACCAACGGCGGAATCGTCCGCACGATTGAGTTCAACGGCAACACCGCCAGCGGCATCTGGTCACCGACCGATGCCGAACCGCTGACGGACGACATCAAGACCGACCTGTTGCTCGGGCATGTATATGTCAATATTCACACCAGCGAGCACGCCGCAGGCGAGATTCGCGGACAGGTAATCGTCAGTTCGGGGACAGCGCTGAGAGCGCGGATTACGCCATTTCAGGTGGCCCAGCATGGCGGACACCGCTCCACGGCAACCGGAACCGGAAGCTTCACGCTGGTGGAAGAAGGGCTGCTTTACAAGATTACGATTAATGGGATTCCGGGCTCGGTGGTGGGAGAATTCGGGCTGGGCAAGCCCGGAGTACAGGGACCGCCCTTGAAGACCATGACCTTTACCGGCAATACCGCCGAAGGAATTTGGCATTATGATGACACGCCGCCCTTGACGGACTCGCTGGAAGCCGAGCTGCTGGCCGGACATGTCTACTTCGAAATCGGCACCGGCGGGTACTATGGCAATGAAATGAAGGGACAGATTTATCCGTCGGAAGGCTGGGGATTCGAATCGTCCGCCGATGCCAATCAGGAAACCCATTCCGTGAATTCGACGGGAAAAGCCTCCGGCGCATTCCTGCTGACCGAGCGGGGACTATCGTACAACATTACGGCCTCGGGATTGACTTCGGCGATTACGGCGGCGGATCTGCATGTGGGCAGCGCGGGGCAGAGTGGCTCGGTAATCAAAACTATTATCTTCAACGGCAACTCGGCCTCCGGAGCCTGGCTGAAAGATGATGCGGCGCAGCCGTTGACGGCGGACGTGCAGGCGGCGTTGCGCCGGGGGGATGTGTATTTCGAAATCCACACCATGAGCTACGCGGACGGCGAGATCCGCGGCCAGATGATGCCAGCGACGGGCAGCACCTTTGTTCAGGCGGAATTGTCTTCGGCCCAGGAATTCGATCCGGTGCCCAGCGGCGCGACAGGCAGCGGCGTGTTCAAGGTTACGCCGCAAGGTCTGGAGTATCATATTACGGTCAGCGGACTCTCCGGCACGGTGTCGGCGGAGTTTGACCGCGGCGATATGGGACGCAACGGATCGCGGGTCGGGGAAATCAGCTTTGACGGCAACAGTGCCGATGGCGTCTGGTCGCCCGATGATCATCAGCCGTTTACTGACAGCCGTCTGATGGATCTGCTGACCGGAAGTCTGTTCATCAACATCAGCACATCGCAATATCCGGGCGGCGAGATTCGGTCGCAGCTCTTTGTCGTCGGCGGTTCGGGACTCGGCACCGACTTGTCCACGCAGCAAGAGGGGCATCCGGTGACGTCGCCGGGCGCGGGCGTAGGCTCGTTCACTTTGACTCCCGATGGATTGGTGTACCAGATTACAGTCAATGATCTCAGCGGTCCGATTGGCGAGGCGCATTTCCACTATGCAGCGACTGGCGAAGACGGCCCGATTGTGCGCACCATCCCCTTCGACGGCAATAATGCCAGCGGTGTATGGCGCAGCAGCGACGCCGAGCCGCTGACAGATGAATTTGTCGAAGACCTGCTTTCCGGAGAAATCTACGTCAACATTCACACGTCATCCTACGCCGCAGGTGAGATTCGCGGGCAGGTCTTCCTGAACAGCGGCATCGGTCTGGGCGCGGGAATGGATCCGGCGCAGGAGACGCATCCCGTGACCTCCGGCGGCACCGGAACCGTTGCCACGATTCTTACGGAAGAGGCCTTAGTCTATACCGGGACGGTGAACGGTCTGACCGGACCCATTGGGGAGACACACTTCCACAATGCCGCGCCCGGAACGGACGGCCCGATCATCAAGACGCTGGAATTCAACGGCACGGCGATTTCCGGTATCTGGAAAGCCTCAGACTCGGAACCACTGTCGGTGGCCAATATCAATGCTCTGAATGCGGGCAACGTGTATATCAATGTCCATACGTCGCAATTCGCCGCGGGTGAACTGCGCGGCCAGATGGGCAGTACCCAGGGAGCGTCGGCAGCCGGACCTGTACCATCGAGCAGGCCAAGCAGTTTTGCCCTCGCGCAGAACTATCCCAATCCTTTCAACCCCAGCACGGTGATTCACTTCGACGCGGCTCAATCGGGGCGTGTGCGATTGACGGTTTTCAATCTGCTCGGGCAGAGAGTGGCAACACTGCTGGACAATCCGGTTCAGGCCGGGGCGCATGAAGTCAACTTCAACGCGGCGGCCTTACCGTCCGGCGTCTACCTATACTCTCTCGAAGCTGGAAATACGAAACTGGTCCGCAGGATGATCCTCCTGAAGTGATCTTCTAAATGACAGCCTTCAAGGCCCGCACCTCTGAACCTATTCATGAACTAACATATTCGTAGAGGAGAAGGAAATGACCGGCAGAAAAAAGGTCATTCTCGCACTGGCCATGAGTGTGGCCGCACTTCTGATCATCATCGCCGGGTGCAGTAGCAAGAACAGCACCGGCTACAATAATCCGGTAGGGAATCCGGGCGGCAGTCCGGGCGCTAATGAGGTCTGGATGCAGAACACGCAGTTCAATCCGTCAAGCAAAACGGTCAGCGTGGGTACCGCGCTTACTTGGACCAATAAGGACGGCATTCCGCATACGGTGACCAGCGGTGCGCCGGGCAGTCCCAACGGCACCTTCGACAGCGGCAACATGGCGGGCGGAGCGACGTTTTCGCACACCTTCAGTCAGGCGGGGACATTCCCATATTACTGCCGTATCCACGGCACCATGATGACCGGAAGCATTACCGTACAATAGCTGCGGCTCGAGATCCCTGTCGAGCCACCGTACCTATAGACTCCCCTCACGAAAATAGCGTCTCTGCAAGGCGCTATTTTCTTTGTGGATAGCCTTGTCCAAAATCACTTTCACGGCGACCACCATCTCGAAATAAAGTATTTACTTATGCTTACTTGATCAAATACGAAGCGTCATGCCTCCCTCGTCTGGCTTGGAAAGAATGGAACGGCGCTATAAGTCATCTGAAAAAATTCTGAATGACTGTTTATTGTTCAAAAAACTTGCGGATTTTTGCTAAAAGTTGTTGTAAAAAGCGAAATAATGGTTATATTGTCATCTGACAGTATCGAGTGACAGTGGCGTTCGATTGCCAGTGCGCGGGCGAAAGGCTTTCGAGTCTTTCCTGACATCTTGCGCTGAAGATCGCATCGTTGAAGCCGGGAATCTGCTTGCTGATGCCGACAATAACGGAAACTACGGGAAGGCCGGTACCGGTGAGCAAGGCGAACAGAGTGGAAATACCGGCAGATACGCAGACACCTCGCGCCCGAATTCTGGCCGCCGCTACGCACCTGTTTGCCGAACACGGATTCAAGGGGACCAACACCCGCGCCATTGCCGAGAGTGCCGGGGTGAAGCAGGTCATGCTCCACTACTATTACGGCAGCAAGGAGCGGTTGTATGAAGCGGTCCTCAAGCATGAAGGCCTGGCGATGCTGACCGTGATCTTCGGCACGGATCCCGACCGGAAATCTTCGCTGGACATGTTGATCAGTTCGCCGATCCGCTTGATGACAGTGCTGCGGGACAACCCGCAGTGGTCCTCGCTGTTGCGGCGGGAAATTGCCGATGGCGCCGAGCATCTGCGCGCGGCACTGCGCGACATCGGAGAGCACGGCCCGCTCGGCGCAAATCTGCATTTTCAGGATGCCTACATGGATGCGGTGCACGAAGGCAAAGCGGTCAATCTGCCCGTGGAAGCGGTCGGGGAGTGCTTGCTGGCTATCGGGTACAGCGCCATTTATCTGGCGCCGCTGATTTTGATGATCAGTGAACGGGACATTCAGGATGATGCCGTGTGGGAGGAATGGACGCTGACCTTGAGCACGATTCTCCACAGGGGACTGTTGACCGACAAGCCGTGACCGTCCGCTGCAACTAAAAAGGATGATATGGAGACGAATATTACAGGTTTAATTCTCGGCATACTGCTCATCGCATTGCTGGCGGTGCTCGTCACCCTGGTAGGCGCGTATATTTCGCTGATGATGAAGAGCGCCTGCCCGCACTGCCGGACCCTGATGCCGCGCAAGGCCGCCCTTTGTCCGCATTGCGGAAAAGCCGCTCTGCAGACCACCTGATCGTTACCGAACGTCTTGTTCTCACGCATATTTAAAAGACGGGCCGTGTTTCGCAGAGCGGAAGCGGCTCCTATGACGGCCTGCCGGGCGGTGCTCGCACCGGACCGGTGCATTTATCGTTTAGTTGGGTATTGGGTGTTTGGCTATGCATCGCGAAGATTCCCGTCTGGGCGCTGTAGACACGACGACCGCTGTCAAGCCGGTCCAGTCCACAGCCGCCAGCGTATGGCAGGTGGTAAATACCATCCCCCCGTTTTGTGGTCTGCTGTTTCTCATGTACCGTTTGCTGCCGGTCTCCTATCTGTTGGTTCTGGCGCTGGCGGTTCTTGCGGCGGGCTTTATGGTCCGCACGTTCATCATCCAGCATGATTGCGGCCACGGCTCCTTCTTCAAGTCCCGCAAGGCTAACGACCGGATGGGCTGGTTCTGTAGCCTGTTCACGCTGATCCCCTATCACTACTGGAAGCGGGAACACGCACTGCACCACGCCACCAGCGGCAACCTGGACCGGCGTGGCTACGGTGATATGGACATCTTCACGGTAGGCGAATACATGCAGCTCTCCCGCTGGAAGCGGTTCCGCTATCGCGCGTATCGCCATCCGCTGGTGTTTCTGCTGGTCGGTCCGCCGGTCGCGGTCCTGCTGCAGCATCGCATGGCTTCCGACAAGAAGCAAACCACCAAGCGGCAGCGGCGCAATGTCTACACGACAAACCTGACGATGGTCTCCACGGTGCTCATCCTCGGATGGCTGATGGGATTCGTCAACCTGCTGCTGATTGCCGTTCCGGTGCTGTATCTTGCGCTGGGCGCAGGGATCTGGCTGTTTTACATCCAGCACCAGTTCGAACACACCTACTGGAAACGCGGCGCGGAATGGAACAGCATCCATGCGGCCATGCAGGGAAGTTCCTTTTACAAGCTGCCGAAAGTCCTCCAGTGGTTTACGGGCAATATCGGCTTCCATCACATCCATCATCTCGATGAGCACATGCCCAACTACCGGCTGCCGCAGATTTACGAGCAGCACCCGGAGTTGCAGGATGTCTTCACGGTGACCATCAGGTCCAGCCTGAAGACGGCGTTCCTGAGTGTGTGGGATGAGCGGCAGGAGCGGCTGATCAGCTTCCGCGAGTTGAAGCGGCGCTACAGCGGCGAGCCGGCGGAGGATGCGGTTTCCAGTGCGGGGTAACAGGTTTCCTATCGTCATGTCCGGCATATGTAATTCCTGAAAGGAACACTCGCCATGGTCGGAATTATCATTATCGTGGTCCTTGTCGGCGTGGCCGTGGCGGCGTTCTACACCATCTCCTCCTCCAAGCGCATGTGTCCTCACTGCCACTCAACGATGCCGAAGAAATCGGTCAAGTGTCCCCATTGCCGCCGGGCCGTTCCACTGGGATACTAACAGCACTTTCGCGTATCCGAAAACTCCCGGTGAAGTGTTCACCGCCACGATCCAAGGCATTGCAGACTATGAAGCACACATTACTGGCCGTGATTGCCGCAGGACTTGCCGTTTTGATTTTGACCGCAGGCTGCAACAAGTCCCTGAAACAGACCATCGAGCGGGCCAAGGGCAACGCCGCCGAAGAGCAACGGGCCGAAGAGCGGGCCGTGCAAGACTCGGAGTCGGACTACATGGATGAATGGCAGGCTTTCCGCGGCAACGCGGAAAAGCAGATTGCCGCGAACGCCGTGACCATCGATGAGCTGAAGGCCAAGGCCGCCGGAGCCGATGAGAAGGTCCGGGCAAAGTTCAGCGCCACGGTGGACGTTCTGGTGCAGAAGAATAAAGAATTGAAAGGCAAGCTGGACGCCTATCAGGATGAAGGCAAAATCAACTGGGACGCGTTCAAGCGGGACTTTTCCCATGACCTTGAGAGTCTGGGGCAATCTCTAAAGGATCTCGATGCAACCGCGAAAAAGTAGCGCCGGAATTCCCGAGGGACGAAACGGAGGGACGAAACTGATGAAAGCACGAGTGAACCGGCAGATTCTGCTGGTGAAACGGCCGTCGGGAATGCCCGAGGAGAGCGATTTCCGCATGGTGGAATCGCCGCTGCCGTCGCCCCAGGACGGCGAAGTTCTGATCGAAACCCATTACCTTTCCGTCGACCCCTCCATGCGCGGCCGGATGAACGAGCGCAAGGCGTTCACGCCGCCGTTTGTCCTGAATGAAGTGATCATAGGCAGCGCGGTGGGAAAAATCACGGACAGCCGTTCGCCGCTTTTCCACAAGGGGGATTACGTGTCGGGCATGCTGGCGTGGGAGGATTACTCTGTCGCCAACGAAAACAACGTGCGCAAGATCAATCCGGATCTGGCTCCGGTGAGCACGGCGCTGGGCGTCTTAGGGATGCCCGGTCTGACGGCCTACTTCGGGATGCTGGAGATCGGCAAGCCCAAACCCGGTGAGACGGTGGTGATTTCGGCAGCGGCCGGCGCCGTCGGCGCGTTAGCCGGCCAGATCGCCAAGCTCATGGAGTGCCGCGTGGTCGGCATCGCCGGCTCTCACCGCAAGGTGAAGTATATGCTCGACGATCTGGGCTTTGACGCGGCCATCAATTACAAGAATCCGTCGGATATCCGGGCCTCGCTGGGCAAAGCCTGCCGCGACGGTGTGGACATCTATTTCGATAACGTCGGCGGCGACATTTCCGATGCCGTCTTTGCCCTGATCAACGACAATGCGCGCATCCCGATCTGCGGCCAGATTGCGCTGTACAATATGAAAGAAACCCACGGCGGACCGCGGGTTCAGGCGCAGCTTCTCTCGCACACGGCGATCATGCAGGGATTCCGGGTCGGGCAGTATGCCGACCGGTTCGAAGAAGGCCGCGCCCAGCTTTCCGAATGGCTCTCGCAGGGAAAAATCAAAGTGAGCGAGAGCATCGTGGAAGGGCTGGAGAATACGCCGCGGGCTTTTCTGGGACTATTCCGGGGCGAAAACCTCGGCAAGCAACTGGTCAAGGTGTGCTGATCCGGATTCGTCCGGTTTCCGCAGACTCACGCAATTTTCGATTTCAATAGATGCCTCAAGGGAGGCTCTTCGCAGGCCACTGTCACGAGATGTTTGGACTTACACATTCTTCTTCGGCTGGCGATAGGTTATCAGGTGGCAGGAAGGGGACGCCATCCCCGCCAATCCGGAAAGGATCATATCATGGTCAACATTTACGTGGGCAATCTGTCCTACAACACGTCGGAAGACGATCTTCGTCAGCTCTTCGAATCGCACGGCACGGTCGACCGCGCCAACCTCGCGATGGACCGTGGCACGGGCCGCGCCCGCGGCTTCGGCTTTGTGGAAATGCCGAATGACGCCGAAGCGAGAACCGCCATTGACTCGCTGAACGAGACCGAACTGGGCGGCCGCAAGCTGATGGTCAACGAGGCCAAGCCGAAGGTCGAACGCAGCTCGCGCCAGGACCGCTGGTAAGCGCCAAGTTCTGATACACGTAGCGGGGCGGACCTTTAAGGTCCGCCCCGCTATGACTCATCGGCTGGAAACCACGACAGTGAGAATACCCTGTGATGAACGGCAAGCAATTCGGTTTTGAAGAAGCGAAGCGGATCGGTGACGCGCTGGGCGCGGACTGGAATATGTTTCCGGTCGAACAGTTCCGCCTCGGTCTGGGTGTGGAACTCGAGCATGGCAGCAGGGATCCGCAGACGGATGTCACCCATGACGATCTTCTCTTGACCGGACGGATTGTGTGGGCACACCTGAAAGAGATTCCCGACTACTACACGCGCCTTCTCAAAATGGAGAAAGAAGCGGGCAAGTACTGGGCCTCGGAAATGAACTTTCCCCGGAAGAACCCCGGACGCTGACCGCACAACCGGCTTATGACCGCCTCGCACTGACCTTTGTGAAGTTTACTTTGCAAAGGTTTTTTGTGCCTCGAACCGCTTCGCGAGAAGAGGTTTATTTCATCGAGAGGCAGGTGAAGATCCGGCGCGAACTGCCGTCCTGCAACGGAATGGGCGCTTCCATGATGCGGCGGATACTGTCGGGCGAAATCCGGGCCGGATCATAGGTGAACACCGCGCGATGCTCGGTGGCATACGTTTCGATGGCCGCAACGCCGGGGGTCTCTTCGTAGAGACGGGTAAGAAAGGCCGCGGTTCCTTTGCATTTCAAACCCTGCACCGTGCAGGAAATCTTCTGGCCGCCCTTTCCACCAAGGGAGATATTCGTGGTGGGCTGTGTGAAGACTGAGCGCAGCACATAGCCTCCCAACAGCGTCGCCAGCACCAAAAGGGGCAGAATATAGCGGGGGAGTTTCATCCGAGTCCTCCGGCAAAGGTTACAGGGTGGCTTTCAGTTCCAGAGCGTCTTTGACCGGACACGCATCCACGCACTCCAGACAAAGGGTGCAGTCGCGGTGACGCAGCTTGACCACCGATTGCGGAGCAAGGTTCTGCGGACACTTTTTCTGGCACACATTGCACATGGTGCAGGTCGCTTCGTTACGAACGACCTTCAGGACACCGAGGCGGCTGAGCGGGTCCAGCGTGGCTCCCAGCGGGCAGAGGTAGCGGCAGAAGAACATGGGGATAAGCAGCGCGCCCGCCACCAGAGCGCCCAGCACGATCCAGCTCGTGATGCCCAGTGCGCCGTGCCCGAAGCCGGAGAAGATCAGAAAGAAAGGATCGTAGCCGCGCAGAATCAGTTCGCCACTCTTGTAGGTAAAGTACAGCGTCAGCGCAAGGGCCAAATAGCGCAGACCTTTTAGAGCGCTGTTCACTTTGGGCGAAGGTTGCGGCCTTTTCTTCCAGAATAGCCCCGTGAGACGCGCGCCAAGCTCTCCTAAGAAGCCGATAGGACATGCCCAGCCACAGAAAGCTTTCTTGGCAACGAGCGCCAGCAACAGCACGCCGATCAGCAGCGAGAGATTCAGCGGCCCGAGAGTGCAACTGAATTCACGAGTCTGATACAGGCCCCAGAGGCTTTCCACTCCGCCGAACGGACAGAAATCTTCGAAGGACCGGCCGCCAAAACCGAGCGCCAGATAAGCCACGAGGGCAAGGATGACGCTGAGCAACGAGTAGCGCAGCCAGCGGGTGGAGGGAGTCCGTTTCTTCATACGCGAACATATCCTGAGATAGATGTGGGCGGCACAAGCACAAAAGGCGGGCAGGATCCGTCCCGCCCGCCTTCTGCTCGATAAACCTGTTCGATTCTTACGCCGTCCGGTTACTTCTTGGGAGTGCAGCCAGCTTTAGCTTTCATGGGGCAGCCGCCGCCGGACATGGTGGCGCACTTGGTGGGATCACACGTTCCCGCCGCAGCGGTTTTGACCGCGCCGGTCTTCATCATTGCTCCGTGGTTCTGGCAATTGCCGGGGCAGCGACCGTCTTTCTTGCACTGCTCCATGTTGACGCACTTTCCGTCCTTATGATGGACCGCCATGCTGTCGCACACGCCGTCCTTGTTGCCGTCCACGAACTTTGCACAGGTCGCCGCGCAGGTATGGCCTGCCATGGTGGCCGTCGAATCTTTTGCCGGGGCCTTCATGGCCGCATCTTCCGAGAAGGCGGATCCGGCGAGACCGATCACAAACATCAACGCCAGCGAGATGAACACCAAGGTCGCACTCTTCTTCATGACTTTCCCTTTCGAAATCGAATGACTTATTTCCTATCGTTCCGGATATGATTTTTCTGGCAACCGGTTTGTTCGCCGCTCATTATGCCGGCATGTCCCACGCAGCCGCCGTTGTTGCGCATCATGGCAAACAGGGTTGTCTGCTGCGTGGCGTTCAGCACACGTTTTTCCTCGAGCAGATGATTAACTACCAGCCGCTGCATGCGTTGCTGCACCGTGCCGATCTCACCTTCCTTGGCCTCAATCGCCACCGGGTTAACCTGCGGCTCGGCCAGCAGGTCCATCAGTTGCCCCCGCAGAGAGTCGGCGGTGGTGCCCAGTGTTGCGGATGCCGTTTGGAAATCCCGCTGCAGTGGTTCCAGGGAGCGCCATTGTTCGGCGGTAGTTCCCAGCGCGCGGTGCAGAGGGCACCAGATGCGGCAACTGCTGTCCGGCATGCAGACGGTCTTTTGAGGTCTGGCCGCGCGCGCGGTCTGCGTGAGCGTCTTCATTCCCCACGCAGTGACGAACGCGACGTTCAGGCTGACCGAAAGGATGATGAGCAGAATGCGAGTTCTGGAGTGCATGGCTTACCTCCCGCCATCGGTTGGAGCGGCGAGAGTCAAGTAGACTTCCGCAGGCGATCCGCCGGGGCTGTCGGACAGGTAGTCCGCATGAATGGAAGAGGCAGGATCGGGATCGGGCACGGTGGCCGCAACCATCGGAACACGCGTCACACCGGCAGAATTCCATCCCAGCCATGTTCCTACGGACAGGCCGACCATCAGCACGATTACCGCAGCGGCGCGCATGGTGGACGGTAGGGCCTCCCACCAGTCTATATGCAGCAGGCGACGCGGCTTGGGGGAAGCCAGTTGGGTTTGACCGCGCGCCACAATCCGTGCCGCAAGCCCTGCCGGGACCTCGGGGATCACGCTTTCCTGCACTGTGGAGGCCAGCCGTTCGAGCCGCGCCATTTCCTCCCGGCACTTCTCGCAGGAGCGCAGGTGTTCTTCCACCGCGGATCGCTCTGTGGCGGACAACTCGCGGTCGGCAAATGCGCCAAGCTGATTTCGAATTCTATCGCATGTCACGGCTTTTGAACTCCTCCTATCTATAAACGGACAACCTTGCAAAATCCCCCGCCGTCCCTCAACTACCGAGCTAATCCCAGTCCTTTAAAGTATTTCCCAGTGCCTCGCGGCCTCTTGCCAGCAGTCGCTCCACCGCTTTTTCTGTCGTGTCCATGGCTTCAGCAATGTCGCGGTAACTGCAATCCTCGTAATAGCGGAGGATGATGGCCAGCCGCTGATTAGGAGGCAAGAGGGTAATCCCGCGCCGCACCGCTGAAGCTTGCTCCTCGCGGACGACAATTCCATCGGGCAACGGCGAAGTATCCGCACATTCGGGCAGTTCATCGCAGACCACAGGCCGTTTCTTTTCCATATGATCCAGGCACAGACGGCAAATAATGCGGGAGAGATAGGTTCGGAAGGACGCGGTGGGGCGGTAGCGCGCGGCGGCGGCCAGCAATCTTAGAAAGGCATCCTGCACCAGATCTTCGGCATCTTCCCGGTTGCCGACAAAGCGGTACGCAACGCTCCACGCGAACGCCTGATGCCGCAGGACAATCTGTTCGAAAGCCTGCACATCTCCCTGGCCCGCGGCCAGCATCAGCTCGTCGTCGCGTGGAGTTTGAATCATGGCCATCAAATTAGCAAAATAACCGGCCCAAGTCAAATGAAAGAACCAGCCCACGCTGGTTCTTTTTCGATACCATCCTGTTTGGGCAGCAACCCACTGCGGGTCAGCAGCCACCCTTGATCTTCTTCTCGGTCTTGACCGCCTTTGGCGCGATATTCTTGCCGGCATCAATCATGCGGGCAATCTCGGCGCGGGCGGTTTGACGGAAGGTCTTGACGTCGTTGTCCCAGCGGCTGCCGGTGGGCACAAAGGCTGTCGAGTCCAGAATGACATGCTTGAACGTCGGAAGTCCACCTTCAAGCGCCGCCACATTTTCATAACCGAGGCTCTGCAACAACAGGCAGCCCGCCTTCTCTTGTGCCTCGTCATCAGCCACGATCACCTTTTTAACATGCCGCTGCGAGAACAGCGCGGTATTATCTTTGCTGAAGAAATCACGCAGGGAAATGTTGCGGGATCCGGGAAGAGCCAGCTTGGCAAACTGCTCGGGGCTGCGGATGTCCACCATCTGCAGACGCGTCTCCTTGTCCACCAGAAGATATGCCAGTTCATCCACGGGCATGACCTTGACCGGATGCGCGGCGACATACCCTGCACTGGAAACCGTGCTGATCATGTGCGCCTTGCGCTCGGGCAGCACCAAAAACACCAGCCCCAGGGCAAGCACGCCGATGGCCGCAAGGCGGTGCTTGGACAGATTGAAGTCCCGCGACAATGATGCGGAATTGACCTTGCGCTCAATAATGGTGGTGATGGCAAAGGCGCTCACCGCCACGGCAATCAGGATGAAGGCAAACAGTCCACCGGAAATTCCCAGAGAGTCATAGACCCGCACCGGACCTAAGGCGGTGGAGTTGAAGAAAGTTTTGAACAGCGGAAACATCTCGCCAAACACAAAGACCCCCAGCAGTCCGCCGCCCACAAAGAACATCGCATCCACTTTGCCAATGGCCGCCGCGCACACACTGGTGCCGGGGCAATAGCCGCCCAGCACAAAACCTAATCCCATAATGGCCCCACCCACAACCGCCGGCCAGAGCCAGGTGGGATTGATGTAGATGGCTTCGGTATCGAGCAGGCCCGCGTAGCCGAGCAGCAGGATGCCGCTCATCGCCGTTACGGCGGCAGTGAAAAAGACACGCAGCACGGTGAAATCATAGCCATAGAAGACTCCGGCCAGGCGGCGCGAGGACGAAAAGCCCGCCTGTTCCAGCACAA
This sequence comes from bacterium, assembly GCA_036504735.1. Lineage (NCBI taxonomy): Bacteria > bacterium. The sequence continues at coordinate 27,569 of DASXUQ010000009.1, forward strand.
AGCCAAAGGCTATTCCCAGGATCAGCGCCACAATTAAATTGAGCTGATCGGAGATGAGGTCAGGAACGAAGGGTCCCATAATATTCTTTTGCTTTCTGCCTTAGATCCAGAGTTTGCGGAAGAAGTAGGCGACGGCGAAACCCGTGCCGAAGATCGCAAGCATGGCGATAAACCCTGCGGTGGACAGTACCGCCATGCCGCTTAAGGCCGCGCCGCTGGTACAGCCCCGCGCAAACTGGGCTCCCGCGCCAAACAGGGCTCCGCCGATCACGGCGAAAATCCAGCGCAGTTTCGGCTGCACGCGCGGTCCGGATTCCGTCACCACTTTCAGGCGATCCGATACGAGACCCGAGATAAACGCACCGATCAGCACGCCGATCACTTCGAACACCAGCCACGATTTCATCGGGCTCTCCTTGCCCTCGCCGAAGTAGGACCCGAAGAAGGTGGAGTGTTCGGCATGAGCCGGAGCAATCGCATGGACCGTCGTCAGAACCACGTCCTTGACCGCGCCGCTTGCTCCGAGGCCGCGGCCCGTGATAAAGATGGTCGCCAGCAGCACGAGGCCCAGAAAGAAACCGGCGAGGTAGGGATTCATGTATTTGGTGTTCATTTCAGATCCTCGTAGCCGGTGATCATTGCTTTCAGATTGGAGGTCACGCTCGATCCGGTGGTGATGAGATACACGTGTGCGATAAAGAAGCAGACCAGCGCAAACGCGCCGAGCGTATGGACCAGCGCAATGGCTTTCAGGCCGCCGACATTCAGGCTGATCACGTCGTGCCGCTGCGGATAGCGGTAGAACATGTACAACAGCCCGGATACCGCCATTACCGGAATCACCAGCGCCTTCAATCCCGCGTAGACGAGCTTCTGCAACGGGTTCAGCTTGCTCAGTACCTGCTTTTTGGTAGGATGCGGAGCGCCGCGGAAGATGCCAAAGATGTAATAGTTGACCTGAGCGCGCAGATGCTCCCGTGTGGGCAGGTACTGCCGCCATTCGCCCGTGGTGAAATGCCAGAAGACGGCGAAGACAATCAACACGAGAAAGCCAATGGCCGAGCTGTTGTGCAGAGCGACCGCCTGCCGGAAGCCGAAGAAGTGAATGGCGCCGTGGATCTCGAAGCCGGTTACGCCAAGCATAAGAATCACGGCCGCCTGCGTCCAGTGCCAGAAGCGCTCAAAGGCGCGATAGACATAGTCGTGTTTCATATCAGCGGCCTCCCTTCCGCTTGCGGCTCACGACGACCCGGGCGCCACCGTGCGCTATCACTCCTGCAAGGGTCATCAGAATCATCGCCGCGCCGAATTTTTCCAGCCCCGCGCTGTAATTGCGGCCCGGCATGTAGAAGTCGTTCAGGCCGGCCAAGCGGCTATCGGTGCGCGTATGGCATTCATTGCACTGCACCACGCTGGTTTTCGGCGAGACCATGTGATTGACAGGCCAGTACATTTCGGTTTCGGCAAAACCGTATTTGCCGCTGTAAGGAAGGTCGACCCGCTTCATGCCTTCTTCAGCGGCACGGTTCCAGTTGAATTCCTTCCAGTAGCCGCCATCACCGGCGACTGTTGAAAACGTCTTGGGCTGAATCAGATAATGGTTCTGCGTATCGTAAATCTGTTTGGTGCGCATGATCTTCACCGGGATGATCTTCGCCTCGGGATCGTTGTATGCGCCATAGAGCGGGTTGATCTTCAGCGGCTGGGAAGGATCGAAGGTATCACCGATCAGGTAATGGGACGCCGTGCCGTTGAACCACACATAGTCCGGCTTCAGATTCTTGCCCCAGCGGAAGGAGCCCTTGATCGACATGTACACATCGTCGCCCGTCGAGTCCTTCTCTTCGTACGGCTGACCGTCCTTGAGTTTTCCCGCCGTGGACCAGTCCCAATCGGTCTTGGTGGGATTGACTTTGGCATAGGTGGGGATGTGGCAAGTTTGACAGGCGACCTTGATGGTGTGCTTGTTCAATACATCATCGGAATGCGGCAGGGCGCTGTGGCAGCTTTCGCACTCGGCGCGGTTACGGTTCATCGAAGAGACCGAGAAGGCCTTGCCGAGCATCTGATGCTTGCTGGCCGTGTGGCAATCCACGCACTGCATGTCTTCGCCGTCGGAGGCCATGTGCACGTCGACATCGCGGGACGGGTCAAACAGAGCTTTCTCCAGATCGCCGTGCTTGACATTGTTCCCGCCGCCGCCGAAAAAGTGACAGGTTCCGCAGTTCGTGCGCTGCGGTTTTCCCACGTGCTGCGCCACAGTGGCCAAGTCCACCGACGGATCGGGATTTCCCGCGCCGGCTTTGATGTAGCTGTTGCTGTTGTCATGGCAGGCGAGGCAATCGACGTTGTAGGCATTCTGAAAATCGAAGGAAGGGCTGTCATAGCCGTAGCCGATGTGGCAGCGGTTGCAGCTCGGTTCGTTGCCGGAAATGCCGATGCAAAAATTATTCAGGATGTTTCGCTTGCCGACAGTACGAATGCCCTTGCCTTCGACATACTCTGTGCGTTCCCAATTCCAGTGGGACGACTGCATCACTTCCTTGTGCCGTTCGGTGTGACAGGAGATACAGGCTTCGGTAACCTCCTGCGGTTTGCCGAAGCGCTTTTGCAGCACCGCGAACCGGGTGTGATCTACCGAAGGCTTTTCCTTCTTCTGATAGCGGGCTTTCAGTGCGGCCAAGGGTGTTTGATCCTCACTCTTTTTCGGCAGCACGCTCAGCATGAGGGCAAGCACGGCACCGAAAACAAGCAGGACCAGAAAAATACGTTTCATACTCCATCTTCCTTCCTTGCGAATTTTCGTGCAAGGATAGGCTGTGAAAAGCCTGCCGTTCATCATCGACACGGCAGGCAGCTATCGTTGTTATGTGAGGCTGGCCAGCGCCTTTTTCATCAGACTTCGCGCCTGCGCCCCATGCGGCGTCAAGACGGGATCGCCAAGGGTTTCTACCACGGTGCCAGGATCGAGCGCCCAGACAGAGACGGTGTCATCCTCTTCCTGCCGCAGGCATACGGAGCAAGGCAGAAACACGCCGACTTCCGGGCGCACCGCCAGCGCTCGGTGGGCGATCTGCGGATTGCAGGCGCCGAGTATCCGGTAGGGCGCGGTGTCCACACCCAGCTTCTCCTTGAGCACCTTGTCCGCTTCGATCCGGGTCAGGATTCCGAAGCCCGATTCTTTCAGCGCGGCGGTGATGCGCGTTTCCACATCATCGATAGTGCCATGCGCGCGAGTGGATAGCACGAAGTTCATGGTTCAGGAGTCCTTCACGACCGGCAGCGGCGCCAGTTTGTCGAGCTTCTGCCGCAGGGTCTCGATGGGAATCAAGCCCACCACCTGATCCACGATCTTGCCGTCCTTGATAAACATTAGGGTTGGGATGCTGCGGATGCGAAAGGCGGAGGCGGTCTGCATGTTCTGTGACACGTTCAGCTTGAAGATGTTCACACGTCCCACATATTCCGGGCCGAGGTCCCGCAGTAAACCGCCCATGACCTGGCAAGGCATGCAGGTCGGCGACCAGAAGTCCAGCAGTACCGGGAGTTCGGATTTAAGAATATCCTGATCGAAGGTGGCGTCGCTGGTTTCCATCGGCTTGCCCGGCTTAACCTCGCCGCCATTGAAGAGGGATTTGAAAATACTCATCGTCTGTGCTCCTTGCACGTTCCGTTATTATCCTGCATCTTCATAAACTAAGAATCCATTTGTCAGCCGTGCACCACGGGCATTCCCGCCGCTTTCCATTCGGCCACGCCATCGCCGAGGCGGATCGCTTCGAAGCCCTTGCTGCGCAGTACCCGCACAGCTTCTCCCGCCAGCACGCAGTACGGTCCGCGGCAATAGGCCACAATCTGCTGTCCCTGCGGGAGACGGTCCAGATGGCTTTTCAACTTGTCCAGCGGAATGGAGAGCGCGTGAGGAATATGCTCGGCGGCATACTCATCTTCCGGCCTGACATCCAGCATGATAATCTTTCCGCCCTTGGCCAGCTTCAGGAGCTTGTTGCGGTCGATGATCTCGACCTCTTTAGGATCATCGGTGATGTCGGAGAGCACGCGCTCGACTTCGGCCAGGCGGGACTGGGCGACCTTCTTCATATTGCTGACCAGATCATAGACCTGTCCGTCGGCCAACCGATAGAACACGTAGATTCCTTCGCGCCGGGTCTCCACCAATCCCGCACCTCTTAGAACCTGCAGGTGCCGCGAGGTGTTGGCAATGGTCATTCCGGTGTTGGCTACCAGCGTCTCGACACTCTTCTCGCATTGGTGCAAAAGTTCTAAGAGTTCCAAGCGTTTAGGGCTGGACAGTGCGTGTCCAATTCTGGCGAACTGCTCGTTGAGCTTGTCTTTGATATCCCGGACGGTCGGCATAATTTCTCCTTCTATCATTCAATCGAACGCTTGAATATACGAAAAAGATCCACCAGAGTCAAGTCCCCCCTGTCGGAACATTACTATTTCCATGGTAGCTGTGAACTTAAGTCAATAAAAACGGCTGACCTTCCGGGTCAGCCGTTTCATGTTCAGTTTATGGCGCGCGGTTACTTTGCGTTCAGGTAAGCGCGGACTTCATTCTGCACATACGTGAGATAATCCGGTTTTGCTCCCACCAGCTCCCAGATCTTCTCGCAATTCTTCCAGTGTGCCTGCTTGCCATCCTCCAGACGAACGATGATCAGCGACTTTGTTTCCAGCTTGAAATCGTTCCAGAAGTGCTCATACTCCTTTTGGCCCGTGTCGTAGCTGTGCCATTCAACGGTGCCCTGTTGCAGCTCTTTGGCAAAGCCCGTCTCCACGGCCTCTTTGGCAAAGGCTTCCATGTTGATACAGGTCTCACAACGGGGCGTAAAGTAAAGGTAGTAAACCACCACTTTGGGATTGGACGCGGCTTGAGCGTGGACGCTGTCGGCAACGGCAGGGACGGCCTCTTCGGCCCGCGCGGGCAGCGCCGCCAGGATCACGTACAGTATTATCTGAAACGCGAACTTCATGCTTCGGTGCTCTTTGGGTTAGTGAACAGGATTGGATGCGGTGGACGTGCCTTTATCGGGAAGCATCGGCGCGAGGGTAAGAGCCGCTGCGGCCAGCAGGCCGAGGTCTTCCCATATTCCCATACTGAAGGCCGCGGTGGATCCGACCAGGACCCACAACAGCGGAATCACCAGCAGAAGTTTGGGCGGCTTGGGATCGACCCAGAGCAAAAGCCCCAGAGAAAAAATAGTGGTTGGGCATGGCAGCCCGAAGGTCGGCGCGGAGGGATAGACATGGCCAAGGAAATATCCTAAGATCGGATAGACCACCAGACTGTACGTCATCAGCATCGAGCCCCTGATTCCCGGGCAACCCTTCCGGAGGCTGAACGTCAACTGGCCGCGGAACACACCGCTATAGAGAATCAAGAGTCCCTGCACGACAAACAGCGCTCCGAAAAGATACGCGGCGCGGTTGATACCGCTGAAGTAGATCCAATGATAGACCACACCCATCCAGATCCAGAGCAGCCCCAGCAGCGCACTGATGATTCTGCCCCGTTGCCCGCCGGGCCGGATGGCCAGAAAGATCGCTGCCAATGCGGCGGCGTTCAGCAGGATCTGTGCCGGCCAGACCGCCTGATTGTAGCCGGCAAACACCGCCAGAAACTGTTCCACTGTAAACGGTAAGCTCATCTTACACTCCGCTCAAAGATTTTCGGCTTGAAATCAGAAGAGTTTCCAGACCATATAGAGGCCGCCCAGAATCACCAGGGCACCGCAAATGCGTTTGATCCAGCGCGTCACACCCGAGCGCTCGGTCCAACTCAAATAGTCGCCAATGCGGCTGGCCAGCACGCCCGCGACCACGATGACCGCGCAGTGCCCGAGGGCAAAGGCTCCCAGCAAGGTCACTGCACCTCCGACATTGGTGGTCGCCGTTTTGAAGACCACGCCCAGCACCGGCGCCATAAAGGCAAAGGTGCACGGACCCAGCCCAATGCCGAAGATCAGTCCCAGCGTCAGCGCCGACAGAAGTCCCGAGTAGCTCTGGCCGGAAAAATGCAGACCGTTCCAGGACAGCGGCAGGATGTCCATCAGGTACAGCCCAATAGCCAGAAAGACCAGCGCCACCAGCACGTTCCCCACCATGCCGATGTCCCCCAGCAGGCGTCCGAGCATCGCGGTGGCCAGTCCGATGGCGGCAATCGTCACCAGAATGCCCAGAGCAAATGTGACGGAAAGCCAGAACACGCGCCGTGCGTTGGCCGACTCCTGACTGCTGATAAAACCGATCAGCAAGGGGATGCTCGCCAGATGGCAGGGACTGAGCAGAATGCTCGCGATGCCCCAGAACACGGCAGCGACAATTCCCAGCCAAAGGCTCGCTGCGAGTCCCTCATTCAGTGTCGTAAACAGGCTTTCGATCATGATAGCGGCGTCAACCCCTGCGCTTTAAGAAATTTGTCGATTTCCTCTTCGGCAAAGAAGCCTTCGTGGCGCATCAGTTCCTTGCCGGACGAATCGAGAAACACCTGCGTCGGAATCAGCTTAATGCCGAAGGCTTGGGACTGTGCGCGGTCCTTCATGACATCGTGGAAGATCACTTTGACCTGTCCCGCATAGCGCGTCTCGATGGCCTTCATCACCGGCTGCATCTTTTTGCAGGGGATACAGGTTGTCGAGCCCAGTTCCACAAAGGTGATCCTGGCCGCTGACGTGCTCGCCGTTTTGCTTACCGCGGCTTTGTCGGCGCCGCCACATGAGATCAGCAGCACGGCAATTCCCACAACAGCCGAAAATAAAAATGTCCGGCGTGCCATTGGCAGTTCTCCGCAGGTTAGACCAGCAGTTTCTTGATTTCGTCCATCGACAACACGCGGCCTACCGCCTTGACGTCGCCGTCGATCACCAGCCCCGGTGTCTGCCAGACTTTGAACTTCATGATCTCGCTGATTTCCGAGACCTTTTCCAGAGTGTAGTCGAGGCCCAGATCATTGGCGGCCAGTTCCGCGTTTTCCTGAAGCTTTTTGCAGCGGGCACAACCGGTGCCCAGAATCTGAATCTTTCGCATGGTCAGCACTCGCCTATATCAACAGATTGAAAAGATAGCCCACCATCAGAATTCCGATGCCGACCACGCCGATGAAGGTGCCGATCAGGCGCGGCTTGAGCACCTTGCGCAGAATCACCATCTCCGGCAGTGAGAGCGCAATCACGGCCATCATGAACGCCAGCACCGTTCCCAGTGCCGCGCCCTTTTCCAGCAGCGCCTGCACCACGGGGACAATTCCAGCCGCGTTGGAATACATGGGAATACCGATAATCACCGCCACGGGAACGCTCCACCATGCGTCCTTGCCCATGATCGACGCCAGAAAATTCTCCGGCACAAAGCCGTGAATCCACGCCCCCACACCAATGCCGATCACCACATACAGCCAGACCTTGCCGACAATTTCCTTCACAGCAGTCAGGCCACACTGAACGCGCTCGGGCCAGGACAGGCGCTCTTCACTCTGGCTGCCGTCGGTCTGCATCTCATAGACCCAGGGCTCCACGTGTTTTTCCACGTGCAGGCGGCCAATCACCCAACCGGAGACCATGGCAATCAGCAAGCCGGTGCCCATATAGAGGGCGGCAATCTTCCAGCCGAAGAGTCCCAACAACAGCACTACGGCAATTTCGTTGACCATCGGCGCGGAGACCAAAAAGGAAAACGTCACGCCCAGCGGCACGCCCGCGGTCACAAAACCGATAAACAACGGCACCGCAGAGCACGAGCAAAACGGCGTCACAATTCCCAGCAGCGCCGCCAGTACGTTGCCCGCAGACTCGCGTTTGCCCGCCAGCATCTGCCGCGTGCGCTCCGGAGTGAAAAACGAGCGCACGATGCCCACACCAAACACCACCAGCGTCAGCAGCATCAGCACCTTGGGAGTCTCGAACAGGAAGAACTCCACGGCAGTGGAAAGGTGCGTGCCGGGCGTCAGGATTGTGACTTGCGCCGTCAGCCAGCGCGCCCACGGTGCAAGCTGGCCGTAGAGCAAAACCCACAGCGCCAATGCGGCGGGAAGCCACACCGCCGTGCGGGTGAAAAGGTTCACATGATGGTGTGTACGGGACTCGGGAATGCTCACCGCGATTATCCTGTAAAGGTTAGGCGCGCTCGCGCGCGGCGATTCGGCTGGTAGAGGCCTCACGGGTGACGCCGCAACTCTTCTGTTCCCGCCACTCCGCCAGCTTAAGGTTCAACACACGCATCTTCTCCGCGTCGAGCAGTTGCTCCACGCTGTCCAGAATCGACCTTTGGGCCGGACTCAATTCCCCGGCAATCCGGTAGTAGATCCACACCGCGGCCCTCCGATCCTGCACCAGACCGGCATTCAGCAGGTAGCGCAGGTGCCGCGACGCTTTCGACTGGCCTATTTGCAGAACAATCTCCAGATCGCACACACACAGCTCGCCATTCTGCCGCATCAGTGCCAGCATATAAAGCCGCGTTTCATCCGCCAAGGCGCGGAACAGAGCCGCTGGATTGCTCAATCATCACCTCCATCTTGCTGAACATCAATATAACCGTATAGACGGATAGATGCAAGAGGAGGCTTTGTCGCAATTTACTCCCCGGCACAGCATGTTTATGTTACGTCAATGCCGATATTAACAACCACATGCTCGTCTAAGACTCTGTAACCTCGAGGGTCACGTGCACAAGTTCCGAGAACGCACCCAGCCTCTGGCGAAAGGCGGCAGCACTCCCTTTCTGTGCCCGCTGAACCTCAATTGCCGCCGCGTAGATGCCGGGACCGATACTCCACACGTGCAGGTCGGTCACCTTTCCCCCGGCAGACTCCAGCGCCTCGCGAATGCGATGCAGCAGAGCTTGAGGTGCCTGACGGTCCAAAAGCACCCGCGCCGAAACCAGGGAGAGCCCGATGGACCAGCGAGCAACCAGCACTGCGCCGACAATTCCCATCAGCGGATCGAGCCAATTCCACCCCAGATATTTGGCTCCGAGCAGCGCGAAAATTGCCAGCACGGACGTCAGGGCATCGGCCACAACGTGCAGATACGCCGCCCGTAGATTGTGGTCATGCTCGTGCGCATGGTGATCCTGCTCATCCGGATGATGGTGGTGTCCACCCTGTAGAATCCACACGCTGACCCCGTTCACAATCAGTCCGATCACTGCCACAAAGATCGCCTGGTCAATGGTGATAGTCACCGGATGCAGCATGCGCATCACACTCTCATAGGCCATGATCAGGGCAAACAGCCCGAGCATTACCGCGCTGGTGTAGGCCGCCAGAGAATTCATTTTGCCGCTGCCGAAACTGTAGCGGCTGTCAAGCGCATAACGCCGGGCCAGGACATAGGCCGCATAGCTCAGGCCCAGCGCCGCTGTGTGCGAGGCCATGTGCAAGCCGTCCGCCAAAAGAGCCATGGAGCCGTAAAACAGTCCGGCGGCAATTTCCACCACCATCATCAGTGCCGTGACGATCACGACCATCAGTGTGCGGCGTTCGCCGGCCTGAACAGCCTGCTGCCCGAAATCGTGCCGGTGCTCGCCGGCTGTCTGGGAGATTGAGTCTATCATCTGTTGTGGGTTTATTTGCTTGAGGTCTTGTTACGGGGTGCTTTACGCCGCTCCCGCTCGGCTAAGTTACAGACTTTTCTAAAGGTTGTCAATGTTGGCCTGCATCGCGGGTGAGAGGAGTACCCTCTTCTGCCGCATGGGTATGCTCGGCAACTGCTAACCATGCGCCATCAATTTGATAAACATTGCACAAACAGAATCTTACCCCATGCACCGTACCGATCTGAAAGCCCGACTCTCGTCGATAATCTCTCCGAAAAGCCTGTTGCGGACGTCATGGGTGCGCGATTACCGGGTTTTTGTATTGTGCGAAGCAGTAAAAACACGTTGACTCATATCGCTTGAAAGTGGTATATTCTTGACGTCAAGAGATCAAGATGGTTACACGTCATGCTGTAATGTCGGAAGCTGAAGACATGGGACGAGGTAGTAAGAGCGCGAAGGACGGTGCAGCATCGATGGAGAACCAGTCAGATCTCGAACATTTGCGGGCGGGACGAACCGCCTTGCCGGAAAAATACACGAAGGCGACGGTCCCTCTCTTTGACCGTCAAATTGCCGCATTAGACGAGATGCGGGCGGCGATCAAGCGCAACACGGGAGCATCGGTCATGCGGGCGGAAATTATCCGCGCCGCGCTGGACGCGATTCTCGATGCAAATATTGACCTGACATCGGTGCGGCCCGATCCGGAATTCAAAAACCGGGATCTGAAGAAGATCATTTCGGCCCGGCTCAAAGGTTAAGCCCACGTGACTCCCGCTGTGCGGAGAGCCTTCATTTTTGCAGACGCCATGGATATGATGACGCTTCGCGAACGTTCGCCTGCCGAGTCCATCGCGAGGTCTGATTATTAGTTATGGTTTCTGGGTATTAGCACTGTGACAGCATTGCGCATTGGCGATCTTGTAGCCGGACTCCCCATCATTCAAGGTGGCATGGGGGTCGGCATTTCGCTCTCCGGCCTCTCCGCCGCCGTCGCCAATGAAGGCGGCATCGGAGTGATTGCCACGGCCGGCATTGGCATGCTGGAGCCGGACTTCTTTTCCAACTTTGTCGAAGCCAATCTGCGCGCGCTCCGGCGGGAAATCCGCGCCGCGCGTGCGGCGACCAAGGGGATCCTCGGCGTCAACATCATGGTTGCCCTTAGCACCTATGCCGAACTGGTGACGACGGCGCTCGAAGAGAAGATCGACATTATCTTTTCGGGCGCGGGTCTGCCGCTGAATCTTCCCGGTTTTCTGACCAAAGATTCGGTGAGCAAACTGGTTCCCATCGTCTCTTCGGGACGGGCAGCGGCCTTGCTCTGCAAACGCTGGACGGAGCGCTTCGATTATCTGCCGGACGCGATTGTGGTGGAAGGGCCGCGGGCAGGCGGCCATCTCGGGTTTAAGACTCAACAGATTTCCGATCCGGCCTTTGCGCTGGAAAAACTGATTCCTGACGTGATTGAGTCCGTGCGTCCCTTCGCATTGGCCGCAGGCAAAACCGTTCCCGTGATTGCCGCCGGAGGAATTTACACCGGCGCGGATCTGCTCAAGTTCATCCGGTTGGGTGCAGCGGGCGGACAGATGGGGACGCGGTTTGTGACCACCCATGAATGCGATGCGTCGCTGCAATTCAAGCAGACCTATCTGGAATCCAAGGAAGGCGACATCGTGATCATTCAGAGTCCGGTGGGGATGCCGGGCCGCGCGATTCGCAATGCGTTCATCGATGCCATCAATATGGGCGAGAAGAAACCCTTCCGCTGCCCCTATCATTGCATCGTCACCTGCGATTATCAGAACAGTCCCTACTGCATCGCCCTGGCCCTGGTCAATGCGCAGAAGGGCAACTTGAAATTGGGTTTTCCGTTCGCCGGTGCGAACGCTTACCGTACTCACGAAATCATCTCCGTCAAGGAACTCATGCGCTGCCTGATGCAGGAATATGCGGATGCAGAACATGCTCTCTGAGACGGTGTGGTCATAAGTTTTTCCAAATAGCGCCCCCCGGGGGCTCTTCGCAGGCCAGTGTCACGAGAAGGTTGGCTTTCGTCCTTTTCGGCTTGTCGATAGTGAAGCGGTGACAAAATCGGGACGCCATCCCGTAAGTCCGGAAAGGATCAAATCATGGTAAACATTTATGTAGGCAATCTGTCGTACAACACGACCGACGAAGACCTTCGCAACATGTTCGAAGCGTATGGCCGTGTCGACCGCGCCAGCGTCGTTATGGATCGCATGACCAACCGCAGCAAGGGCTTCGGTTTTGTGGAAATGCCGAATGACGCCGAAGGCAAAGCCGCCATCGAAGGCTTGAACGAGATGGAGACCCAGGGTCGCAAGCTCATGGTCAACGTGGCTCGTCCGAAGGAAGATCGCCCCGCCCGTCGCGACCGCTACTAAATCGCGCGAGTGAAGAGTTGAAGAAGGGCGAACCTTGCGGTTCGCCCTTCTTGTTTAGACGAACGTGCGTCTCCGAAACGAATTCAGGCCCTTCGAGAGCATCGAAGGGCCTGAACTTTTTAAGATCGTCTGAAGGTCAGCGTTAGCGCATCAGCAGCATCTTGTTAACGGCCGTAAAGCTGCCTGCTCGCACCTGGTAGAAGTACACACCACTGGAGACATCCGCGCCGCCGGCGGTCCGGCCATCCCACGTTACCGCGTAGGAAGCGGCTGCCCGGGTTTCATCCAACAGCGTGGTGATGTGCTGTCCCAGTGAGTTGAACACATCGAGGCGCACGTGTTCCGCCTTCGGCAGATCAAAGGCAATCTGCGTCGTCGGGTTGAACGGGTTCGGGTAGTTCTGCCGCAGGGCAAATTCCGCCGGGATCTGCCGCGCCGGCTTTTCCACCGCCGTAATCCGGTTCACCACCAGTGTCACCGGAACGATAATGGTGGAATCATACACCGCGCTCGAAACCCGCAGGTTCACGTGATAGGTATCGTTCCGCAGTATGGTCGGATCGAAAGTGATCTGAACATCCTGCGACCCTGTGCCGGCCACCGTTCCCGTGCTCGGCACCAGATGCATCCAGGTCGAATTGAACACCATCTCATGGATCGCCAGTCGTGAGCCGGTGGTGCCGCGAATCACGCCGCCGAACACCAGCAGGGTGCTGTTCCAGTTCGGGGTGATCGTGCAGCCCGCCGCCCGGTCGCCCGCTGCGGAAGGAAGATCCACCACCGTCTGGAATTGGCGCGCCGTCGGGTTGAACTTCGAGACGCGGGTCAGACCCTCACCGTCACGGCTGAAGATATAGAGCTTGTAGCCGTTCGCATCCGTCGCGTTCCACGCCATGCCCGTAATGTTCAGCCCGGGGTTGGTGACTTCCACAACGATTCCGCCGGAGCGGTCAAGGCAGTAGAGGTTCGAGGTATAGTCCGCCGCCCAGAAGTAACCCAGCGCCGGATCGTACGCCAAGGCGCGCGAGGGATTGAGCGGGCTGGGGATCGTGTCGTGGACCTGACCGTTGGCATTGATGCCGATGATTACGTGGCTGTCCGAGCCATACAGATAGGTCCCGTCGGTCGCGATGTCAAACCAACCCGTCGCCGAGGAGCCCGGTTGCGGAATCGAACCCAGATAGGTTCCGTGGTCGTCGAACCGGTAGATGAGGCCCTGCCCGGTCAGTCCGTTGCTGCCCGTCACCCACCAGTTGCCGTTCATGAATTCACAGCCCCACGCCTGATCATCCTGCGTAAGCTGCGAGACCGGAACAGAGGCCACCGAGTCCCACGGCGCGGGGTTGTTGTCGCCCGCGAAGTAGATGCTCGTGGTCCAGTCCAGCGGTCCGTTACCCGCATTGTTGATGGTGAAGGCCGTCTGAACCGAACCGCCCAACGTGCTGTCTTCAATCGTACTCACCGACAGCGCCATTTCCGGATGGTTGATGTGGAAGTCCAGCGTCGTCGTGCTGTCCAACGCCACAAACACGTTCGAGGCGGTGTCGCCGTTGAAGCGGTAAGCGGAGGTCATCACGTGATAGGTGCCAATCACCACGTTGGTCAGGTGATAATAGCCCGTCGCATCCGTCGTATCGTTGAACGGATAGCGGTCGGTCGAGACGTGCACGCCGGCCAGCGGCTGATTGGTTCGCGCGTCGTACACGTGCCCTTCAACCTGTCCGAACAGCACGCGCGCATCCGTCGTAAACAGGATCGACCTGCCATTTTGAATGGTCGCGGCTCCCGGGGCGTAGTCGGTCACATAAGCGTAGGAGAGCCCCATCAGCGACCGGGGAGCCTGAATGCCGATGGTACAGCCTTCGCGCTCGTCGTATTCGGGCGGATCGATGTTCATCACCGCCTGATTGTACTGCATCACGATTGCGCCGTTGCCGTCCAGCGTCGGACGCGCCGCGGAATCATACAGAATTACTTCAAAGTCCAGCGGGGACGGCGGCGTATTGCGGCCTGTCGCCTTCCACTGAATCACATACCGCCCGCTATCGGGCTGATAGGTCGCGAATACACCCAATCCAGCTCCGCCTGTTGTGATCAGGTCGTCCCAGTAGGGGGCAATCATCGCCTCGGGAGCCTGCGGCGCGGGAATCGGATAGTTGCGGAAATTGTCGAACCACGCCTGATTGCCCAGCGCGCACCAGCCATTCGAGCAGACCGTAACGGAGTCGTAGAAACGGCCATAATACTTGAACCGGAACGGCAGCGGGCGAACCGTGGACCAGAGTTCGGAAGTAGACGTCTTTTCGCCGACATCATTCAGGTTCAGGTTATTGGCGCTGTTCGAGGAGATATCGACGTACTGGAAGACCGGGTGAATATCGTAGCTCAGATCGGTGTTGTCATAGGCATAGTAACCGTACGCGTCCGGGCCGGTGGGATCGGTGCTCTGCGCCGTTCCCACGTTCACCATAAACATCACCGTGTCCGACGCGCCGCTGGGGGTGCTCATCACCAGCATCATCGGCGCCTGATGGCCATTGAAGGTGAGCGGGTTGGCGGTCAGCACGAAGGGCGCCGTAGTATTGGAATCCTGCGCGCCCGCCGCAATGTCGCCGTAGGTTGCATCCGCCGTACCCAGCGTGACAAAGGGACTCAGCGATTGCAGGTGGCCGGTCACGCCGATCAGCGACACCGCTCCCGCGTTCAGAACCGTCACGGACAGGTTGCGGGTTAAGCCGGGCCCAAAGGCGCCATTTGTGAATTGGTACCGCGTGTACTCCAGATCTCCGGCGGCGCAGGTCAGTTCGACCAGACCGTTAGTCGTTCCGGCAGAAGATGTGATTGCCAGCAGCAACTGGACCGTCACGCCATCCTGCAGATTGCCGGCCACCTGAATCCGGAAGGGCTGCGCGCCCAGTGCCGAATCTCCGGGGGCGATGTTGGCATAAGAAGCTGTACCCGTCACCACCGTTACGCGCGGATTGGTGCTCGTCATGGTAGCGGAGACGCCGGTCGCCGTCACGGATGCGCCGAAATTGCGGATATACACCGGCAGGTCGATCGTCTCGCCGGGGTTCATGATGTGATTGCCATTACCCTGTGTGCCGCCGTTGTTGTCATCGTCCACCGTATGGGAACTGGCCATGGGCATGCAGTCCACCGATCCACACGGAATCGTGAACAGGTAGGGCTTGTGATTCTGCTTGGTCACCGTCAGGTACATATCGCCGGCGGCGTTCACCGATACCGGCAGTACCACGTGGCCATTGACATCCGTCATGCCGCGCACCCAGGTGGAATCCGCTCCGCGCTTCCACAGGCAGACCACGGCATCCTGAACGGGGACGCCGTCTGCGTCGCGGTGCACCACCACGTCTACGCTGCGCGCGCCGATATTCAACGCCGTCGGATGGGTTACATTCAGCACTTTCGGCGCGGTCGTCCAGATGGACAGGCTGGGTTCGCCAAACAGGTTATTATACCGCGAAAACTGGCCGGCAAAACCGCTCCAGTCAGCAAAGGTCGTGTACAACAGCGCCTTGGCTCCCGACATGCATGTGCCGAGATTCTCCACATTCAAATTGATGATGTTGTAGAGCAGTCCGCCCGTGAAGGTGATATTTTCGGGGTTGTGGGTACCTGCCGTCGTTGAACCGATACCGCACACGCCGCCCTTCGGATTGGAGACGGTTCCGGCCGTCAGAAACGAGGGCGCCATGCCGTTCGATCCCGTAAAATCACCCGCCGTGCAGGTGATCGCCAGACAGATGGGAAGCCGCCACCCGGAATTGCATCCCGCCGCCAGACCGGTATTGACTTCGCTGATCCACGCGCCGCGCCAGAGGAAGAAGCCGATGCCGTTCTGGAAATGCGGATTGCACTGTGTCGCTTGCGGAGTTCCCTGCACCGTCTCGACTCTCACGCTGTCCACGTCGGTGAACTGCGTAAACTGGGACGCGCCCCACTCCATCAGCAGATAGTTGCTGGCGCAGCTCATGGCCGTTCCCGCCAGCAAAAAGGCCTTGTGGAACCACATCGTGTCGGCCACGCCCGGCGAGCTTTCCATGCGCGGGTTGCGCTCATAACTCATGATCTTGGCATTAATCAGGGCCATCTCTGCGGAAGTTCCACCCGTCAAACGACCAACGCCGACATCTTCCAGATCGTCTCCGGTGTTGCCCAGCGCGAAGGCGTGGTCATAGTCACTATTGGACGTGGGGACACCAAAGCTCGCGAACACTCCGCCCATCAGGCAGACATATTCCAGCGGTGGATCCTGG
Source organism: bacterium (assembly GCA_036504735.1). NCBI lineage: Bacteria > bacterium. Next base: position 43,815 of record DASXUQ010000009.1, read on the forward strand.
CTGGCATAGAGCTGTCGAATCCGGGTCTGCATCGTCCCCGCGTCCCAGTTGCTCCGAGAATCCACAATCACCCGGTAACCTTGCCGCGTCTTCCACTGAAAGAGACTGTCCACAAACGGGTTCACGGACTGCGCGTCCGGCTTGCAGAGAATCAGGTAGCTGCCGGGGGTCGTCGTCGCATCCAGCAGGGCATTCTCATCGAGGTTGGCAATCACAGTCCGGTAAATGGGCACCCATGATCCGGTGGGACGGCGCGGGGTCACCAATTCGTTGACACTGGGCCGGTCATTGGCGACCACATCCGCGCTGAGATTGCGATAGATACGCGCTTGATGCGTCACGGGGTTCACCTGCACCGGATAGAGTGTGACCGACACCACGCGGAAATCGCGCATGATCATCGGATCGCTCATCACCACCGGGTTCGCCGGATACCAGCCGTCCTTCGAGTAGAGAGCTTCATCCCGCACCAACTGCCCGAAAGCGGAGACTTCTGGTTGCACGGGGTAGGGGGTGATGTTCTCCACCAGTTCGAAGTCGGCGTTGGTGATCACCAGATCGGCGCCGCCGGTATTCGGAATGCGGTACAAGCGGGACACCTGCGGAATCGATGGGCTGCCTTCGGTCGGGATAGATACCTCGCCGGCGATACCGAACGATTGATAGGTCTGAAAGTCCACCACCTGCTCGCGCATCATCACCGCCGGCGTCTGCATACTAATGGACGTCATTGCCGGTGACGGGTTGGTCACTGACAGGTGCGCTTGTGATCGGGAAAAATCGGGCACACCCTGCGGCAAGGCCGCCGTTTCTGTTGCGAATGCCGATCCGGCTGATACCATGAGGCACGCACAAAGAAGCAAACCAGCTAAAAATCGCATGAAGAAACTCCTCGGATTCAGTCTCGAACGTCCAATGGAAGTATTATTTTATCAGTCAATTTGAAAGTTACGGATCGTACAATCACTTTGCAAGAGGTTGCCATACCAAATCTTATCAATTCTTCAATTTGTCTCTCTTTATCCTACCCGCCAAAACACGCATGCAAAATATTGTAATTATATAAATTGCATGACATAGAGCATTTGACTCGCTTGTCTTCAAAGCGCTCAATTTCCTGTGCTGTTTCAATCCATCTGCGCCGCCATCTGGCAACTGCTCATCGCTTGCCTCTACACTACTGTAATTTAAAGCCTTACTATCAACCAGCCGCTGAAGCCGATCTATCGTCCATTCAGGCTCATAAAAGAGGCGAGATTAGGGCTTTGTTCGCAATGGTGGCATCCGCGAGTGCCCGGAACTCTGGGTCAGGATATGATATCCGACCGCAGTGTCTATTACTTATGTGTTTGATCGCGGATTGTCCGGAAGCCACATGCAGAGCGCCCACAAGGCCTGCCGCGCTGGGACAGTAGTGTTTTCGGCCTGCGATCCATCGGCATCGGTGTTCCAAAAAACCTCTCATTCTATCTCGCTTCGGATTGCCGCATCGATGCCGTCTTACAATCGCTTGTGAATGATGGGTTTGGCAGAAATCGCCGCGCTGGGTAGATTTTTAAAACTGGAGACTGTGATTGATAGGGCCCCTGAATGTCTGTATATTGTTGGATGCAAGGGTAGTAAGGTCTGGCTCGCGCACAACTGCTCCTGTGGATGCACCTCGGATGATCCTATGTACATTCTATGAGCCCCCGATTCTAATGTAAGGGTTTTGGCATGAAGACAAGAATTCTATGGTTTACAGGTCTTGGATTTCTGATTAGCGCGTTGACCGTTTTCGCAGCGACGGCGGTCATCCACAACATCGCGAATGGAACATCTCCGAAGCCTGCGGAACCACAAGCCGTGCAACTGGGCGTCTCAATTCCCCAGTTATCTCAGACAACACCTGGAAGTGTGCCTTCCTCTACCCTTGACGCCGCCGCGTCAAAAATTATTGCCGACAAGAGTGAACTGCGCAGTGTGCTGGCACAGATTCAGGCTGCCAAGCGCGCAGGCCAAAGGCCCGGCAGCGATTTGTACCGCCGTCTGCAGGATATGGTCCCGGCATCGCCCCGCAGAGGTGGCCATCTGGACCAGGGCGGCGAAGCCTGCGCCAGCGCCGCCGTGATTCCTTCCGTGCCGTATTCGGATTTCGGAACGACCACCGGCTATCAGGACAACCTGCCCGAGTGTGACGGCAGCGGCAATGCGCCGGACGTGGTGTATTCCTTTACGCCGTCCGTCAGCGGCGACTATCACATCAGCCTTTGCGGATCCTCGTACGACACCAAACTCTTTGTGTACGAAGGTACCTGCACCGGCACGCCCATCGCCTGCAATGACGACGGCGTGGCGTGCGGCGATGTCTCGTCGGATCTTCCGCGCGTGACGCTGAACGGCGGAACGACGTACTACATTATCGTGGACGGTTGGGATGGAAGTTTCGGCGATTACGCCTTCCTGCTCGAAGAAGTGGCACCCCCGCCCACCGGCGATGTCTGCGCCGACCCCATCGTTATTCCCAGTCTGCCCTTCAGTGTAGAAAACGCGTGGACCTGCGGCTTCAATAATGACTATTCCGGCTCGACCTGTCTGGGAAGCGCCGATAGCGGCCCCGATGTTGTCTACACGTTTACCTTGACCACGGCATCGTCGGTAGAAATTATTCTGAACGCCCATCCGTCGACGACTCCTCCCATGGAACAGTATGTCTGGCCGGGCGTCCTGCTCAGCGACCATTGCCCGCCGGATTGGAATTGCCTTGCCTCCGCCTCGAACATGACGGCTGACCTCCTGTATCTGCCGTGCCAGGCGCTTCAGGCTGGAACGTACTATGTGGTCGTCGACAATGCCAACATGTTCCAGGCCTGTTACAGCTACGATCTCACCATCCGGAACTGCGGCCCCTGCACCGTTACCAGCCATCCCGGCGACGTCGCCGAAGTGACGGAGCCGTTTCCGGTTCCGGGGACATTCTCGGTGAACGATCCCAACGGCGGCTGCAACAATGCGAGCCCTTACCTTCCACGGTACCAGACCGTTACGAGCGGCGAGACGGTTTATGGCCGCACGTTCTTCTACACGGATTCCATCACCGGCTCTCTCAAAGCGGATACCGACTGGTACCGTCTGCTGGTGACCACACCGTCCACGGTGACGTGCACATATGCCGGCGAATCCCTGCTGCGTATCGCCATAATTCAGCCGCCGTGCCCCGGGGTGATTGTTCTGAACGGAGTGCCCTCCACGCCGTGCAATGCCGGAACGATTTCCTCCTGTATGGAACCGGGTGAATATTACATTCGCATCAGCCGCGGCGGTCCGCAAACCGGGCCGGATGCCCAGACGTTTGCCTATCGCGCGTCGTTCAGTTTGACTCCGTGCCAGTTGCCGCTGGGCCGCTGCTGCTATTCCGGGACCTGCGCCACCAACACCCATCCCGAGTGCGTGGCCCTGACCGGAACCTGGTTTGCCGGTCTGACGTGTGATACCCCCTGCCCGGTGATTCCGCCCAATGACAATTGCCAGAATGCCGGCACCCCCGCCTCCCTGCCCGCGACCTTTACGGGCAACAACATCAATGCCACCAACGACTGCCCGTTGTATGAAGGCGATCCGCAGGTTTGGCATGTGTTCACCACCACCGAGGCGCAGGATATTCAGGTTGACTATTGCGGCACGCAGAACTTCCACAGCTTCAATCCCTACCTGTATCAGGGATGCCCCTGCGGATCGCGGGTGATGCTGGACCTCGTCGACTGGGGCCTCTGTTCCCCCACCGCCATGACCGGAATCTGGCGCAATCTGCCCGCCGGCACGTGGTACATTTCGGTCACCCTGTACAATCCCAACAGCATCGGGGATTACACGATCCATGTTAATTCCATTCCCAGCGGACCGCCGGCCAATGATGAATGCACCGCGGCCACGCCGATCACGCTGGTTCCGAATGGTCAGGTCACGGTGACCGGATCGACGATCAATGCCACGGTCAGTTGCTCGAACATCTGCAACGAAGGCGGCTTCGACTACACCTCCTCGGGCGGCGACGTGTTCTATTCGCTGACGCTGACGGAGTGCCGCCGGATTGCCATGGCCCTGGGCATCGGTGACATGCATATCGCCGTCTATCAAGGCGTGGCGCAGTGCTGCACCGGACCGGCTTTGCTCTGCAACGACGACGACGCTCACTTCCTGCCGCTGCCGGCATGGGATGTGCCCGCGCAGCATCCGGGAGAATCGCGTTCGTATGTGGCCGCTTCGTTGAATCCGGGCGTTTACCTGATTCGCGTGGCCAAGTATGCGTCGCAGTCCGGCGCGTACACGCTGACCGTGTATGATAACGGTCCGTGCTGTCTGCCTCCCGCGGCCAACGATGTCGCGGTCCTGCGCGTCAACAACACGGTCGACGTTCGCTGGAGCACCGATGCCGCGTCTGCCACACGTGGAACGTACCGCATTTACTCCAACACGAACGACATGCCGGTGGGTGATCCGAGCTGGACCATTGTCGCGGACAATATCGTCCCGGTGGTTGGTCAGCATCACCCCTACTACAGCGCGCCGTTCGCCGCGGACGAGCGCCGGTTCTACTACGTCACCGGAATTTGCAATGAAGCATTTACCGGGACGTCCACCACATCCAAACCATAAACCACGCATCTATACGGCGATGGACATGGTGACGACCGTGGAATCTTTATGGCTTGATCTCTGAATAAGCAGCGACCGGAGTCGTCACTCCGGTCGCTGTCTTGTTCCCCAGGCTTATTTTTTCGAGAAGGAGTAACGTGCGCGACTTCACGCTGTACCTGATCTTTGCACTGACTTGCCTGACTGCGCCGCGTGTTCTTGCCCAACCGGATACTCTCTGGTCGGCGCGAGTCACCGCGACCGGAAACCCCGCGATTTACAGCGCGATCAACCATTCCAGCGGTGATCTGATCCTGGTGGGTGAAACCAATCCCGGGCTGCCGTCATCCAATTTTCTGATTTCCCGCTTAAGCCCCGCCGGCGCAGTCGTGTGGACTCGCACCTTTGGCGGTTCAAGCAACGATGCCGCCTACTCTTGCGTTGAACTTCCGGACGGAAATCTGGTCGTGGCAGGCGGATTCGGCGGTAATGCTATTCAACTTATGGCGCTGAGCACTTCAGGTGACAGCCTGTGGAGCCGTGCCTATGCCAATGGGACTACTTCGACTGTCTGCGACATCACGCTCCTGCATGACGGGACCATCGCGGTGGTGGGCACGCGGCTCGCATCGGACACCGTGCGGTCCGATCTCTGGCTGCTCAAATGCACGGCCAGTGGTGATACCGTGTGGACCCGGGTTTTTGGTGGAAGCAATTCCGACATCGGTTATCGAATCAGCGAGCGGCCGGACCGAAGCTTGCTGATGACAGGTTACTCCCGCAGTAACGGCGCGCGGGATTATGATTTCTGGCTGCTGCATACCGATTCGCTGGGAAATCCGCTCACCTCCACCCTGTATGGAAGCAGCGGGCCGGATATGTGCTACGATTTTGCAGACGGTGACAGTGTTGTTTACCTTGCCGGCAAGACCACGATTGCCAGCGCCAACCGGGGCTATCTGGCCAAGGCCAATGGCGCGGGAGATTCTCTGTGGGCTCGCAGCTACACTCATGGCGGTGTGGAAGAACAGCTTCGCGGAATTGTGGCGCAGGAATCCGGCGAAGCCATCTGTGCCGGCTGGTCCGGCCCCAGTTGGAATGACCGGCAATGCTGGCTCTTTGCCATTACGCCTGACGGGTCCGAAAGCTGGCAGTGGGTCTATGGTCCGGCGGCAAGCGGTTTCTACGGCATCATTCCTGTCACCGCAGGCGGCTACTTGGCTTTCGGACAGATCTCCGAAGCCAATGTTCGCAAGGGCTACGCGGTGCGGTTGTCCCTCTCCCAAATTCGCGGCTCTGTGGTGGAATGGGGAACCGGCGCCGTGGTGGCAAGCGCGCGAGTAGACATCGGCGGCACAACGCAGTATGTCATCACCGATGCGCACGGCGAGTTCCGCCTCGGCATCGTGAACGGCACCTATGACCTCACGGTGTCGGGGAGCTGCATTTCCCGCGACACTCTGAGGCAGGTTGTCGTCCCGCCCGATTCCTTTGTCACAGCGGACTTTCACGTTCGCCGCCCGCACGTCGTCTGGCTGGAATCGTCCATCAGCACCGTGGTTCACAATCATGTACGTACGACTTTGCCACTTCACATCGTAAACTCCGGCAATGGAGCGATGGACTTTGGCATCATCGCTCAGCCTGTACGGCCTGCAGGTCCCTGGCTTTCGGTGACCCCGGACACAACGCGGATTAACGCGGGTGATACCCTGACCGTGCAGGTAGAGATTGCGCCGGACACCACGGATGACGGAACCCATGAATTCTACGGAAACCTGCTGGTCCGCACCAATTCCTGCCCCGGCAGCACGGAGACGATTCCTGTTACCGCGTTTGCCCTCAACGCCGACGGTAAGGCCGCCTTATCTCCCCAGAACTTTTCTCTGGCAGCGTATCCCAATCCGTTCAATCCCCGCACAACACTTACACTTTCTGTTCCGCAAGCGGCGCGCATCACGCTCTCGATCTATGATATTACGGGGCGGTGCGTCGCGGTGTTGACCGATCAGCCGTTTGCACCGGGGACCTATCTTCTCCCCTTTGACGCAGGATCATTGCCGTCCGGACTCTACTTTGCACGCGTCGAAAGCGCACTGTTCACATCCACCCGAAAGCTCATGCTGCTGAAGTGAACCGCACATCTTAGATGTTAGTCTTCTAACAGGCTCCCCAGAAGTGGGGGGCTTGTTGACTCTTAGGGGTTCGGTTGATTCGGAGGCTGCCTCAGCGGCAGCTTCTTTCACGTGTCTTGGATTCACATCTTATTAATAAGTCTAACTATAGCAAACTTGACTCTTCAGGAGCGGCTACTTATATTGTGACCAGTCAGTCATGTTGTGACCGTGAAGTTCTAATTATGACTATAAGGTCATGTTTGGCCACTTCGGTACAACTGTTCAGGGCAAAGGGAGTTCAGCATGGACAAAGAGTCTCAAACACGTAAGACGATGCGGCGGGAGCAGGAATCCCAGCTCCGCCGGCGGGAAATCATGCTTGCGGCACGAACCCTGTTTATCGAAAAGGGGTTTCGCAACACGACCCTCGATGAGATCGCAGAGCAATCGGCGTTCGGGAAGGGGACGATTTACAATTACTTCGCGAACAAAGACGATCTGTTCCACGCGATTATCGATCAGTTGATTGATGAGACCTTTGCCGAGACGCGGGTGGCCATGCAACAGGCGGGAGATGATGCGCGGGCCCAAGTATCAGCCTATGCTCGAGCTTCGGTGCTCCACTTTCACACAAATAACGAAGTCTTCCTGATGATCATGCGCGAACACAATCAGCTTGTTCCGCAGATGATGGAGAAGTTCTTCCACCGTTACCTGGAAAAGCTGACCCTTATTTCCAAACCGCTTGAAACCGGCATGCGTGCCGGAGCCATCCGGCCCGGGGATCCGCAGAAACTCGCGGCGCTGTTTGACGGCATGATCCGCACCTACTGTCTGGCAGGCAGCCAGGGGCTCTGGCCCAGCGGCAATCAATCGCCCGAAGATGCCGCCGCATTGCTGGTCTCCGTCTTCTTCGATGGAATCGAAAACAATTCTAAACAGGGATAACGTTATGTCGAACAGGATGCGCACCGGCAGCAAAAAGCTCCTTTGGGTAGTGTTGCTGTGTGCGGCCGTCAGTTCTTCACCGGCTGCGATGGCGGCGGATTCAACCTCCGCGGCCCCCGCCCTCACCCTCACGCTGCCCAAAGCCATTGCACTGGCCCTCGACCGCAACCGTGACGTGCGGATTGCCGGACAGGAGCGCGCCAAGGCACAGGCGCAGGTCAGCGAAGCATGGTCCAATGCTCTGCCGCGGATCAGCGCCAGCGGCGATTACCTCCGCAATCTGCAGCTTCCGGTCATGTTCCTGCCCGCCAACTCCTCCTTCAATCCGACCAGCTCCACAAAATCGATGGCCATCGGCTCGAACAACTCGTACACGATGGGCGCGTCGTTTGCCCAGCCGCTGTACAACCGCAAGGTGGGAGTGGCCCTTGATATTGCCAGCACGTATGAAGCCTACGCGGATCAGGCCTTTCAGGCTACGGCGGAGGATGTTACCCGCAATACCACCAAGGCCTTCTATCGCGTGCTGCTTGCCAAAGAGCTGGTGGAAGTGAACAAGCAGGGCCTCGATGTGGTGAAGGCCAACCTGGATAATGTGCGTACGCTGCAGCAACACGGCAGCGCCGCCGAATATGATCTGCTTCGCGCCGAAGTGCAGTATGCCAACACCGAGCCGCTGCTGATTACCGCGCAGAACAGTCTCGAACTGTCCATGAATTCCCTGAAGGCTCTGCTCGCGCTGCCGCTCGATCAGAACCTCGAACTCGACGGCGCCTTCCAGTTCGAAGCCATTCCGCCTGCAGAACTGGAAACGGCGCGGCAGAACGCCATCACCCGTAATTCGGGTTTGGCGCAGATTGCCTTGCAGGAATCGCTGGCCACGCAAAACATCGCCGTCGTCAGGGCGGATTACTTTCCTTCCTTAAGCCTTATCGGTTCTTATGGCTGGCAGACGCAGGATAACACCTATCAGATGAACCGCTACAAGTGGGCGAACACGCTGGCACTGGGTCTGCACCTGTCCTATACGCTGTTCGACGGCATGGCCACCCGCTCCCGCATCGCCGAGGCCACCAGTGACCGCACCAAGCTTCAGTATCTGCGCCTGAAGGCTGAAGAAGGCTTGCGGATTCAGATCCGCACCGCCGAATCCCAGATGGAAGAGGCCGGCAAACGGATTGAAGCGCAACAGAAGAGTCTGGGGCAGGCCCAAAAGGCGCTGCAGATTTCCCAGACCCGCTACAAAAGCGGGATTGGCACCCAGCTCGAACTGCTGGACACGCAGGTGGCGATGACCCGCGCCCAGACCAATTACTCGCAGGCGATTTACGATTATCTTACGGCGAAGGCCGACTGGCAATATTACGTGGGGAACCTTCGATGAGCCATCTGTGCATGAAACCGAGGAACAGAACCTTGCTCACTATATTTTTTTCCCGTGGCCGGATGGCCGCCGTGCTGATGATCGGCGCCGCGCTGCTGAGTCTTGGCTGCAAAGGGAAAGCCTCTCCGGCCCAGGGCGCTGCGGCGGCCCCGCGGCTTGTGCCGGTCGAAACCGCTACCGTACAGCGCGAGAATCTGTCGCTGACAAAGACCTATTCCGGATCCCTTGAAGGCGAAGAGCAGGCCAATCTGGTGGCGAAAATTCCCGAGCGGGTTACCGCCATCAAGCTTCAGGTCGGAGACCATGTCTCGCAGGGGCAGGTCTGCATCACCCTTGATAAGAGCGGATCTTCCTCTCAATATTTTCAGGCCGAGGCCAACTTCAGCAATGCGTCCAAGACGCTCGAGCGGATGAAATCGCTGTTTACCGAAGGCGCGATTTCACAGCAGGCTCTGGACGGAACGCAGACCGCCTATGATATCGCCAAGGCGAATTTCGAAAGTGCGCGCAGCACGGTGGAACTGTCCTCGCCCATCGCCGGGATCGTAACCGCGATTAATGTGACGGTGGGCGATCTGGCCAATCCCGGCGTGGTGCTGGCCACCGTGGCCCGCAATGAGCGGATGAAAGTCATCTTCAACCTGAATGAAACCGATGTTGCCGATCTGGCGGTCGGACAAAAGGTAAAGGTTTTCGCCGACTCGCGCCCCGACATCGTAACCGAAGGAACCATCACTCAGTTCTTCAAATCGGCGGACACCCGCTCGCGTTCCTTTGAAGTCCGCGCGATGTTCCCCAACACCAAAGATCACTGGTTCCGCCCCGGTATGTATGTCAAAGTGACTTATGACCGTGCGCCCCGCCAGAATGTGCTTACGATTCCCACCGCCGCCATTCAGAGCACGGGCGAGACCGGCCGCGTCTTTACGGTGCGCAACGGGCGCGCGTTCAGCACGTCTGTGACCTCGGGCGTAGCCAACGATGAGAAGACCGAAATTGTCAACGGCCTTGCCGAGCGGGACACCGTGGTCGTCGTCGGCGCCAACGACCTGCAGGATAGCGCCTATGTGTCGATTGCCGGATCATCCAAATAGGGTCAACGGGTCCCGTTATGAAGCTTTCTGATGTTTCGATTCAGCGCCCCGTTTTCGCCACGATGATGATCATGGCGCTCATTGTGCTGGGCCTGTTCTCCTATGTTAAACTGAATATTGATCAGTATCCGGACGTCGACTTCCCGTTTGTCACTATCACCGCCGTACTACCCGGAGCCGGCCCGGAGCAAGTCGAAACCGATGTGACCAAGAAGATCGAGGACGCAGTCAATACCATCGGCGGTATTGATCACATCCAATCCATCTCGCAGGAAGGCGTCGCGATTATCGTCGTCCAGTTCAAGCTGGAAGTGGACGGACGCCAGGCGGCACAGGAGGTGCGCGAGAAGATTGCCGCCATCAGCTCCGATCTGCCGGACGATCTCGAAGATCCGGTGGTGCAGCGGATTGATCCTGCCAGTACGCCGATCTTTAACCTGACGGTGGCGGGAAACCGTTCCGAAAAAGAGATCACCACCTACACCAAGAACGTCATCAAGAAGCGTCTGGAAAATGTTCCGGGTGTCGGTCGGGTGGATCTGGTAGGCGGCGCCGAACGCGAGATTCAGGTGGAGGTGGATGCCGCCCGCTTGCAGGCCTATAACCTCTCCATTCAGGACGTCATCCAGAGCGTCACCAGTTCCAACATGGAAGTCCCGGCGGGAAATCTGACCCAAGGATCGCGGCAGATTCTGCTGCGCACGATGGGCAAGTTCATCCGCGTGGAAGACTTCAACCATGTGGTGGTGGCGACTCCCGGCGGCAAGCCGGTCTACCTGTCCGAAGTCGCCCGCGTGGTGGACGGCGTCAAAGAGCAGACCAGCCTGACGCGGCAAAACGGAAAGATTGCGGTCGGTCTCAGCATCCTGAAGCAGTCCGGCAGCAATACCGTGCGTGTCGCCGAAGCCCTGCAGCGTCAGGTCGCCGCCATTCAAAAGGAATTGCCGTCCGACCTCACGCTCAGCATTGCCCGCGACAACAGCACCCGCATCCGGGATATGGTCGGCGACGTGCTGTTCGACATTTTCTACGGCGGTCTGCTCGCCGTAGTCGTGGTCTTCCTGTTTCTGGCCAATCTACGCGCCACCATCATCAGCGCCATTGCTCTGCCGACCTCGATCATCGCCAGCTTCATTGTGATGTCCGCGCTGCATTTTACGCTGAACATGATGTCGCTGTTGGCGCTCTCACTGGCGGTAGGACTCTTGATTGACGATGCGATTGTGGTCATCGAGAACATTTACCGGCACATGCAAATGGGGGAAACTCCCATGCAGGCGGCCAAGGCGGCAACCTCCGAAATCGGACTCGCGGTCATGGCCACCACCTTTGCCATTGTGGCCGTATTTGTGCCGGTGGCGTTCATTCCCGGCTTGATTGGCCGCTTCTTCTTTCAGTTCGGCATCACGGTCTCGGTGTCCGTGCTGGTCTCGCTCTTCGTCGCCTTCACCCTCACTCCCATGCTGGCCTCCCGCTGGCTTCACAAGGAGGATGAAGAATTGAAGAAGGACGGCAACCTGCTGCAAAAGGCGCTGTTCTATTTCAATCACTTCTTCGAGCTGCTCAGCCACCGCTACCAGCGGGCCGTTGCCTGGTCGCTGCAGCATCGCAAGACCGTGCTCGTCGGCTCCATTGCGGTGTTCGTGGCCAGCATGTTTTTTATGCGGTTCCTCGGTTCCGCCTTCTTTCCCAATTCCGATCAAAGCGAGCTGACGGTCACGGTTCAGTCGGCGCCGGGCAGCTCGCTTGCTCGCACCGCGGATATCTGCGCGCGGATCGAAACCCTGCTCTCGAGCCGTAAGGAAGTCGTCTCCACCCTTACGACCATCGGTGCGGGCAATGATCCCGTCACCAATGGCTCCATTCTTGTCAAGCTCGTGAAAAAACACGAGCGCGACAAGGGTGTCGCGCAGATTCAGGATGAACTCCGCACCGCGCTGGGCAGCATTCCCGGAGCGTCCATCAGCTTCGGCACGACCCAAGGCCCCGGCGGTGGCACCAAGCCGGTCTCCATGAGCGTGCGCGGCGATGATCTGGGTCGGTTGACGAAGCTTGCCGATAAGGTGGAACGCATTGTGCGCGGAACCACCGGGGCGGTGGACGTCACCAACAGTCTGGAAACCTCCAAGCCGGAATTGCGGATCGTCATCGACCGCGAGCGGGCCTCCGATCTCGGCGTAAACGTCGGCCTGATTGCGTCCAGTGTGCGGGCAATGGTGGACGGCTTTGTGGCCACGCAGTATCAGGAAGGCGACGAGCAGTTCGATACCCGGATCCGTCTGAGTCAGAGCGACCGCACCTCGCTGGATGATGTGAACAATCTGACCGTCAAGAGTTCCAAGGATCTGGGCAACAATCAGAAGGCGCTGATTCCCGTCAGTGCTGTTGCAGACGTTCGTTCGGCGTCCGGCCCGTCCCGTATTAACCGCTACGACCGCCAGCGCGAGATTCGCGTCGAGGCGAATCTTTCGGGAATTCTGCTGGGTGAGGCTCTGAAAAGCATCGGCAAGGAAACGAAGAAGCTGGATGTTCCGCCGGGCTATGCGATTGGCGTAACCGGACAGGGCGAAATGCAGGCGGAAGCGTTCGCCAACATTCTGATGGCCCTTGTGCTCGCCATTGTATTTGTCTACATTGTGCTGGCCGCGCAGTTCGAGAGCTTCTCCTATCCCTTCGCCATCATGTTCTCCCTGCCCATGGCGCTCATCGGAGCCGTCTTTGCCCTCATCGCCTTCCACAGCGCGCTCTCGGTGATGTCGATGATCGGCATTATTATGCTGATGGGTCTGGTCACCAAGAACGGCATTTTGCTGGTGGACTTTGCCAATGTTCTCCGGTCACGGGGCATGGCCCGCACGGAGGCGCTGATTCAGGCCGGCGCAGCGCGACTGCGGCCGATTCTCATGACCACCTTTGCCATGATCTTCGGCATGGTGCCCGTGGCCTTTGCCCTCGGTGAAGGCAGCGAGTTCCGTTCGCCGATGGGGCAGGCCGTGATCGGCGGACTTCTGACGTCGACCCTGCTCACTCTGTTCATCGTTCCCGTGGCCTATTCGATCCTCGATGACTTTTCTTTCAGCCGGCTCTTCTCCCGGAAGTCACGAAAGCAAGGGAAAGAAGGTCACCCATCACGAGTCCCAATTCCGGAAAGAGTATTGGAGAACGATTAGTTCTGCAATACAGCCTTTCCTCGCAGCAAACAGAAGCCCCTTCCGGGGGCTTTTGTTTTTGATAGACTGCGGTGTGCAACCCTCGAGATAACCATTGAGTGCCGGTTACCTCACACAGAACTTAATGTTCGAACCAGCGGCTCTGGCGGCTCGCTCCGTACTGCTGCTTCTCTTTGGCCAGCTCAACCGAGGCCGCGGTGTAGCGTCCTGTGGGTGACGGCCCGGAGAGAAAATCCACATCCACGCGCCCGACCCGCTCGCCGCCAAACTCGACATAGCAGGTTCCCGCTCCTGTATAGGCCGCCGGTTCTTCGCCGCCTTGCAGCTCTGCAATAATCGATGCGGCAGCGACCCGCGCCGCGTTTTCGGCGAACACACCCGCCTTAGGAGTGGTCCCGACACTGGTGACATCACCCACAGCCCACACGCCGGGAAAGCGCGTCCTGAGGTTTTTCGGGGTGACGGGAATCCAGCCGGCCTCGGTCATGCCGCTCTGGACAACAACCTGCGGGACACAGTGCTTCGGAACCCCGAGGAACAAGTCATAGGGCATCTCACTTCGGTCATCCAAAACAGCCACGCGCCGTACAGGGTCAAGCTCCACCACACACCGGTTCGGGACGAAGCCGATTCCCCGCTCGGCAAAGGCCGTAAGCAGAGCGTTGGACGTGTCGGGCGAAGGCGGAATCGGTGTGCCGAACGGCATGACCAGGCTGATCCGGCAGGCATCGCGTACTCCGCGCGTTACAAGGTCGTCGTGCAGCAGCAGGGCGGTTTCGCTGGGAGCCGGCGGACACTTGAACGGCGCCGCCGCAACGCCCACAATCGCGTGTCCTCTCGAGAAGGTGGGCAGCACCTCCCGCAGCCGCTCCGCGCCCGCAAAAGAGTAGAATTCATTGCCTCCCTCCGTCAGCCCCGGTGTCGCTCCAAAATCGTAATCTGCGCCCAGCGCCACCACCAGAATATCGGCCTCGTAGCTTCCCTTCCGGGTGGTGACGCGCCGGGTTTCAGGGTCGATGGCGGTGATGGTCTCCCGCAGAAAGCGCACTCCGGGTTTCAGAATACTGCGGTAGGCAAGCCGCACCGAATCCGGCGTCTTGCGGCCAAACATCACGTCGAGCTTGGAAAAGCCGAAGACGAAGCAGTCACTCTTGTCGATCAGCGTAAGGTCAAGGCTGTCGGTGAGCGTCTCGGACAGGATGGTGCTGATTTCGAGTCCACCGAAACCCGCTCCTAAAATGAGAACACGTAATTTCATGCGTAAGGGGTACTCCATTTAAGCAGATAAATAGGTAATGTTCACATCGCGTTGCGTTCCTGGAGTTCAGGTCTACAACCTAACTTTATAGACGGGCAAATGCAATTCACCCCCAACATCTTTTCTTGCAAGTTTTCGAACTTTCTGAGCAGCGGCGAGCCTCCTTACTGATGCTCTCCTGTCTCATCTTGTTCTCTGCGGCGAAATGCCGAGAGGCAGCTTCATCTCGGAAGAGAAACAGGCTCCCCCTTACGGAGGAGCCTGTGCCGGCGATCACGAGAACGTCAGGGTGTGCGGTTGTTACTCGATCAGGTAAGCCGTGCCACGAAGCAGGATCGCCAGTTTCTCGCTCGGCTTCTGGGAAGCCAGAACCTTGTTTTCTTCTGCGGTGTTCTCGCGGGTGAGAGCAAAATACTCTTCGGAGAACCGCTGAATGATTTTAAATTTGCTGCGGTCCTTCACCGGATCGCGGTCGCCGACTGAAGCGGTCACCCAAATGTCACCGTGCTTGTACAGGGTCTCGTTGCCGGCGATGCGGATGGTGGTGATGGCGTCGCTCCCCCCGCGCTCATACTGGGTTTGACTGGATGCGCCCAGCCGCATCGCGTGGCCTTCGGTATCCACCTTGAATCCCGGACTTTTCGAGATCAGCGCCTCTGTGCTGGCGGCGGCATCCATTTGAGCCTGCGGGCCGGTGACGGAATGACTCCTCGTCAAGGCCTTGGAGGACACTTGCCTACGCACTTCCTGGGAGGACAAGTCATATTGCCGTTCATCCGCAAGGTAACTCGTGTACGGCGTGACTATCCCGTACTGTTTGCTGAGCCGGATCAGTTCATCGACGGTCTCTTCCGCGCGGCCCCGGAGCCGGATCTCTTCAAGCAATTGGCCGATGCGCCGCGTTGCCCAGAGCTTCTCCACAAACCGGTGGGAGGAAGATTCGCCGTTCGCATCGAGGGCAATCGGATACTCGAAACTACGGTGCTCCCCGCCGAACATGCCCGACACCGTCAGCATCGCCGGACAGTCACGCGCCTGCATCAGGTCGTAGGCCTTGTCGCTGTTCGGATAAATCCTTCCCGCCCGAATCAACTGATCTCCTTCGAAGAGATCGCCCAGTTCAGCGGGGCTGTCGTCACCGGTGCCGAATCCATCCAGCGCCACGGAGACATTGGTCATGAACGGATTCTTGATCCGCTTGTAGAGCGCGGATACTTTCGCTTCGATGGATTCATTCGGCTTTACATAATCGCTGCGGCCATGATTTTGATTGACCAGATTGTCCAGCAGCCGCACGTTGACATCATAGCCGACGCCGAAGGAAAACAGCCGCACGCCCGCCTGATTGGCGCGGGAGGTGTTCTCCAGAATGGCCGTCTCATCGGTGTTGCCCACCGTAGGCAGACCATCGGTCAAGAAGATAATGAACGCCGGACGCTTGCTTCCGCGCTCACCATCGAACCGGTTATGGGGAAACTGCGTCATGGCATCATCAAGGGCACGGTAGATGTTTGTGCCGCCCGACGCTTCCACCCGGTCCAGCCTGTCCATCGCCCGTTCGATATTCTGCCGCGAGGCCGTCTGCAGCGAATTGAAGCAGGGTGCCGGGCTGTCATTGTAGGTAATGAAGTTGAAACGGTCGCGGGAATTGAGATTGCGCAGAATGAACCGCGCGGCGTCGCGCGCCTGTCGAATCTTTTCACCGCCCATCGAACCGCTGCGGTCCAATACCACAATGATGTCCTTGGCCAGGGCGGTGCCGGCCTCGGCGCGCGGATTGGGGCTCACCATCAGGAAATAGTAGCCATCTTTGGAGTGATCCGGCCAATAGGTCAGCAGCGTCGCGCCCACCTGATCGTGTGACGTCTCGTAGAAGAGCTGCAGGTCGGACTGCGGACGGTACTGCTTGGCCGCATAGCTTACGACCACACGGTTCGGGCCGCGGCGGTCCACATCCAGATCCATCGTGGGAGAGTACACATTCACAATATCCGCCGCCGACCGGATGTCCGCCGACACCCGGAAGCGGCCCACCGGTTCCGCTCCGAACCGGCCCGTGGTCATAGGGTACCATAGTTCTACCACGTCGCCATCCTTTTTGCAGGTGGCGGTGTAATGCACCACAAGGAGCGCCGCCTGGTGCGCTCCCAGCGGAAATGCGCTGGAGCGGTAGAAGCCATAGCCTGCATATTCAAGCAGACCGGGATCGCGCCTGCGGCGGACAATGTCATTGTAGACCTGTCTCGCCTCCTGAGCATCCAGCATCCGCCCGGTCAATTCCCGGCCATCCACCACCAATGTAAACTGATCCACCGCCGCATCGGCGGGCAGCGGAAACACATATTCCACTTCCACATCATGGTCACTGGGATTGGTCACCGCATCCGTCACCGTAACCGATGCCACCTGATCCTGCACCTGCATATCCACGGTGCGCTCGCGTACCGACCAGCACTCCCACCCGTAGTCCCCACGTATTGGAAGCGCCATCTGCCCGAGGGCGCGTGAGGCGGCCCACCCCATTAGAAAGATCATGGCTAAGAATTTGATGCGCGGTGACATGGCGGGTCCCTTTCAATGCAATGATGAGGTTGCGTTCCAAGGCGTCAAGGCTGGTTGCCTTCCGGTTCAACCCAGTGATTTGAACTGATCCTGTTTTCTTACCGCGTCCCTAAAAGAGCAACCGAAAAATCGTAAAACGATGGAAATAGGATCTTTACCTGTTGCCATCGCGTTCTATTGACAGCCAAGGTCCGGATCATTACATTGTAGCATGAACCTCGAGAGGACGCCGCCGCAATGATGAGTGAACAGGATCTGGCCCGGCACCTCGCCCAGGCAAAAGCGGGCGATGCGGCGAGCCTTGGCCTTTTGTGCGAAGAGGCCAGGGTAAGACTTCAGCTCGTGGTCAAATATCGGTTGGGACGGTGGCCGGAGGCCGACCGCGAGGACTTGGTGCAGGATGCCTTGATGACATTTTGCGACAAGCTTCAGGAAATAGACCGGACTCCCATGGCCTTCGCGCTGTGGATTCTCCGGCAGAAAATCGGCAATGAATTCCAAAAGGCTTACCGGAACCGGGAGCGCTCTTTTACCGAAGCCTTTGGACTTCCCGGACGGGAGGGAGAGGACCGAATTGTGGAGCCTCCGGATCCGGAGGATGATCTGGCCGTCCAATATGATCGCAAGGAAACCGTGGAGCGTATGCGCGTGGCTATCCGTGGGCTCAGTGATTTCTGCCGGGCCGTCTTTGCGGGCGTGCTCGAAGGACTGCGCATGCAGGATATCTGGGAGCAGTACCGGCAGATTGAACCGGGCTTGCAGCGCAGCGCCTTTGACAAGCGCACGCACGATTGCCGCCGCAAACTCTTCGCGCGGATGGGAGCAGCCGAATGAAGAACGACATCCGGCAATTGCAGTGCGTAAATCCCGAACTGGGCGAACGGCTCTTCCCCTACGGATTGGGAACCCTTGCTGCGGAGGACGCGGCAGCGTTTGAAGACCACCTGATGGAGTGCGCCTACTGCCGCACCGAACTGGCGGCGGGATTCGAAGCCTTTGCCGCGCTGAAAGAGCATCGTTCGGATCTCGTGGAGCAGATGAAAGCCTCCGGCGAAGATTATGATACTCTGTTTGCCAAGTTGCGCGAGGCCGCAGAGCCTGAGCGCCGACGCGCGATTTCCTTGCCCACACGATGGAAACAATTCATCGATGCCGTGCTGAATCCGTGGGTCTATGGCCCGGTCGTGACCGCCGCGGTCGCGGTCATTCTTATTTTGCATACGACGCGTCCTCCCCAGCTCGGCACTCCCTCAGCGCCCCGGACCCACTCGGGGGACACTCATCAACTTCGTGCACTGGAAGAAGCAAAGCCCGAGTCTCAGCCTTCCCAACCACAGGCAGAAGAGAAGACTATTGAGCGCATTGCGCCACCCGTACCGGAGACCGCGCCGCTGGCGGATCAGGTGATGCCCCAGCAGAGAAGTCTCAGTCCGGATGTGGCGAAGCAAGCCGTGCCGGCGCTGCCCGAACCGCGCGCCATGCGCGCAGGCCATTCAACTTCCGAGCTGCGCTCCGAAGTGCGGGTGCTGCCCCCTCAAAGCGTTTCTGCGCCGCCGGAATCTGCGGTGCCACAGCAGGACATCACCTACCAGTCTCCGCCGGTCAAGATCGACGTCTCCTCCAAACAGATGCGGTTTGCAGCCGGCCAGAGCCACGAAACGCCTTTGCCGCCTGCGGTTCAGAACCGGGCGCTGGCCCTCATTGCAAATCCACCCCTGATGCAAGAGCGCGCTGCCTCGACGTCCATGCAGCAGATGTTATCCAAGCAACCGGGATTCAAGGTGGATCCTTCCGGCGAGAAGCATGTACGGAAGAGCCATGAAAGTGCGGCTCCGGATACAGCCCGGCCACATCCTGTTCTTGCAGGAATGGCTGCGTACCGCCACGGGGACTATGCCGCCGCCATTCCCGCATTCGCAGAAGCGGCGCGCGAGCAGCCCGCCGACAGCAGCGTCTGGTTCAATCTGGGCATCTCGCACCTGCAACTGAGCCAGTGGGCGGCAGCCGCCCAAGCGCTGACCAAGGCCGATTCCCTTTCCGGCAGCCGCAATCCGCTGCCACACTATTATCTTGCCCTGGCTACGCTCCTGAACGGCGACCTTGAAACCGGACGACTGCTGCTTAAAGGATTGTCCGCAAGGCAGGATTCATTGGGCATCCGCGCCGCCGAGCTTGAGCGTCTGCTCGACGCTCCTGTCAAACGCAGGTAACCGTTTCTCTATCGAACACAAAGCGGGCGACCCTTCAAGGTCGCCCGCTCTGTGTTTAGGCCCAACGCCCAAACTGTGATTTGCCCCGTGGTCGTATCAGGATTTTATGGCACAACGTCTCGAAGCCTTGCGCGGCCAACTGTAAATATGCGTCTACAGGACGATTTTAGGATCTCATGGCATTCCGCCCGCTGCCGGAGAGGTCTCCGCCTCATAAAATCTCAAATAACAGAATATTGGATCTACTGATCGTTATGTTTATTCATGACTTGCGATGTGCTCCCCTGTATTATCACTTGCTCAATTTACTTGTGTGAGAATGCAGGAACCCCTATACTGGAGGGATATTACCATTATGTCATTATGGTGACCCTAAACTGGCAGCCCGTGCGCTGTCTCCGGACGTAATTATGGCGACTGACAAGAAAAAGGGCGCAGTAAGACGGCCTAAAGTCCCTTCCGCGGAACTACACACCGCAACGAACCAGACAACCGAACCCATGCACCGCAGCCCCGAGAGCGACCTGCCTGAACTGCACCAGGCAACCCTGAGCGCTATCCTCGAAAGCTCTGATCAGCCGATCTTTGCCATAGACCGGAGCTATTGCTATACCGCTTATAACGCGGCCCATGCCCGGGCGATGAAGGCGCTCTTCGGTACGAGGATTGAAATCGGCGCCAATATCCTGGATTACCATACGCTTCCCGAAGAACGCGCCACCGCAAAATCCAACATCGATCGCGCTCTGCTCGGAGAATCTGTAGTCGTCGAACACTATGCCGGCGACGAAGCCTTCGAACGCCGCTATTTTATGATCGTTCATAATCCGGTTCGGGACACGAACGGAGCCGTTGCCGGGGTCACCATCTATGCTCAGGACTTGACCGAGCAAAAACGGGCCGCCGCACGGCTCGAAAAGGAGGCCAAACGGTCCGGATTTCTGCTGGAACTCCACGAGAAGTCGTCCCGGCTGACCGAGCGGGAACTCTATGGCTATGCCCTCGACGAAGCGGTAATGCTCACCAACAGCACCATCGGGTATCTTCATCTGGTCTCCGATGATCAGCAGGAGATCAACCTTACCCTGTGGAATAAGAGTGCGCTGGAAGGATGTACCGCCGTCTACGATTCCCATTACCCCATCGAAAAGGCCGGCAACTGGGCCGATTGCGTGCGCACGCAGCAGCCTGTCGTCTATAATGATTTTCCCAATTCTCCGAACCAGAAAGGGCTTCCTGAAGGGCACGCGCCCGTCACGCGGTTCATGACCATCCCCGTACTGGATAACGGCAAGGTAAAAATCATCTTCGGTGTGGGAAACAAGGCGGCCTGCTATGACGAACACGATGTCAACCACATTCAACTGGTCGCCAATGAGCTGCACAAGATTCTCGAGCAGCGCCGCGTTGAAGCCGCACTGCGGGAGTCCGCCGAACGGCTCGATCTTGTCCTGAAAGCTTCCGCCGCCGGAACGTGGGATTGGGATGTTGCGTCGGACACACTGGTCTGGTCGCCGCAATTGTTCAGGATCTTCGGCCTCGATCCCTCCGTGGCAGAGGCTTCCTTCGCAAAGTGGGATGCGGCGCTGCGCCCGGAGGACCGCGAACCCGCCCGCATGCGAATTGAGGATGCGCTCCGCGAGCACCGCTCCCTCGACGCTGAATATCAAGTCGTCTGGCCCGACGGGCAGGTCCGCTGGATCCATGCCCTGGGCCTTGCGGTGTACGATGATCAGAGGCAACCGGTTCGCATGAGCGGTATCTGTATGGATATCACCGAGCGCAAGCGGGCGGAGCAAAAACTGGAACGCAGCGAGTTGCGGTACCGTACGCTGTATGAGAACAGCCTCGACGGAATTCTGCTGACGAAACCCGACGGCACGATTCTTACCGCCAATCCCCAGGCCTGCCGCTTGCTGGGTATGACCGAAGCGGAGATCATCGCAGCCGGACGCGATGAACTTGTGGTCGCCGACGACGCACTCACCGTGGCGCTCGAGGAGCGCACCCGGAAAGGCCGGTTGCGGGCCGAACTCACGTTCCGCCGCAAAGACGGCAGCACCTTCCCCTGTGAGGTAGCCTCCGGCATCTTTACGGACACCGATGGCCTGACGAAAACCAGCATGGTGATCCATGATATCACCGAGCGCGTGCGAGCGGAGGACGAGCGGCGGAAGAGCGAAGAAAAGTTCCGCGTCGCCTTCATGAGCAACCCGAACCCCTGCTATCTGTTGACCATGAACGATGGCGTGATGGTGGAAGTGAATAGTGCCTACGAAGCCCTCTACGGCTATGCGCGGGAGGAGTGCATTGGCCGAAGCTCCGCAGAATTGAATGTCTGGGAAAACTACTCCGATCGCGCCCGCTTGCTTCACGAACTGGAATCGAAGGGATTCGTGACCGGTTTCAGAAGCCGCAGCAGATTGAAGAGCGGCGAAATTATCGATGTGCAGCTTTCGGTCACCCGGCTGAATCTGGATGGAAAGGCCTACCTCTACGGGGTCGTCCAGGATATTACCGAACAGCTCCGTGCCGCCCATGCGTTAAGCGAAAGCGAGCGGCAGTACCGGACACTGATCGATTTTCTGCCGGTGAGCATTCTGGTCCACCGCGATGGCATCATCCTGCTCGCCAATCACAAGAGTGCACAGTCCTTTGGCGTCGCTTCGCCGGAACAGCTCATCGGAACTCGCGTGCTGGATCTGGTCCATCCGGACGACCGCCCCAGAGTCATGAAACGGGTGCTGGCGGCCATCTCTTCGGGCCAGTTGGCGGAACTCGAACGGGAGACCCTGCTGCGCAAAAATGGCGAGAGCTTTGCCGCCCAGGTCACCGGCATGTCCGTGGTGTTCGGCGACCGCCCGGCGGTGCTGGTGGTCTTCGACGACATTTCCGAAAAGCTGGCCTCCGAGGAGGCGCGTGCCGTCCTGACCCAGCAGCTCCGGCAATCGCAAAAGATGGAAGCTGTCGGCCGGCTGGCCGGAGGCGTGGCGCACGATTTTAACAACCTGCTGACGGTGATTACCGGCCATACCGAGTTGGCGCTCCTGCAACTTCGCGACGGAGATCCCCTCCGCCCCGAAATCGAGGAGATTGCCCGGACTGCCCAGCGCGCCGCCAATTTGACGAGGCAACTGCTCGCCTTCAGCCGCCGCCAGATCATGGCTCCGGTGATTCTCGATCTGAACCATATCGTGTCGAGCATGGATCGCATGCTGAAGAGGATTATCGGCGAGAACATCCATCTCGAAACATCTTCCGCGGACGACTTGTGGAACGTCAAGGCCGACCCCGGTCAAATCGAACAGGTGATCGCCAACCTTGCCGTAAACGCGCGCGATGCAATGCCCCGCGGAGGCGCCGTCACCATCGAAACGCTGAATGTCACGCTGGACTCCGGCTTTGTCCGCTCCCA
Source organism: bacterium (assembly GCA_036504735.1). Classification (NCBI taxonomy): domain Bacteria; species bacterium. The sequence continues at coordinate 66,587 of DASXUQ010000009.1, forward strand.
TCCGGAAATGACTCCCGGACCGTATGTGCTGCTGTCTGTGACGGACACCGGCATTGGCATAAGTCCGGAGATTCAGGCCCGGATCTTTGAACCGTTCTTCACCACCAAACCGCTGGGCGAAGGCACCGGGCTTGGCCTGGCCACGGTGTACGGCATCGTCAAACAGAGCGGCGGCCACATCCTCGTCGAAAGTGAGGAAGGGCTGGGGACAACGTTCAACATTTATTTGCCCGCGGCGATGGAAGCGGTAGCGGCATCGGAAGCTCAACCGGTTATGGAACGGCGCCTGGGCGGCTCCGAGTTCATTCTGCTGATCGAAGACAGCGCCACCGTCCGGAAAGTGCTGACGCGTGCCCTCGAAGGATATGGCTATCGCGTCATGGCCGTCGGCAGCGCCGAGGAGGCTTTTGCGGCCATTCCCCACATGTCCGGTCCCGCTGATCTGGTACTCACGGATGTCATTTTGCCGGGACTGAACGGCGTGGAACTCGCCGGAAAGATCCGGCAACTCTGGCCCACCTCGAAAATTCTGCTTATGTCCGGCTACACGGCCGACGTTATTCCAGAGGGTACATCGGAGTTGGAACTTGAACTGCTCCAGAAACCCTTTGGTCCCGCCTTCTTAGTTTCGAAAGTACGTACAACCTTAGATCGTTAGCCCTATGGACAGAGGTCGTACGTGATGCCGGGACCTGCGCGGCTATGTGTCGATGACATTTCGCAACATGATCGACGCCACGGGAGAACTCAAACGGCTGCTCGATTTTGCCTATCCGGATGTCAACAATGCCGAGGTCTGCCGCACCGTCCGCTGCCCCGTGAAACAGAGATTCGAACTTATGATGGAGCAGGCCGTCACCGCTTTGCGGGAGCCGAAAGGCTCCTTCAAATCCAAAGAAATTGCGGATTTGCGCAAGCGGTTCGAACACCTGCTGACGGAGGAGCGTCCGGTGCCGTCGAGGCCACAAGAGTTGTAGTGGTACACTCCTTGCTCGACACTTTCCCGTAACCTTCGCAATCAGGCGGAGAGCCTTACCGGGTAAGTATCCAGACTTACCAGTTGGAGGCACAGTCTACGGATCCATTCAGGGATCTTAGGACTGTGCCTTTTTGCGTTCTGAACATTGCCTTCTCGACCTCTGTACTTGGATACGGATACAAACTAAAGCGAGAAACGCATGAGTGCCATGGCACAACAACGGTCCCGGCTGGACGCATCGGCGGCGTCCGATTCCCGGGCAGGCAAATATCTTACATTCGTGCTCGCGAATGAAGAGTATGGGTTGGAGATTTTGAAGGTGCGGGAGATTATCGGAAGCATGAGCACGACGGCGGTGCCGGGAATGCCTCCCTATGTCAAAGGGGTGATCAATCTGCGGGGGAAGGTGATCCCGGTGATCGACTTGCGGTTGAAGTTCGGGATGGAGGGCACGGAGCAGACGGCGGAAACGTGCATCATCGTGGTGGACGTGCAAGGCAATTTGATCGGCGTGAGAGTAGACCAGGTCTCGGAGGTGCTGGACATTCACGGCGACGAGATCGAGGATGCTCCCAACGTGGGAGTAGCCATTCAGAACGACCATCTCCTCGGCATGGCCAAAACGAAAGGTCGCGTCAAAATATTGCTTGAAATCAGCAAGGTGCTGACGGAAACCGGCCGGAACTTTGCCATCTCCGAGTAATCATCTGCACCGGACATTGCACCAGCGGCAACTGCCGCCGCCTACCGAATAATCAACATAGGAATCTCGTCGATGTTTGCCAACTTGTCTCTGAAAACGAAATTGATCGGATCCTTCTGCATTGTCGCAACCCTTCTTGCCATCGTCGGGTATGCCGGATACTTCGGCCTGGCACGCGTCGGTCGCGGACTGGACGAATTGGGCGACAACCGGGTGCCCAGCTACATCGGGCTCTCTGCGATGGAAGCCGGACTCAACCGCGTGCGCCTCAATGTATACATGGTACAGAACGACCGCTTCGACCACGACACCCGCGCACAATACGTGGATCGCGTAGCAAGCGCCTGGAAAGATATTGATGAAGGTCAGAAGCTTTATGAGCCGCTCTCCCATACAGCGGAGGAAGCCGCAAAGTGGAAAGAATTTGCCGCGACTTTCGAGCGCTATCGCAAAGACTGGAATGTCTTCCATCAGGTTGCGCTCGTCTCTTTAAGTGAAAAAAATCCCAAATTAGAAGATGCCGACTTTGCCCAAATGGCCGAGCTTTCCAAAGGGGGCATGAAAGCATCAGCCCGTCAGGCAACGGATCAGATCCGGGCCTTGCTGGACATAAACGCTAAGGCTGCTACGGATGCAAATACGGCGGCGGACACAGCGAAAAATCGCGCGATAACGCTGTCCCTCATTCTGAGCATGGTGGGAGTCATTACGGCCCTTGCCTTCGGCATCTTCCTCAGTTTGAATATAACCCGCAAGCTGAACCGGATCGTGGCCGAATCGGCGGAGGGGGCCTCGCAGATCGCGTCGGCGGCCTCGCAGGTCTCGTCGGCGGCGCAGGGGGTGGCCCAAGGGTCGCAGGAGCAGGCGGCGGCGATTGAAGAGAGCAGCAGCAGCCTCGAGGAGCTGGCCTCGATGACCAAACAGAATGCCGATAACGCCAAGTCGGCGGCCTCGCTGGCCGGCGAAACCAAGAGCATGATGAGCAAGTCCGCCGAGGGCGCCAATGCGATGGATCAGGCGATGAAGGACATCAAGAGCGCCAGCGATCAGACCAGCAAGATCGTCAAGACCATCGACGAGATCGCCTTCCAGACCAACCTGCTGGCGCTGAATGCGGCGGTGGAAGCGGCCCGTGCCGGGGAAGCAGGGAAGGGTTTCGCCGTCGTCGCTGAAGAAGTACGGAACCTGGCCATGCGTGCTGCCGAAGCGGCCAAGAACACCGGATCGCTGATCGAAGAAAACGTGAACCGGGTTAACGGCGGGGTGCAGATCGTGGACGGGCTCAAAACCACGCTGGGTCAGACGGTGGCGGCGGCGGACAAGGTGACGAATCTGGCCAATGAAGTCGCGGCGGCATCGGATGAACAGTCCAAGGGGATCGAACAGATCAATGTGGCGGTGACGCAGATGAATGCGGTAACGCAGCAGAACTCGGCCAACGCCGAAGAGGCCGCCTCCGCGTCCGAAGAAGCCGCAGGCCAGGCCGAAAATCTGCAAGCGTCGGTGGCTGAATTGACCGCTATCGTCAACGGCAGCGCCAAACACTCGGCACGACACATGCACCACGCCACAGCATCTGTCCGTCCGGATCAACGACGCGCAAGTGGCGGATCCAAACCGCGCGTGAGCCCTGTCGTAACACGCCAACAGCCTATTCCCCTCGATGCGCAGGAAGAACAACTCGTCCGGTTCTGAGTGACAACGGGATTCTGCCGGATCCCGTGGCCAATGCGCAAACACAAAGCAGAAGCGGACCCGCTGCAACAGGTCCGCTTCTGCTGTAATCATCCCCGACGCAATGTGTCCCCACTGAGCACACAGGCTCCCCAAAAATGGGGAGCCTGTGCGTTGTTCGAGGTTGAAAAGGCATCGGGACTTAGTTTGACCTTCATCCTTCCGCCTTGTCCCCTTCCCCTACTTTAGTGGGGGAAGGGTTAGGGATGGGGGTTACTTCAGCAGCATCATCTTGTTCATGGCGGTGTAATTGCCCGCCGTCATCTTCACAAGGTAAAGACCCGAAGGAAGATTTCCGGCATCGAAGCTGACCTGATACCGGCCCGCGGCGTACTTGCCGTTGACCAGCGTCGCCACTTCCTGCCCCATCACATTGTAGACGATGATAGCCACCTGACTGTTCTGCGGCACATCAAATGGCAGCAGCGTCGTCGGGTTGAAGGGATTCGGATAGTTGGCATGCAGGGCAAACTCCGTCGGCAGCAGGCCGGGGAGCTGATCCACCGACAGCACGTTCATATCCACCTGAAGCAGGAACGGGCTGCCCGGCGCGTTGCACAGCACCCGCATCGTGGTGTGGTACTCATTCGGCTGCATGGTACCCGGCGATGCTGTCACCGTAACGGTCACGCTCTGGTTCGGATCCAACGTACCACTGGCCGGATCGCTCGTGATCCAGGTGACACTGTCCAGCACCTGATAACTCAGCGGGCAGGTGCCGTTTACATTGGTAATCGTGAAGGTCTGCGGCTGCGTCTGGAAGCGGCGCACCACAAACGTCAGCGAACTGGCCGAGAGTGTGGCATTCGGCGAATGCAACGACATGTTGATGGTAGAATTCACATTCGCTTCCACCACGACGCCAGTGCGCACCGAATCGCAATGCGTGGCGTGCTGGTAATGCACCGTGTATGTTCCCGGATCCACCGGCATCTGATAATGGCCATTGGCATCGGTCAGCATCGTATCGGGCAAACCGGTCACCCACACGCGGGCATTTTCGAGGAGGGGATTGGTGCCGCCCAGATGGCGGATCGTGCCGTCAATCGCCTGACGCGGACCGCCCCAGAACTGCACGGCATTATTGCCCGGCGTAAACGGCCCGGCGTTTGTGCACCGCAGGCTGACACCGTCGGATCCATCCGCATTCTCAACACCAATCACGGCGTCGGTGCCGCCCATTGTACCGTAGTTGAGCGTCACGCCACCGTTCGCATCCAGAATCACCTGGAAGTTGAATATCGGACTGCCGCCGAAATGCGGGCAGTTATCCCAACTCACGATGAACCGTTGGCCTGCCGCATCCGCGTAGTACTTGCATTGCCCCGCGGTCGGAAACAAGTCCGTTCCGAAGACATACACCACGCCGTTAGGTATACCCGTATTCGGTGGGCACGGCGGATACAGCGTTACACTCTGGTCGCCAAAGGTAATGTAGCCATTGGAACCCACCATCACCGATGTGTAGGTCTGGCCGTAATAGGGGAAGCTGAAGCCCAGATCGTACGGGCCGGTAACAATGTCGTCGCTCTGCGCGGCCACGGTGCCGTTGGTGGTGATGTCCACCCACTGCAAATCCACCGTATGCCACGGACTGATTACCGAACCGGAACCATCCGCACCCGCCCCTTCATTGGGTACCTCGTCAATCGCTTTCACCGACCAGGTATAAATTATCGTCGGATCGGGCGGTGTGTCCGTGTACTGATGCACTCCCGGAGCCACAGGGGTCGCCGTGATCAATGTGCCGTCACGGTAAACGCGCAAGCCGGCCAGATCCGTGCACGGCGTCCCATCGGCATTCACTACCGGGTCCGTCCACGCGATGCGCATCTGCGTCTGACCCACCGCGGTAACGGTAACGCCCGTCGGAGCGCCCGGAGCCATGTTGCACATCGCGGTCACAGCGTTCGACGACGGAGACAACAGGCCGTCATCATAGCGTGCTTTTACAACATAGGTATGATTCTGATTCTCGACCACGCCGGTGTTGTCATAGGTCAGAACGCTGGGCAGCGTCGAGCCAATCGAATCGGGGGCGCCGTCGCGGAAGATCACGTAGCTGACGATGTCATCCAGTGCGCGGCCACCGCGTCCGCGGGACGCCGACTCGGTTGCCAGCACCGTCGGTGCATGCGGTGCCACCGCCGAGTTCAACCGCTGGGCGGTCTGCCAAGCCTGTAAGCCCGTGCGCGTGCCGTTTTCTTCCGGAGTCGTCGAATAGATTCCCGGCTTGACATTGTTCTGATCCGCGCCCAGCGTTATTGTCTGAGTCGTCGCGGGAGCCGTCAGAGCCTGAATCTTTGCGGGCGTCTTGCCGAGGAAACCGTTCTGCGGCGCGGCGCGGCGTACCAGCATCGAGGAGACCAGCGCGTGTGAAGCGGCAGCCACCTCTTTGGCGGCCTCAACGTGGGCCGAGAGCATCGGAAGCGACAACAGTGCCGGCTCCCAGGTGTTCCACGCGGCGCCATCGAAGTTGTAGAAGAAGGTATTGGTGATGAACGGCGTCGTGTTGTCGCCGCCCAGACAGAGCGAACGGTCGCTCATCTGGCGGATTCCCACAAAGAAGGAGCCGTTCTCCACGGTCACCGGAATATCCAGCGTCCACTCGTGCACGGTATTCAGCGGCGCTTCCACCGCGGCGCCAAGCACATACAGCGGAGTATGCGCCGGATGCCCCGTGCCATCGTCGGCAAACACACCCACCTGCAGCGGAGCGCCCAGCGTGGCATTCTGCGTCAAAAAGGCCCGTACACCCTTTACCGTCAGCGGACCGTTGCCCTGGTAATGGGCCACCATCCAGCCGTAAGAAGGAGTACCGCCCCACCATCCGATGCCGTCCACGTCATTCAAGCCATCGTCATAAGACAGATGGGACTCGGCCAGCGTCGTGGGCGCATTCCATGACAGGCGGATCCGGTCATCGAACACGCCGTTCGCCGTCAGGTTGATCGGGGCCAGATGCCCGAACGGACTGGTGACGCTATCCGAATACGCCGACTCCACCCACGGCGGAGCCAGCATGTTGGTGTCTACCGCCGTCAGTACAAAGTTGTACACGCCATCGGTCTCAAACGTGTCCTTGATGAAAACCGTCGTGCGGCCCAGGATGGTCTGACGGAGAGTAAACGTGGCATCCGTTGACAGTTTACGGTACAGCTTGTATTCGTCCACCAGCAGATCGGTGGAGGCCGTCCAATGCAGACTGTCTTTGCGCTCGGCCGTCAACACCGTGCTCGTCAGGCCTGTCGGAGCCGGCGGATTGCTGCGGCGCAGCGTCAGGTCGGCGCCGGTATGGCCACTCTCGTCAAGGTTGAACACCGTCGATCCGTCAATGTAGCCGGCGAGGGTCGCCGTGACGCGGCGGTTGTTGCCGATCTGCACATTCGGCAGCGTATAATCACCGTTCGCAGCCGGGTGAACGGACGGGTTACCCGCACCGCCCGCAACCACGTTGACAGCGGTCACATTGCCGTTGCCGCCATCCAGCGTCACATGTCCCGTAACGGTCGCGTATACCAGCGGGCCGCCCCAGAACTCTACGGCATTGTTGCCGCCAGGCGTAAAGTCACCTGCCGTATTGCACCACAGGCCATAACCGTCGCTGCCGTCCAGATTCTCCAGACCCACGACGCCCGAGGTATTGCCCATCGCGCCGTAGTTCATGGTGATGCTGCCGCTGCTGGTCAGGATGATCTGGAAATTGTAGAAGGGGCTGCCGCCGAAAGCCGGGCAGTTGTCCCAGCTCACGATGAAGCGCTGGTTGACCGCATCCGCGTAATACTTGCACTGGCCCGCGGTAGGAAACAGATCTCTTCCGAAGACATACACCACGCCGTTCGGCACGCCGGTGTTGGGCACACAGGGCGGGCTAAGGATAACGGACGCATCACCGAAGGTGATATAGCCGTTGGAGCCGACGCGAATCTGCGTGAAAGGCGTATCGTAATAGTTGAACGTGAAACCGAGATCGTAGGGGCCGGTGTTGATGTCGTCCGCCTGCGCGGCAATCGTGCCGTCGCTGGTGATGTCCACCCAGTCGTAACCGGTCTCACGCCACGGGGTCGCGCCCACTGCCACCGCGACGCTCGCCGGAGCGCTCAAAAAGGCATTGGCCTTCGCGACGGCAAAATACGTGTAATGGCCGTCCGGCTGGCCGGACAATGTAATCGTCTGCACACCGGCGCCGACATGACCGATCTGAGAAGCCGGCTGCGTATTGCTGCGGAAGATCAGAATGCTGTCCGGAGTAAGCAGATTGCCGTTCGTATCGTGATCCGGATCTGTCCAGGTCAGGATGACGTCCGGTGCCACATAGCTGCCCGCAAGGCCGGTTACCGGATTCGGAACGCCTGCCGGTTGGGAGAATTTCACCGCCGAATTGGAGACAGGCCGCGTGCCGATCTGCTGGTTGCAGCACCAGAGCTGAACCGCCTGCGTGCCCGTCGCGTTCTCGATGCCCACAAAGCAACTGTCCGGTCCCGTCAGCGTCCCGAAGTTATAAAGGATCGTGCCGTCGGTGCGGATCACAATCTGAAACGTGTACGAACCGGCCGGCCCGGAAGGCATCCACATGGGCACATTTTCCCACGCCACAATAAACCGGCCCGCCGCAACGTCCGAACGGTACCGGATGCTTCCGCCACCGGTGGGGGAAGGGTCCAGGTCACTCCAGAATCCATACATCATATTGTTCGGTACGCGCGTGCTGGGAAGGCATGCGGCCACGATGGGATTGTAGATGTTGTCCGTCCCCGTGTCCGTGGGGCTGATCGAACCGTTGGAATTAATGTGCATCTGGGTATAGCTGTTCCCGTAATAGGAAATCGTGAACCCGATGTCAAACGGTCCCTGGCTGTCATCATCGCCCATCGTCACAACGGTGCCGCCCGTCATGTCGATCCAGGAGTACGTCGTGTCCTGCGACACATAATCATCCAGCGTGTGGTGCGGCGGACGCGGTGTGGCCGAAGCGTTCGCGGCAATCTCGCGCTCGATATCGGCCACGGCAGACATAATGTCCTGCCGGTCCATGCTGGCCGCGTGAATCTGCCGGGCCACGGCGAAATCGGCCTCGGACAATGGCCCCTTGGCCGCCAGGTTTGCTTTCAGGCGTTCGTAGCCGGCTTGATTGAAGGTCGCGGACTGTGCCGCAGCACACAACAGCAGAATCGCTGCCATGCTCCAAACGAAAAACTGTTTCCACGATCTCATAACGTTTCCTCCCTGGTGAATGCGGATGATGACAGTGGTGGCTTACGTAGTGCTGATGTTCAGCGAAGGGTGATTGGCATGTTTGCATCTGCCTCTCCATGCAGGACCTGCGTTGGGGCAGAATCAGCGAGCCCGAGGCGCCCCGGCGGCGCCTGATTAGGGAATAGAATCACAAGGTATAACTATACCGTTTGTTAATCTACTCAACCAAAAGGCTTAAGTCAATGAACATAAGCAATTTTGAAAAGTTCTGCATTCATCTTATGTCACTAATTATCAATATGTGAAAGATTGATCCGGCATTGGACTTCAACGAACCCTGCCCATTTAGAAGAGGTCAGAAGCCTTGGGTAAACGCTTAATCCTGCGGCAATTCTCTTGCAGTCGAGAGGCCCAAGACCAGCGAAAACAAACCTGTACAGCATCATCAGAGTCGCATCCCGGTGGTTCAAAGCCCAAGTCAAGGGCTGCCTGTCTTCCCTTCGGCGTGTGCCCTTTGCCGAAAATCACTATCGCAAGGAACATGTGCAGTAGCGGACTGGTTTCCATCTTATGCACGTATGACTTTCCCATGCACCACACCAGTCACCTTCAACCACATCTATCTCGTCTCAACTTATTCATACCCCAACGGATCGTCGACTGCCGTAGGCGATTCACCCTTTCCAATTTCAAGCATATCCTCCGAATCGGGAGATTCTTAGAATGAAACTTGTACGGTACAGTACTCTTTTTGCGGTGGCGTCAGCCTTGGTCTTAACCGGATGCAAGGGAGCAGGCGGTTGGGGCAAAGGATTCTCCATGCCGCCCGCGATTGTGGAAACGGCAATCGCCACGGTCCGGCCAGTGGCGGACCGCTTCGAAACCGTCGGCACCATTGAGGCAGATGAAGCCGTCACGGTGGTCTCCGAATTGGGCGGCATCGTCCTGAAGATCCCCTTCCCTGAAGGAGGCTCGGTCGAACGTGGCGCTCTGATTGCCCAACTCGATGACAACGAACTCAAGGCCGAACTCGACCGCACCAAAGCGGTGCGCGATCAGGCGCAGTTGAACTACAATCGCATGAAGATCATCGTGACCCAGGGCGCTGAGGCCCAGCAAAGCCTTGACGATGCGGCCGCCGCGCTGAAAGTGGCTGAAGCGAACGTTGCTTCGGCGCAGGCTCGATTCGACAAGACACGCATCACCGCCCCTTTTAGCGGCATGGTGGGAGCGCGGCGCGTGAGCCCGGGTACCTATGTCCAGCCGGGCACGGCCATCACCAACCTCGCCAGTCTGCAGATGCTGCGCGTGAATTTTTCCGCGCCGGAACGCTACCTGCCGCTGCTGAAGCGTGGTTCCGAAGTCACGGTCTCCGTGACCGCGTTTCCCGACGACGCGATCACCGGGCGGATTGAAGTGGTGGAACCCCAAATCAATGCCGCGACGAGAAACGTCGGCATCGTTGCCCGCGTTCCCAATCCGGGAAACAGGCTCCGACCCGGCATGTCCGCCAATGTCGCCGCGGTGCTCAGCGAACGCGCCTCGGCGCTCACGATTTCCAGTGAAGCCGTGGTTGTGGATCAGAACCAGCCCGTGGTGTATGTGATCAAGCCCGACTGTACGGTCACCCGCACGGTGATTCGGCTCGGCTCTCGAATGAAGGATGTGGTGGAAGTGGTGGACGGCCTGAAGGCAGGGGATCGTGTGGTGCGGGCCGGCCACCAGAAGGTCTATGAAGGCGCGAAGGTCATTCCGGCCTCCGGTGCGGACTCGGTTGCGGCCTCATCCCGCGACACCACCGTCTCCAGGAGCGCGGCGCAATGAAAATCAGCGATCTCTCGATCCGGCGGCCGGTATTCGCCACGGTCATGAGTCTGGCGATTGTCCTCTTTGGAATTATCGCCTTCCTGCGGCTTCCGGTGCGTGAATATCCCGACATCGACCCGCCGGTGATTTCCGTCGTAACGCTCTACCGTGGCGCCAGCGCCAGCGTGGTCGAAACCGAAATTACGGACCCGCTCGAAGAACAGTTTGCCACGCTCTCCGGAGTCAAGACCATGACCTCATCGAGCCGCGAGGAGGGCTCGGTGATCACCATTGAATTTGAACTCAGCCGCAATGTAGACGAGGCCGCCAACGACGTGCGCGAGCGCGTCTCCCGCACACGGGGAACTCTGCCCCGGGAAATCGATGAGCCGGTCGTCTCCAAGGTAGACGTAAACGCGCAGCCCATCGTCTGGCTGGCGCTGGCCAGCGATAAGTACACCGGCCTCCAACTGACCGACGTGGCCGACAACATTCTCAAAGAGCGTATCCAGCGTTTACCCGGTGTGGGTTCGGTGATTCTTGGCGGTGAGCGCCGCTACGCCATGCGGGTCTGGCTGGACGCGCAGCGCATGGCGGCGCGCGGGCTGACTCCGCAGGACGTCGAAAACGCCATCCGCCGCGAAAACGCCGAAATTCCCAGCGGTCGCGTCGAAGGCTCCCAGCGGGAATTTGCCGTGCGTACCCGGGGCGAACTCAACACGCCCGAGGAATTCGGCGGGATCGTTGTTGCTCAGAATGCCAGTGGCGTCGTGCGCCTGCGGGACGTGGCCGATGTTCAGGTGGGAGCCGCCGATGAACGGACAGTGGCCCGCTGGACCGGCCAGCCGGCGGTCGGTCTGGGCATCGTCAAACAGACCAAGGCCTCGACGCTCGACGTCGCGCGCGAAGTGCGCAATGCGCTCGGCAATCTCAAGGGCTCGATTCCTCCCGGCATGGACCTCAAGATCGCTTACGACTCCTCCGAGTTTATCCGCGACTCCGTGCAACAGGTCGGTGAGACGCTGCTGATTGCCATGTGCCTGGTGATTCTGGTCGTGATCGCCTTCATGAAGAGCCTCCGCGCCACGCTCATTCCCACTCTGGCGATTCCGGTGTCCATCATCGGCACGTTTGTGGTCATCTATTTCCTCGGCTTCACCATCAATATTCTCACGCTGCTCGCGCTGGTGCTGGCCATCGGATTGGTGGTCGATGATGCCATTGTCATGCTGGAGAACATCTTCCGGCATATGGAAATGGGCAAGGGGCGCATGCGGGCCGCCTATGACGGCTCGAAGGAAATTGCCTTCGCCGTGCTGGCCACGACCATTACGCTCGTTGCCGTGTTCGTGCCCGTCGCCTTCCTGACCGGATCCGTCGGACGCCTGTTCCGCGAATTCGGCTTCACCGTGGCCATCGCCGTGGCCCTCTCCGGCTTCGTGGCGCTCACCCTGACCCCGATGTTCAGCTCCCGCATCCTGAAGCCGCTCCACGGCACCGGCGGCGGCTGGGCCGCGCGCAGTTTCGACGCCTTCTTCGTCTGGCTGGGTCGGGTTTATGAATCGTCGCTCCGCTTCGCGCTGCGCCACCGGGTGCTGGTGATTTCGCTATCGGCCTTCGCGGTCATTATTACCTTGGGGCTCTTCAAATTCATGCCCCGCGAACTCGTCCCCACCGAAGACCGGGGCATCGCGTTCGGCATCGTCCTTGCTCCCGAAGGTTCTACACTCAACTACACGGACCGCTACATGCGCGAGGTGGAAAAACGCCTGCTTGCCCTCCCCGAAACCAAAGGCCTTTTCACCGCAACCGGCGTCGGGTTCGGAGGCCCGGGCCGGGTCACCGACGGCTTCCTCTTTTTGAATCTCGGGCCGAAACGTGACCGTAAGCGTTCGCAGCAGGCGATTGTCCAGAGCCTGTTCCCGCAGATGTTTTCGATTCCCGGCGTGCTGGCCTTCGTGATCAATCCGCCCAGCCTCGGCAGTTTTTCTTCCAGCCCGATCGACTATGTGCTCGAAGCGGATAGCTATGACGAACTGAATCAGGCGGTCGGCATCATGCAGGCTGCGGCCTCCAAGCTTGGATACCTCTTTAATGTGGACACCGATCTGAAACTGAACAAGCCGGAACTGAACATCGCCGTGGACCGCGACCGCGCCTCCGCGCTCGGGGTTTCCGTCACCGATATCGGCTCCACACTCGAAGCGTTACTCGGCGGGCGCGTCGTGAGTGATTTCAAGCGCGGCACCAAACAGTATGACGTGCTGATTCAGGTGAAAGCCGCCGATCGCGCCACGCCGGATGTGATTCAAGACGTCTATGTGCGCGGGGACACCGGTCTTGTACAGCTTGCCAACGTGGTCAATGTGTCCGAAGCGGTCGGCCCGAAAGAGCTGAACCACTTCAACCGTCAACGCTCCGCCACCATCACGGCGAACCTGATTCCGTTTGTCTCCCTCGGCCAGGCGCTGAGCGATCTCGACAATGTCGCCAAAACCAGTTTGCCGAAGGACATCAAGCACGACTATGCCGGGCAGTCGCTGGAATACAAGGAATCCAGTTCCGGTCTGTACTTTTTCTTTCTCCTTGCGCTGGTGTTCATTTTTCTCGTGCTGGCCGCACAGTTTGAAAGCTTTTTCCATCCCTTCACCATTCTGTTGTCGGTGCCGCTGGCCGTGTTCGGAGCTATCGTCGCCCTCTTCGTGTTCAAGCAGAGTCTGAACATCTTCTCCCAAATCGGACTCATCATGCTCATCGGCCTCGTCACCAAGAATGCGATTCTGATTGTCGAATTCGCCAACCAGCTTCGCGCCGGGGGGAAGGACGCGGTGGAAGCCGTCGTCGAAGCGGCGAGCATTCGCCTGCGGCCGATTCTCATGACGTCGTTGGCCACCGTGTTCGGCATCCTGCCCATCGCCATCGGTTTCGGTGCCGGAGCGGAATCCCGGCGGCCGCTGGGAATTGCCGTGGTGGGCGGTCTGCTGTTCTCGACCTTTCTGACCTTGATCCTGGTCCCCGTCGTATACACACTGCTCGCACGCTTCACGCACATTCCCCAGCCCACACCCGAGGTGACGGAGCAACCGCAGCCGGTGGCCGTATGAATCGGTAATGAACCCCCACCAGCCGCCGGAAAAGAAACGGGCTGTCCCTTCTTAGGGGACAGCCCGTTGTTTATCGGCGATATGCCTGAGAGCTTCTCTGGGACACACCGGCAAGGCGTTCGTCAGTGACGCTCGATGGCGCCCTTTTCAACCGGATAACTAAGCTTCTGGGGTGGAACCCACGTATTGTTCGGACCCAGAATCGCGCTATTATCCGTTAACGCATTGGCTCCGAAGCGGAGCGTCCAGGCGTCATAGCCCAGCATGCGGAGGTACATACAGACTTGCCCGGAAGCGTGGCCGCTGCTGCACGAAACAAGAATCGGCTTATCCGGCGGCAGGTAGCGAAGGCTTTCATTTTCACCGAGCGTGCCCGGTTCGATGCAATAGGCTCCGGCGATATGCCCGGCATTGTATTGACCACGCGGCATGTAGCTGATGATGAAATAGTCGTTCGTCGAGTCCGCATCGTGCATCCTCTCGCGAACCATCGTCCAATCCGCGATCTTCGACTTATATCCCGCGCGGAAATACGCGTCGAAACGCTCCGTGATCATGCCCTTCAGATCAGACGCTTTGCAAACCGGATTGGGAAACGGATATGTCCTGGTTAATTCGTGCGGCGTGGTTTCAATGCCTTCAGGACTTCGACGCAAGGCATACCAGGCTCCACCGACTCCGACGACCGAAGTGTCGGTCGTCCAACCGCTCATCCCCCATTTCAGATTGTAAGCGTCGTAGCCCATCAAATTCAGATAGGCGGTGACCAGACTCGATGTCTGCCCCGCATAGCAATAGACCACGATCTTCTTGTTCGCCGGCAGCAAACCGCGATTGGCGGGGTTCGTCAGCGATGTATAGTCCCAATGGACAGCCCCCGGAATGTGCCCGCGCGCCGAATCATCTCCAAAGTGGCGGACGCTGATAATATACGGCTGTGTGGTGTCCGCATCGTTCATCTCGGCCCAAAGCTCTTGCGCGGAGATCTTCTTGGGAGAGTTCGGTTGACTGAGGTAGGCATCACCGGCTGCCGACATCTGCTCAAAAGCGCTCTGTGAAAGACCGTGTTCGTCTGTCCGCGTCCCGGCATTACCTGGCGACCAGCCGATAAATATAAACGATGCCGCGCCCACTATCGAAACGCACAGGATGCGATGGAACCACTTCATGAACCGCTCCTCGTTTAATTGCTTGTGGTTTACGCAAAGATGCTCACGTAATCCGTGTCCATTACTGCTGACTGTCAGCAACCATTCGTCTCTGATATCTTTTATGCCAGGATAATGAAAAGAGTGCTGGCAAGCAACACATTTGCCCGCATGCAGTTCAGCACACTCTTAGCACACCAAGTCGATTGTGAAACGTGGGTGCAATCTAACCGTTTGAAGGCTCGTGTTGGGCGGGAATGAAGGGCTGGATCGCTGCCAACAAATCAGGCAAGTCGTGCCGAACGGTCTCCCAAACTACGGCCAGGTTCACCCGGAAATACTCGTGGACTAAACGGTGCCGCATTCCCGTGACGTCTTCCCAAGACACTCCGGTCACCGTTTGTTTGGCTTCCTTCGATAGTTTGGTGGCAGCCTCGCCAATAATGGTCAGCATCCGGATCAGCGTGTGCTGCAAGAGTTCGTTGGACAGCAGATCTTCCCACGTCTGCCCGGCAGCATAAGTCTGTGCCTTGCGGAGCGCGGTTTCGATGTCTACCCGGTAGCCAATATCCCGTTCAGGCAGCATACACCCTCAGAACTGACTGCAACACGCTATTGCGCCGGATGAAATTCTCACTCATCTCCACTTCGCTGCGTTCGACGATGTCCGCTTCCCGACCCAGAATGGAGGTCAATTCGCGCTGCATGCGAGACAACGCAAAGAGCCCATAACGGACCGTCGGCGCGAATGCAACCAGGACGTCTATGTCGCTATCGGGGCGGAAGTCCGGGCGAACAACAGAGCCGAACAGGCTCAGTTCCACAATTCCCCAACGCTGGCAGAATTGGGCGATACGTTCGTTATCCAGAGGGATTTGAGGTGCCATGGTTTGACGTGTTAAGCCACTGTTTTGACGATAACTGCAACAATGCAATATACAAAAGCGATCCTCAATAAGCAAGGGCCTGTTTCACAACAGGCCCTTCACATTTTAAGGGTGCAGAAAGGGTGCTCATCCCGTAATCGAGTCTTCGAACGACCCCTTTGCGTGCCCGTTCCTTCAACTGGCTCCGTTTTCGTCCTTCGCTTCCATCGCCAGCAGAATCAAGTCCTGACTGAGGTGCTTATTACGGACACGGCGCGCATTCAGAATCAGCTTCCTTCGTCCTGTCGGCGCGGAGTCAAAATCCAAAACAAATCCGGTAATCTCCGTGTGACCTGGCAGCACGGTTTCGAGTTGCTGCTCGAGCAGCCGGTTATGCCACTGTCCCCCGCCGATTTCGGACAACAGCCTGCCTTCCGTTTCTTCCGGCGCTGCTCTGAAGAACTGATAGTAAGACCGGTTTGCCGAGACGACCCGGAACGTACTATCGAGGATAAGCAGCGGCTCGCGGACCGTGGCAACGATATTCTCCGCATAGGTCATGGCCTCCTGCGCCCCCTGCTCACTGTCTCTTAGAGAGCGCTCCAACTGCTTGATCGTCGTAATGTCCGTGAAGGTGAGCACCGCGCCGGCGATCACATCATTTCGTGTGCGGTAGGGATGAATGCGCAGAAGGTACCAGCGGCCGTCCTTGGATTCGACATGTTCCTCCCGGTGCACCAGAGTGCGCACCACTTCGCGGGCCCGTTCGTCAAGGTCGCAGTTCACCAGATTGGTCATCACATGCGACAGGGGACGTCCGACGTCCGCCGGAATCAGGTTCACCAGGTGAGTGACCTCGGCGGTAAAGCGTTTGATATGGAAACCGCCATCCACAAAGATCGTGGCGATCTCCGCGCTGTTCATAAGGTTGGTCAGGTCGTCATGGGCCACGGACAATTCCGAAACCTTGCTTTCCAGCTCCGCATTGGTCGTCGCCAGTTCTTCATTCGTGCTCTGCAGCTCTTCATTCGCGGACTGCATTTCCTCATTGGTGGAGGTCAATTCCTCCTGCACGCTGGCCATCTGCTCCATCGTGCTCTGCAGCAGGTCACTGGTCTGTTCAAGTTCCTTTTTCAGCGACGTTTCCGCTTCCGAGTCCTTCCCCTTCAGGCGGCGCCGTCGCCGGCGTGTTGCGGTTGCGGCGCCGACCAGGCTCGAGGGGTCTTCAAAAGTGATCAGCACCAAGCCTTGCATGGTCTGCAGCTGGTCAATGCGCCGGACAATAATCGTCACCGGCTGGGGGTGGCCATCCACTTCGAAATCTGCCAGTTCGACCCTGATCTCCTCGGGCTGTACGGCCGCTTGCCGCACCGCCCGGTTCAACTCCAGCCGCAGCCCTTCACGAGCCATGGCATAAAGATTCATGTTGGTCTTTCCGGCGGGCAGCTCGAGGTACTTGCCGGTGCGGCCATGCACGAACACCACGTCTCCCTGAGGGGTCACTACGACCGACGGCGGAGCGTAGAGTTCCGCCAGCAGTCGACCGACAGGATCAGGGGCCATCTCTTTTTCCCGCAGCAGAACGGAATTGGGATAGGATCGTTCGCTCGCGCGGATCGCGGGCACAACCGGCATCTCGGGCAGCGAACGCCGCGCGGACGACGTAGCCCTGCGCTCATAAATACGCCACTTGGAGTCGAGTGTTGCAAACAGGTCCGCCCGCGCGCCGATGGTTTCCGCCGAACCCAGAAACAGCAGGCCGCCGGGATTCAGCGCGTAATGGAACATGGACAGCAGCCGCTGCTGCAATTCCGGAACCAGATAGATCAGCAGGTTCCGGCAACAGATCAGGTCCAGCTTGGTAAACGGCGGATGCATGATGACATCCTGCGGCGCGAACACGATCTTGTCCCGTATGTTCTTGCGCACTCCGTAATTGTCGCCTTCCCGCCGGAAGAACCGCTGCAGCCGTTCTTCGGACAGATCCGCCAGAATATTGGGGGGGAACAGTCCCCGCCGCGCGTTTTCAATGGCAACCTTGTCCAGGTCCGTCGCAAAGATCTGACAGTTCATGTCGGCGCCTGCAGGGAGAGCCGCCTGGCATTCCTGCACAGTGATGGCTACCGAGTAGGCTTCCTCGCCGGTAGAGCAGCCGGCGACCCAGGCACGGAACGGCGAGCCCTCGGGACCGTTCGCCGTGAGCCGCGAAAGCAGTCGTTCTTTCAACGCAGTAAAGGCCTCGGGATCGCGGAAGAATTGGGTGACACCGATCAGGAGTTCTTTACTCAGCAGATCCAGCTCCGCATTATTTTCCTGCAGATAGCGGACATAATGCGCCAGATCGTCAATGCGATGGATCCCCATCCGTCTTGCCAGACGGCGATCGATCGTATTGCGCTTGTAGAGCGTGAAGTCATGGCCAGTCCGGTTCCGCAGCAGCACGAACACCTTCTGCAAGGGATCACCGCCCGTGACAATCGCGGGATGCTCCGGGATAGGAAGATGCACAGACCGGCGGCTGTAATCCGCGATCCGGGCCGCCAGTTCCGGTGGCGGAGCGACAAAGTCCACCAGGTCCGTGGCAATGGCGCTGCGCGGCATGCTGTCGTATTTTGCCGATTGCGGGTCCTGCACGACCACCAGTCCGAAGTGCTCTTTGAGCGAACGCATCCCCTGCGTCCCATCGGTCCCCATCCCCGACATGATCACGCCGATGGCCCGGTCCCCGGCGTCGGCGGCGAGCTGGCGAAAGAAATAGTCGACCGGCAGGCGTTGCCCCCGAGGCTCGATCATCTCCATCAAGTGCAGCGTTCCGCGCAAGATGGATAAGTCACAGTTCGGCGGAATCACGTACACCTGATTCGGCTGAGTCCTCAATCCGTCTGTCGCCTGCGTTACCGGCATGGGGGTGTGCTTCTGCAGCAATTGCGCTATAACCCCCTTGCGGTCCGGATCCATATGCTGAATCACCACAAAGGCCATACCTGTGTCCGGGGGCATGGCCTCAAAGAAGCTGCTGAAGGCCTCCAGTCCCCCTGCGGAGCCGCCGATTCCCACCACAAAGGAAGGCCCGCTTTCGTGTCCGTCCGCAGCCTCCGGCGACGGCTGCGTCATGGCGTGCTCTCTGCGCTGGGTGCCCGGCTTCTTGCCGCGATGGGTCTGATTCATGGTTGCTGTTCCACGGTTTGGGCGGCGGGAAGTTGCACCACGACGGTCGTTCCCTTTCCTTCCGCAGTGCTCAGTTCGAGTGTTCCGTTTGCCCCCTCGACCAGTGTGCGCGAGGTGGACAACCCGACATGCATTCCCTTCTCCCGGCGGGCTGCTATACCATCGGTGAAGGAATCAAAAATGTGCGGCAGAATGTGGGCCGGGATGCCGCTGCCATGATCCTGAACCGCAATGTGGACCATACCTCCCGACTGCTGAATGGCAAATCCGATTTCGCTTCCCTCCTGTGACGCCTTGAGCGCGTTGGTGTACAGGTTATACAACACTTGCTTCAAGGCGCTCTCGCTTATCTTCACTGTGGCCTTGGAGGAAACGTCCACCCGCACTTTGATGCGGCGGGACTCCACATCCGCCGCCATGACCATCAGGACGTCATCGAGCACCCGGTTGGGATCGCACTGCGCGTTCACCTCGGTTACGGGTTGTCCGTAGCCGTACATCTTCCGCACTAACTGGGCCAGCCGCTCCAGTTCGCGGTTAATCAGCTCGAGAAACTGGTAATAGGGATGGTCCGGTGATATTCCTTTCCGAATCAGGCGGAAGGAATTCAGAATGCCGGCCAGGGGGTTGTTGATTTCGTGAATCACTGTTGCGGCGACCCGCCCGGCGGTGACCTCTTCCGTCATGGCGTCCCGCTGCTGCTCGAGTTGCCGGATTTGCGTCGCCCGCTCCAGCGATTGCCGCTCGACGTCCCGTGCAGCCTGGTGCAGCGCCTCTTCCACCCGCTTGCGGATCGTCACGTCGCTAAGAATGCCGTCCGTGCGCTGCTTCCCGTTCACTTCAAAGGTGCGCACACTGCGGCTCTGAATCCAGATCTGCTCGCCGCTCTTGTGCCGGAAGCGGTATTCGACTTCGTAGATATCCCTGCCCTTCGCCAGTCCCTGAAACGCCTGCAGAGCCGCGTCCAGATCCGCAGGCTCAATGCGCTCTTCCCAGAAATCGGGCTTGCTCTCCAAAATCTCGGCTGCCGTAAAGCCCGTCAGCCGCTCCACATTCGGACTGATATAGGTGAGCCGCCCGCGCTCATCCACCGTCCATGTCACATCCGGAATATGCTGTACGAGCGTGCGAAAATGCTCTTCACTCTGCCGCAGCGCGTCCATCGTGGCCTGCAGGACGCTGACGTCGCTGATACTGAGCCGCAGTTGCGGCGGGCCGTCTGGGACTTCAAGGGCGAGGCCATCCATATGCACCGGAAAGGTCGTGCCGTCGGCACGCACCAGTGTCGCATCCAGCGGAACCCGGACCTCCGACTGGCGGGCCGCCTGTATATACGCCTCGAAAGCGCTCCTCGCGTCCGCAGCCACATAGCGCGCCAGTGTCTGGTCCAACAGCCTGCCGCGTTCAACCCCCAGCATTCGCGCGATCATCAAATTGGCCTTGACCATCGCGCCCTGCGCATCCAAGGTCACATAGCCAACAGGAGCAAAGTCATACAGACTGGAATAGCGGTCGCGTGACAGTCTGAGTTCCTCTTCGGCGCGCCGCAACTCTTCGTTCTGCATCTCCAGTTCAATCTGATGGACCTGGAGTTCGTGCACCAGCCGCAACGCTTCTTCCGGCGTGATGGCCGCACTCTGCCCCCCCTCCGCGACTCTTGCGGTGAGTAGGGTTTCGGCCTGCTTACGCCGATCCTGTGACGTGGGTTCTTTGTCTTTCTTACGCACGGAAGGCTCGTTCGAGATGAATCATACTCGCATTACATTGTTCAACTTACGCCGGGAGTTACAGCCCTATTTGAATATATGGAGAATTCATATAACAATCAAAGCGGCTGTAGGTGGAAAAATGATCTTGTCATTCTTTTTCCAACATCAGCCGCTGGCGCAAAAGCACGTCAACCGTGTCAGCTTGCCAACATCAACAAAAACATCCCCTGAATCGTCAACCCGCAGGCAGGTCAGAACCAGCAAGGTCGGAGTCCATCGCCAATGCCTCCCCCAGCGTCTAAAATCCCCACAGCAGGAAACTCTTCTTGGCCTTCTTCGTCACAAACTTCATGTTCTCCGTTCCCTGCTGAATGTTGATCATCATGGTATCCATCGCGAGTGCGGCCGCCGAATCCGAGATCAGCCTTCCCGCGATACCGTGGCCCAGGCGTATGGATTCCATCATCTGCTGCAAGTCACTGGTGATCTGAATCGCGTTGTCAATCGGGATTTTGAGACGCGTTGTGTCCATCATCAGTTGCCCAATCGTGCCCTGGCGAAAGGAGGCCACCATCCCTTTGACATCGTTGGTGATGCCGATCGCATTGGCAATCGGGACGGTCAAGTAGGTACTGTCCATCAGCAGTTGCCCGATCGTCCCCTTACCCTCGCGGATCGAGTGGACGATATCGGCCAGATCACCGGTGATCACGGCCAGATTATCGTTCGTCTTTTTAACCGTACCCATTAACTGGTCAATATTCATAGGTGCATTCGTCTTGAGGGTGTCCCCATCTTCGATTTCCGGCAGATTGCTGGTGCCGGGCGTGATGACAAGAACCTTGTTTCCCATCAGGCTCTCGGTTCCGATGACCGCTACAGCGTCTTTCTTTATGAACCGCCGCACGTCTTCGTTGATGGACGCGTCCACGCGCACCGTGGTGTCGCTTTCCATCTTTATGCGCTGGATGATGCCGACGGTAATGCCCGAAAACCGCACGTTGTTGCCCGCCTGCAGACCGCTCACGTCGTTGAAGATTCCGCTGATGTGAAAGGTCCTATTGAAGAGTTGCTGATTCATGCCCACGACATAGATCGCCACGGCAAACAGGACAAAGCCGATCGTGATAAATATTCCGAGCTTGATATGGGTTGTTGCTTTTTTAATCATGACTAACATTCCTTCGTATGCGAATTCACATCATTGATGCGAATCGGTTTGCCATTCAAAGAATGACTTCACTTCCTCATCGTGCGAGTTTTCCAGCTCCTCGAACGTACCCTCCGCCACGCAAAGGCCGCCTTCCAAAACGACGATCCGGTTCGAAGTGATTTTCGTGCATTCCATATCATGGGTGATGATGATGGACGTTGTCCGGTTGGTTTTCTGCACCTCCAGAATGAGCGTGCTGATTTCCCGCGCGGTAATCGGATCGAGTCCCGTGGTCGGCTCGTCGTACAGCATGATCTCGGGTTTCTGAATCAGCGTGCGCGCCAGTCCCAGACGCTTGCGCATTCCGCCTGAGAGTTCTGAGGGCATCTTGTCGATGGAGTCGGACAGTCCCACACTCTTCAACGCGTCGCGGACCAGCTCATCCGTTTCGGTGCGCGAAGGCCGGGGCTTCAGATTCCGCAGGGGGAATTCGAGATTCTCCCGTACGCTCATCGAATCGTACAGCGCCGCGCTCTGAAAAAGAAAGCCGATCTTCTTCCGCAGGCCCGTCAGCTCCTTCTTTCCGATCGTCGAAATATCCTTGCCGAACAGAATAAGGGTTCCCTCGTCCGGTTCCAGCAGCCCCACCAGGCACTTGATGAGCACCGATTTTCCCGCTCCTGACCTTCCCAGCACCGCCAGACTTTCTCCCTTTGCCACATTCAAGGAGACGTCTTTGAGGATATCGGCGGTGGCAAACGATTTCTTCAGGTGCTTGATCTCAATCACATACGGGTTCGCTCCGCTGGATTCCTGCACCGGCGTCACCCCCCTCGCTTCAATCTCTGATGACAGTAATTCCATTCTTCAATACCTGACGTTACATGAATACGCTGATAATCTGCACGGCGACCAAATCAATAATGAATACGGACAGGGAGGCCATTACGACGGCGGAGTTTGCCGCTCTTCCCACGCCCTCGGTTCCGCTGTTGGCATTGTACCCCTTAAAGGCTCCGATCAGGCCGATGGCGAATCCGAAGAAAAAGGTCTTGATGAACGCGGGCAGAATATCTATAAACGTGAGGCTTGCCATGGCCTGCGAAAAGAACAAGGTCAGGCTGACGTCCCCCCGCAGGTTGACTCCCAGAAACGATCCGTAAAACGAGCAGGCGTCGGAGAAGATCGTCAGCACAGGAATCATGATCGTGGCCGCCAGAACCCGCGTCACGACAATGTATTTGAAGGGGTCCGTACCCGACACCTGCATGGCGTCAATCTGCTCGGTCACTCTCATGGAGGCCAGTTCAGCCCCGATGCCGGAACCTATCTTGCCGGCACAGATCAGCGCGGTGATAATGGGACCGATTTCTCGCACGATCGAAACCGCGACCATCGCCGGCAGCCACGACTCGGCGCCGAACTGCAGCAGGGTCGGGCGCGACTGAATCGTCAGCACGAGCCCCATGATGAAGCCTGTGATGGCGACCAGCGGCAACGACTTATTGCCGATCAGATAGCACTGCTTCAGGAATTCACTGATCTCGTACGGCGGTTGAAGCACCTTGCGAACGTAACGAAACGTGAACAGGACGAGCTGCGCGGTGCCCTCGAAGAGGCTTTGCAAGCCGGCGTAGGCACGTTTCCCGGGAGACGGTTCAACCGCTATTTCAATATCCGCTTTAGTCATCATTAGATCTCACATAATTCAGCATGCTACATGGTCACAAACATCCCGATTGCCGCGGCCGTCATGATCCCCGCCGTTATCCAGCCTAAATAGCGCAGCGGCCGTGAACTGACTCGCGTCCCCATGACCTCAGCCTTGCTCGTCAGCAACACCACCAATACAATCAACGGGGGCGCCAGCACGCCGTTCAGCACTGCCGAATAGAAGAGCATCTTCACCGCGTTGAAACCGACAAAGTCCAACGCCAGACCAAGCACCATCGAGATGGCGACCACCGCGTAGAACTTGCGCGAGATACCCGGACGATCCTCTAACGTCCCCCGCCATCTTCTTGCCTCTGCCACCGCGTAGGCAGCGGAACCGGCCAGCACGGGAACCGCGAGCATTCCCGTCCCGATCAATCCAAGCGTGAAGAGAAGGTATGCTCCCTTTCCCGCCAAGGGGCGCAGTGCTTCAGCCGCTTCGCGGGCCGATTCGATGTGTATCTTCCCATGCGCGTGCAGCGTCGCGGCGGTTGTCAGGATAATGAAGTACATGACGAGGTTCGAGAAGAACATCCCGATCAAGACATCTGTTCTTGCTCCTCTGAGTTCTCTGTCGGTCGCGCCCTTTCGCTGCTCGACGGTGGTTCTCCCTTGGGCCCGCTCGTCTTCAACCTCCTGTGATGCCTGCCAGAAGAAGAGATAGGGCGAGATCGTGGTGCCGAGTATGCCGACAAATGTCGCCAGAAACGCGCTCGACCATTCCACGCGCGGGACCAGGGTCGCCCTCCAGACGGCGCTCCAATCCGGTTTCGCGAGGAAGGCGGTCACAATGTAGGCAAAGAGAACGAGGGTCAGCCATTTGAATATGCGCGCAATTTGCCTGTACGAGGAAAAGAAGAGCAGCGATATGATCAGCAGCGTAAAGACCGGTGTCCAGAAGTAGGACTTGATTCCCGTCATCATTTCGCTCGCTTCCGCCATGCCGCCCAAGTCGGCGCCGATGTTAAAGACATTGGCGACGATCAGCAGCGCGCAAGCGCCCCAAAGGACAGACCGCGAATAGTTGCGCCGCACAACGCCTGCCAGCCCGCGCCCTGTGACCATGCCGAGTCGAGCGCACATCAATTGAACGGCAGTCATCAGTGGAAACGAGAAGAGCGCCGTCCACAGCGGGAGATAGCCAAACGCTGCGCCCGTTACCGAATACGTTGAGATGCCCGACGGGTCGTCATCAGCCGCACCCGTGATGATCCCGGGGCCAAGACCGGCAAAGAACCCTTGGACTCTCTCCGGGGCTTTGGACTTCGGTTCTACCGGACCCTTCCGGGCAGGGGTGGTATCGTTCATTTTGTGAGTCTCTCCATCGAATCAAAGTCGCCGGACACGCAGCCGTCTCTCTACTCCGTAGTCTTGCCATCGAATAGTGATGATAGTGTGATTGGTCCCGGCCGGCACAACGATCGCGCAGCCCGCGTCGGATTTCCGTCCGAACACTGTCGAGAACCGCCACACCTTGTCAGCCATCCCAAGGAATCGCCACCGGAACCCGTACTCTGGATGGACCATATCCCCGAAGGGGCGGATCATCTCCGCCCCTTCAGGTGCATCACGATGGAACCGAAGCTTAGTAGCGGTCGCGACGGGCGGGGCGATCCTCTTTGGGCTTGGCCACGTTGACCATCAGCTTGCGGCCTCCCGTTTCCATTTCATTCAGCGCGCCAATGGCCGCATGGCCTTCCTTGTCATTGGGCATTTCGACAAAACCGAAACCTTTGCTGCGGTTCGTCATGCGATCCATGACGACGCTGGCGCGGTCTACCCGGCCGTGTGCTTCGAACATGTTGCGGAGATCGGCTTCCGAGGTCTCGTAAGACAGATTGCCTACGTAAATGTTAACCATTTTCAAATCCTTCTCGACTTGGGGGAGTGTGCCCCCGCTCATGCCACCTGTGTACCTATCGCCAAGCCGAAGAAGGGCGTCGGAGTCCAAACCTTCCCGTGACAGAGGCCTGCGAAGAGCTCCTGATGGAGCATCTGTTAAGAGGTTGATTGCCGGGGGGGAAGAGCCACCCCACTGACCGATGGCTCAGCGCAAGCGGTAGGTGATGCTGCCGAGGAGCGACCAGTTGGTTAGCGCTTTATCCACGCCGTTGTCGTGATAATTGACCACGAAGGATGGTCCGAAAGTCAGACGGTTTTCCAGATAGAACAGAAAGGCACTCGTGAAATTCCCGGAAACATCCGTCTTGGCGCCGGTTGCGGTTGGAATATTGAACTCCGCGCGTACCGAATTGTCCCAGTCGATCCGGTTGGTAATTTCGTAATAGACCTGGAAGTAGTCGCCCACAAGGTAAGACATATCCGTGGCGAAAACGGCACGCGAATAGAAATTATCGTTGAGTTGCAGGTCAATGCTCAGCGGCTTCGACCAGTCCAGTTCGGCGGAGGCAAAGGGATCGCCCTTCTTACCGTTGAAATTGTGCAGTACCACGCCGCCACCGAGGCGCGCTTCCCAGCCGGTAATGCGCCTTCCCGTCGGTTCATCCAGCACTTCCTGGATGCGAATGATGCCCATGGCGCCGAGATTCGGCCCGGTCAGAACATTGGCATCCCGTACCACCTGCTCCATCGCTTCATACCAGTATTTGCGGTACTCCACCGGTCCGTACTTCGACTGGAATTCGCCCTTGCGGTCAATGATCCGTGCCAGCGCAATGAGCTGATCATCGGACAGGTCACCCTTAATCACGCCGAACCGCTTCCAGTCTTCCTGCATCCGCCACGCCTGCTTCAGCACGGTGGCGTCAATCGTTCGTCCGTAGCCGACGCCCGCCGAGACATCCGCGTATGGATCGTCCGTCGTGTCCACACCCAGTTGCTTGCGGTACTCGAAGGTAGCCGCGCCAAAGCCGAAATAGTCCTTGTCATTGGAAAAGTACCTGTTGCCCCGCGTCGTCGCCCGGACATCATAGGCATCCTGGCTCTTCGCCCCTTGGGTGACCGCCTTGGCGGAAACGATATTGCCTACAACGTCGAAGTTGTAGCTGAACGGAAGCGAGCGGTAAAACAGATCATAATTTGCCACCGCCGACAGGTTGTAGCCTGTTTGCGTGCTGTCGGCATTGGTGCCGCTGAGGTTGAAATTTCCGGTAAGGTACGCATTCTGTGAAGTACTGGTCGGAAAGGTGTACTTGGTCAGATTCACCAGAGCAGGAGCCTGATGGGCGGCTGCCAATAGTGCTGCGACGATCAGCGCAGAGCGAAAAATAATAGACTTCATTTCATAAATCCTTCTTAATGTGATAGGGCCTGCGAACACTCCGTTTGTGCCACGAAACAGTCAGACACAGACAATGCGGACTAAGAACCTGCATTATGCAGAGGAGCCAACTTAGCATAGACAACAGGAACAATGAGAATTGTTTGTATCTATACAAATCAACCCCTATACATGGTGTCAAGTTCCTCCGTCCGTCCAGAGCCATACCACAGCACGACAGGTCAGTCTTCGGGCATGCGTTTCTTCTTCGCGTCCATCCGCCGGGCAAGAGCGGACAAGCGGGGTATGTCCGTCATCTGGGAAATGATCTCTACCACTTTCGACCGGAATTCCCGGCTCAGATCAAGCTGCTGCATGCGCATTTCGATCTGCGTGCGAATCGTAAACAAGTGCCATTCGAGATTATTCATGCAACTCCTTACATGAGCCATAGGGGGTACAAATAGACAAACCTTTTGACGTGACTGACACCGTTCGGGACAGACCGGGCGAGAGGCGAGCCTCTCTATTCCTAACGAGTTTGCGTCCTCAATCGGTGAGACGGTTTTCACCTCGTGGTGCTCCACGATTTGAAAAATCGCTCGTTCCGTTAAGCTCCGATACAGAAATCAGTGTTGTCAAGTGCTAATGACGAGTGGCCGTTACGCCATTTTTGTGATGTGGCTTGATATTCTCAACCCCCGTCACTTCTTCCCGTCCTTTTCCCGCCCTCGTGCTATGGGAAGCGCACCGCCGCGCTATTCTCCCGAATCTTCATGCAATTGCTGAATTTGAGGTACGAGGTCACAAGCAGTTTAAAGGCCAGCGCTTCCGCTTGACAAAGGCGACATCAATGTCTAATTTAGATCAAGCAAGTTCGAGCACCTCGTTTGCCCGGCACACGAAGCTCGAGAAATCGGAGTAGTCGAGCTTGAACGGATTTCTGCTCTGTACCACCGCAACAAATTCGTTTCCCGTTTAAGCCCTCAATTGTACCCGGCCGAAAGTAGGTCGGAATCACCGGATCCTGGGACGAATTGTGAAAATAGCATTCGCCATGCGTATTTGCGCAGCCATGATTCTGATCGTGGCTTATGCTGTTGTCGGACTTTCCGTCAGCGATGCGTCACCGCTGACCGGCGCCAGCCGTGATGCGGCTTCCGCCGTGGTGCAAAACTGGATGCACTATTGCCGTGAGATGCACTGGACTCTCAGCAATCCTATGGATGATAGTGCACCCGTGCTGCAGGACATTTTTTACGACGGACAACTGGTTGGCTATGTCTCCGCTCAGGGAAACGGCTACGTCGTGGTGCCGGCGTACAAGGATCTCCCGCCGGTGACCGCCTATTCGACCGCATCACATTTCTATGTGAATGACGAGGGCGGCCTGGTCGCGCTTGTCAAAAAGGATCTCGCGAACAAAATTCGCGTGGCGCAGTCCGCACTGGATATGACCCGGAGCGCTCCGAAAATGGAACCGGCTCGCGAACAAGTCGAAAAGGATCATCGCCTCTGGCAGAGTTATGCGGCAACCTATGACGTATTCCGTCGCGCCGCCGACGCCGAGACGAACGCTCACCCCTTGGATGAAAGGCTGGACACCGGCCCGCTCTGTAAGACCGCCTGGCACCAGACGGCGCCGTTCAACAATTTCTGTCCGATGGGAAGCGGTGGCCGCTGTGCCGTGGGTTGTGTCGCCACCGCCATGTCTCAGATCCTTGCGTACTGGCGATCTCCCGCCGGTGGCACAGGCTCCCACAATTATTCGTGGCCCGGTGACAGCTCTTGCGGTGAGGCAACTCCCGGCGCAATCCTCGGCGCGTCGTTCAGTGATCCGTATGATTGGGCCAACGCCGGGAACGTTGTTACAATCAATTCTCCTCAAGCTCAGCAGGATGCCGTCGCTCACATCAGCTATGAAACCGGCGTGGCCGTAAACATGATGTACGGACATTGCGGCTCCGGCGCGTATGTCCCCGGCCCGGTAATGACTGCCTTTCAGAACTACTTCGGCATGGCCGCCGGCGAGAACGTTGTCATGCGCAGTTCCTGCACCGCCACCTCGTGGTTCGCGGCACTCCGGCAGGAACTCCAGGCGGGCCGGCCTCTATTCTACACGATCTATTCGCATGCCCTTGTTTGCGACGGGTACCGTGTGTCCGGCGGAAATCAACTTCACTTCAATTTCGGCTGGGCTGAGGGACACACGACATGGTACACGGTAGATAATCTCTACAGTCCGGAGAGCGGGCTCACACCGATGGCTGAGCAGGCAATTCGTGGCATCATGCCCGCCACGACACCGCCACAGATGGCCAGCACAATTGTCAAATCTCCTGGCGGTGGAGAAACCGCACTGCGGAATTCATTTTCTTCCTTGCGTTGGATTTCAGCGGGCATCTACTTCGTCCCCTGAGCGCGGGATCCGGACCATACAGCGGGGTATTCAGCCTGACGAATTCGCGGGTCTGCAAACCAATTGTTTGCGGACCTTTTTTCATGTGCCCCCTGCGACTCCCTGTCCATTTCAACCCGCTCCCTCAGAGGACCTTTCTACCCTGAATGAGGCGAACAACGACCACGATAACGGCGATGACAAGCACAAGGTGAATGAGACTGCCTATATGAAACACGGCAAACCCGAGCAACCACAGCACAAGCAATATGACGGCAATGGTCCAAAGCATGATAAACTCCTTCTGCTGCAGCGCACCGCTGTACGCGGTGCGCTGCAATGGGTGTAAGAAACAGGCAACGGAGTCACATCGACTTCGCAGCTATTTCGTACGTTTGAATTCAATGCGGCGGTTCAGCGCCCGGCCTTCTTCGGTATCGTTCGTCGCAATCGGATTGGTCTTGCCATACCCCACGGCCATGAGCCGATTGGCCTCGATGCCCTTGTTGATCATCCACTGACGCACCGATTCCGCTCTCTTCTGTGAAAGCATCTGATTAGCCTTCGCGCTCCCAATGGCGTCGGCATAGCCACCGATCTCGACGTCAATGTCTTTATGATCATGCAGCGAGTTGTAGGCCTCGATGAGTACAGCTTCTGATTCCGGCTTAATGACGGCCTTGTTGAACTCGAACTGGATTCCCGGCAGCACCACCGGTTTGTCCAGCTCGAACATCATGACTTGCGGCGCAGGCACATCATCGGCAGAAGCCAGCGGATCCGTTCCGCGTTCCACTTCAAGTCCGTCAGGAACCGTGCCACCGTCGGTGTCCATCTTCAGGGGATCGGTCTTGTACTTGTTGACTTCAAGTCCATCGGCAAGTCCATCGCCGTCGGTGTCCGCTTTATTCGGGTCCGTCTTGTATTGCATGACTTCTGCGCTGTCCGAAAGGCCGTCACCATCCGTGTCTGTTTTGAGCGGGTCTGTCTGGTACTGCGTGACTTCCGCAAAGTCGGAGAGGCCGTCGCCATCCGTGTCCGTCTTCAGGGGATCCGTGTGATGCTTGAGGACTTCATCGCCATCCGCCAGACCATCGCCGTCGGTATCCATCTTCAGCGGATCGCTGTGGTAGGTGTGGACTTCGTCGCCATCCGTCAAGCCGTCACCGTCCGTATCGGCTTTCTTGGGATTGGTGCCCAGTCTCTTCTCATCCTTGTTTGACAGCCCATCCTTGTCCCAGTCGCGATTGGGGCGACTCGCGGTAAACTGTACGCCGGCAAGCACACCCCAGAATCTGTCATGCTGCGTCCGGGTTACGCTAGGAGAAACGTCCGACGACAACATCTGATTGTAGGTACCGCGAAGATCGAGCTGCGTGACTTGGCTGAGCTTGAACTGAAGACCTGCGCCCACCGGAATATAAGGCACCCATCCGTTGCGGACCGTTCCTGCTGCGGTATTGAGCGGGAAATCGTCATAGCGGTAATTGAGCACGCCGGCACCGCCGAAGAAATAGGGGAAGAGCATCGACAGCCCACCGGGACTTAATTTCATAATCAGATCGGCGGGCGTCATCACGGTATGCGAGTGTTCGCTCCGCAACTCGGTGAAACCGCCACCGAGTTCTAATTGTGCAAACGGCAAAAGGGTTGCCGCCAAGGAAAGCCGAGCCTGCAACCCCGGTTGCACATTTTTTACACCGTCACTGTTATCATAGGTAGTGGATCCCATAATCCCGACCTGAACCCCTGTGTCCCTGTACTGAGCGTGCACCGGACTCAGGAACAGGGCGCAGATCAAGATAGCGAGAGCAATGCGAATAGACATGATATCCTTCTTTTGTTACGGGTCATCCGGCATTTGGACATGGCGGACCCTACAGACATTAATTCGAGACGAGTATCTTACTCTATTTAAGTAAAGTTCATGGTCTATGTTTTCTGTTTCCTTCAAATCGCGCCTTCATTCAGTGATCGAAGATTTGAGTTGGTGGGGCCAGATGCTCTTCGAAAACCTTACGAAAATGGAACCCGTAGATGGCGTGCGTAATGGCCAGCGGAAAGAGTCTGGGCCGGCAGAACAGGGACCAGAAGAAGAGTTTCCAATAATGAAAGCGCTCCCGCCCGACAATACCCAGCAGCACGGTGGACTTGAGGAAGGCGGAGATCTGTCCGAACCGGAGGTGAAATCCACCGCGGGTGACCGGCTGAAAGCCTCGCAGAAAATGCCGGACACGTGCATAGTAGTGCTCCGGGGTATAGATGTTGCTCAGGACGTGCTGATATCCCTTGAGGAGGGTTTCGGAATTCATCTTCGGCGCAAAGTTCATGGAAGCGTCCGTATTGTCTCCCGAAATCTGCTCCAGTAACCGGCCTTCTTTCACCAATCGTTCGTAGAGCCTTGTGCCGCGCGGCGCGTTCAGCAACCCCACCATGGCCGTAACGATCCCGCTCTCCTGAATGAAACCGGTGAGCCGGTCGAAAATCGAAAGCGGGTCGCTATCGAACCCGACGATGAAGCCCCCTTGCACCTCCAATCCCGCTTGCTGAAGCTTCCTGACGCAGGAGATCAGGTCCCGGTTGCAGTTTTGGTCCTTGCCGCACTCGGCCAGGCTCGCCTCGTTGGGAGTTTCGATTCCCACGAACACCGTGTCAAAGCCCGCCGCGACCATCAGGTGGAGCAGACGCTCGTCGTCGGCCAGGTTGAGCGACACCTCCGTCGACAGCGTGACGGGGCGCCCCAGATCTTCCATCCAGCGGATGATTGCAGGAAGAATTTCCCGCTTGAGCTTGACTTTGTTGCCGATAAAGTTGTCGTCCACCAGAAAAATGTGTCCGCGCCAGCCCCGGTCGTAGAGACTGTTCAGTTCGGCGATGACCTGATCCTTGGTCTTGGTGCGCGGCGTCCGGCCATACAGCACGGTGATGTCGCAGAACTCGCAGTCGTAGGGACAGCCCCGCGAATACTGAAGGTTCATCGTCGCATAGTGCTTGGGATTGATGAGATCCCACAGCGGCACCGGCGTGGTCTGGATATCGGCCCAAGCGGAGCTGGTATACACGGGCTGCGGATGTCCGGCCGCAAGATCCGCCAGAAAGAGCGGCAGCGTGATCTCCGCCTCGTTCAGCACAAAATGGTCCACTTGTTCAGCGGCGAAGTCCTCATGCCGCGCGGTGAACAGAGGCCCGCCAGCGACCACCTTCACTCCCAGTGATTTGCAGCGGCGGATCACGAAACGCGCGGACTCCTGCTGCACCGACATCGCGCCGATGAACACGTAGTCTGCCCAGCGGATGTCGTCGTCATTCAACTCTCGAACATTCATGTCCACGAGACGTTTATCCCATGCGCGCGGCAGCAAGGCGGCTACCGTAAGCAGCCCCAGCGGCGGGCTGCCGGCCTTCTTTGAGATAAACTTGAGTGCATGCCGGAAACTCCAGAATGTGTCCGGGCACCGAGGATAGACGAGAAGGATCTTCATGGTCATGTCCGTTTCGTTGGCGAAGGGGGGACTATCCGCGGCGGCGCTAAAAGCGCAGTCGCACGGAGACGCCTGCATACCCCCGGCTGAGCTTGGGTCGAATGTGGACGGCGAGCCAGGAGTCCGGACTCACTCCGTAGTCATACGACGAATACTCTGTGACAAAGTTCTGAACCGGGCCCGCCAGCGCCATCACACTTACAAGGAAGCGCCCGGTTCCGGATCGCTGCATCACACCTGATGTCGAAGAATCCCCCTCGAGTCCGGGAGCGGCATCAATCCAGTTCAGCCGGAAATCCTTTTGAGGCTTCAGAACACCGATACCGGCGGGCAAAGCTCTCTGGTCCGTGCTGGTCCGGTTGGATAGCAAGCAGATGCTCAGCCGGCAGGAAGGGAATTCGCTGCGTGCGCGCATCTTCTCCTCCGCGAACACAACGTTTGCGAAGAGTAGAAGAACATACAGGAGTCGGTGCATGAGGACCCAATCGGCTCGGGCTCCCTTCTCAATGTGACGATCCCGCTACGATAGTTCGTCCAGCGGCGGCCCTCGCCGGGCAATATCGCGTTCGGGAGAACCCGCCAAGAATGTGCAGAGGGAGTTGCAGTTTGCTGCAACTCCCCATCATCTAACGCCGGTAATTAAGATCAGACCGATAAAGTCTTCGCATAATGATCACCCTGAATCATTTTGAAGCCTTGACTGGCTGCACACGGGTCGGCCACTCGTCAGGAGGTGCCGGGAGTGGCACTCCGCTACCAGGAATGCCGCCCGCTTCCGAAAGGTGTTTAGACAGATCCTATCTGCTGGGAGGTGCTTTGAATGGCGCATCAGGTGACCGCTATTTTCGAAATCCGGAGACAAAGATGACGTCAGAGAAGGTGCTGCGATAAGCGGAAGTGTCCGGTATGGATACGTGCAGGTGCCATGGCGCTACTCTGCCCGAACCTTCCGAACTCGCGGGGACACATATGGACTACGCGCTGATCCAGCGCAATAATCGAAGAGCCTCGTCAAGCTGTCGTGCTTCCTGGATCAGCGCCGGGGCGTCCCGACCCTCACTATCCGCTTCAAGGCGTTTTCTCTGGGCAATATGCTCCAACTGCATGATCGCCGAGCGCAAGCCTGTCCGGGCCGGGATGGTCGCTTTCATAAATCCTCAGAATGATGGTGTGACTAAGGCTTTGTAATCAACAATCCGCGCTTGAGGATTGTGCTCAAGGTCAGTTTCCATTCTTCCCACACGATCTCGCTGTGGAAGTCCCGCTCGTTGATCATCGAAATCAGCGGAGCGAGATAAATGGCGCTGTAGCCGATAGCCAGCAGGCATTCCCGCACCGCTTCAATCGGCAGTTCAACGGCTTTGCCGTCGCGCACCGCCGTCAGATAAGCGTTATGGAAGTGCAGATTCGCTCCCAGCGGGCCATGTTCCGCGACGTCCTTCAGTGCGCGCCGCAGGTGAACCGCCCCGTCGGCAATTTCGCGCCGCAGCAAGGACGCCCATTGCGGGTTGTCATGCAGCACCTGCATCAGGCGGATGGGAGTGTCGATCAGCATCTCCTCGGGCGACTTATGATCAGGGTTCCCCCCGAAGATCACTGCCAGCATCGCCATGCCTTCGTGCTTGAGCACCGCTTCGTAAAGCTGTTCCTTGCTGCCATAATAGTAATGCAGCATGACCGGCTTCACTCCGGCGGCGTTCGTGATCGCACGGGTGTGAGTTGCCTGAAAGCCGGACTTCGAAAACAGCCGCGTGGCCGCTTCGAAGATCTGGCCCTTGGGAGTATTCGGATCCGGAGGAGTCTCCACGTCAACCAACCGGTTCACCAGCGCCGTATCTTCAAATATTTCGGGTATTACGGGCATTAGTTCGCTCTTCTCATCTTAAGCGGTATGCACAGCAGCACGAACGTGATCAAAGGTACTTCGAGCGCGCCCGCTGAACAGCGGACTGCCAACCACTCGCCATTTCCGTCCGCCTTAGCCAATAGCCTTAGCCACTTGGCACTGTCAACAGCTAATATAAACATATTTTACAAATATGCAACATATTTAATAATTATTTCGTAAGTTATTTGCAAAGTTAATTTCAATTAATCATACTTTCTCATACAATAACACTTTTCTTCCGTGATTCGAATAATTTCGAGGAGAGGCCTTCGGACAATTTTTTGCCTCTCGCAAACCAGCATTTGATTATAACCCATATAAAACAGCCCCTTGATAGGGGCTGCCGCGAGTCAATCCATGTATTTTTCGAGTTCACAGCGGTGCGTCGGTGTCGAGCGCTTACCAGATTCCATACTCGCGCTGAACCGTCTCCATGCCGTGCTTCCGCTCAATTCCAGCCACCGTTACAATCGAACAATCGTCCGTTTTTCGTCTCTTTGGCTTAAATGTAGTACTTACAGAGACCTGCGACATCGAACCGCAGGGTTATTTTAGTTCTGTAAGTCTATATTTTGTAATATTTTATCCGCGCAGTTTGGCATATTTACGGCACAGGAAACGCTGTCACATTCTGTCACAAAACGAACAGGCTCCCCCGGTGATGAGGAGCCTGTAACTGCCATTTTGACAACCGCCAGTCACGCGTACGGCGCGCACTTCGCCAGTGATGTTTCCCGAGAACCTAAAGCATCGCTGACGGAGAAACGTTCCCCGCCTTAGCGTCCACCGGATGGAGCAGAGGATTCAGCGGCTTGCAGGCGGCTAAGCACATCAAGCATTGCAGGTGAAATATCCGTGTGGTGGTGGACAAGCTTCCACGCCCCGCCTTCACGCTGATAGATGTTGGTAACACGATGCTCGATAGCAACTTTTTGTCCGGCCAGTTTGAATTGTCCCTGCTCAACGCCCACTTCGTAGGCTACGTCTCCGATGACTCTGATCAGTTGATCCTTGAGCTCGACTTTCCCCTCGGAAGCCAATTCTCCAACGTGCCCAAAGGATTGCTTGACTGCATCCCAACCGACTTCACGCCCGCCAATCGGGTGCATGGTCGTGACCGTCGGGCCGTGCGACCAGATCTCGGCCAGGGAGTTGCTGTTCCCATTGGCCATGAGGGTCAATGCGGCATAGAACTTCTGGGATGCCTTGCGGACATCGTCTTCGACTGCCATAAGAGGTTTTCCTTTCATTAATAGCTGGTTACTAAGAGTGGTGCGATTCGTCGAGAAGGGCACAAGTAAGAGTAGATGCGTGCGCAGACTATTCCGCAGCACTTAGAACTTGATATGTGAAGGTTACACAGCGTGTCTGACCGAAGGTTCCCCGTGAGTTTCAAAATCGCTGACAATAAGAGTAGTGTCAAGCTTCCCATTACTGCAGAGCACACAACATGAGTAACGATCGACCTTAGGGGACAGACTGGCATGGTACGAAGCCGTTTCTCCATCCACCGACGAGTTCGGGCAGAGCAAACATGCCGACGTGCTTGATCGTGATGTCTGTCGAGGAATGGTCGAGCATCTGAGTCAGGGCAACAGATCCATTCTCGCCCGCAACGACTGTACAGCAAACGTCTGGCACCCACAATTAGCCTCAGCCGAGGAATATGAGCCTTGCCTTGCAAGACCCCTATTGGGGTCGTTTAGCCAGGAACAATCTTCGGCGCAGCGTTAGCCCGCGGCCCTGACGGACGCGGGCAATTTCATTTCGTCCGAGTTGCCTTTCACAAACTCCGCAAACAGTAAAATCAAGCACATAGGAAAGGCCGCCACGCCTTTGTGACGGCCTGTGTGCCCAAAATGTGCCGAAACTCGGTCACAACACATAACACCTTTCGCTTGCAACGTCAACAATATGTGCTATGTGCATATATATGCCAAGATATTACTCTGCAATCGAACTTGAGTCCTTGCCCTTTGTGAATCACTGCAACATCATTAGAAACAATACCCGGAAGTATTACGCGGTTTACCCGTTCTTCATAGCTAAGTCCAATGTTTTGCTCGCGGATTTTGGGGTGTTTAGGACAGAATTAGGCCAGGTTTTTCGATGTCACAAGCATCACAAAGTCGTTGTTTAGATGGTTCTTGGAAGCAGGTCCGGATGGTGCTCGCGGAGCTACTCTGCAAGCTTGACACGCAAATCTGTGGACAGATCGAGCATCTCCAGTGCCTGCTTCTTGGACACCATATCCACCTAATCATAGCCGCTAATATTGCTGAGCTGACAGAAGCTTTCTGAGGTAATCGCTTACTGCGATAGGGCTGCAGGCGCTGGCAATGGAGTAATTTCCGTCAGGCTGAGGCCGGATTCTGAGCAAATGAAGTCAAAACGGTAGATTGGCTCTAAGTCCATTGCAAGGACCGGAAGTGTCTTTGTCAAGCTGACAATTTCTTCCCTCACCTGTGCCCTATCCCCCAACGCCTGCTGTGTGAGCGATTTCTCT
Source organism: bacterium (assembly GCA_036504735.1). Lineage (NCBI taxonomy): Bacteria > bacterium. The sequence goes on from DASXUQ010000009.1 coordinate 103,360, forward strand.
CTGCATGCCAGGCTGTAAGTCTGCCGGTTCTTTGATACACTGACTCGCACAACCTGCGAAGAGTGTTCATATCCATCTGCCTCAGATCTTCGCACTCACCGAGAGGAAGAACGCGGTCGACGTGAATATGATCGACACTGTGAGACATAAGACTCTGGTCTGCCCCCCATTTTGGTACCAGGTGCAATGTCACACTTTGGGGCTCTCCCTGCTTCCGGCGTAGCGGGGGAGCGGAGCCGGAAGCAGGGTCAACACCGTTTTCGGCGCGGGCGGCCGGTAGCCCAGGCTGCTGTGGGGACGCTCGGTGTTGTAATGCACCCGCCACTGTTCGATCACGATCTGCGCTTCTTTGACCGTATCGAAGATCTCGGTGGACAGAAAGAGCTTGAGCCTTGCGTTGTAGCTCTCGATGTAGCCGTTCTCCCAGGGACTGCCGGGGGTGATGAACAGCGTCTGCACGCCCAGCCCCGAAAGCCATTGGCAGACCAGCTTCGCCGTGAACTCCGGGCCGTTGTCGCTGCGGATGTACTCCGGAATGCCCCGCTCCAGGAACAGTTCTGCCAAAAGCGCCAGGATATCGTCGGCGGTGATGCGGCACGCCACCAGGATCGCCAGGCTTTCCCGCGTGTACTCGTCCAGAATCGACAGTGCGCGGAAGGGACGGCCCCGCGCCGTCTGCCCCGTGACGAAATCGTAGCTCCACACATGGTTAACATGCTGCGGACGCAGCCGGATGCACGAGCCGTCGTGTAACCATAACCGCCGCCTGCGCGGCTGCTTCCTCGGCACCTTCAGCCCCGCTTGGTGCCAGATCCGTTCTATGCGCTTGTGGTTCACTCGCCAGCCGGTCAGCCGGATCATGGCGGTGATGATGCGGTAGCCGTAGACCCCGTACTGGCCTGCCAGCGCGATCACCAGACTTTCCAGCGCATCCTCATCGTCCCGTCGCACCGGAGCATAGCGCTGCATCCGCCGCGACTGCCAAAGCACCCGACACCTTCTCCTCGCCCAGCGAACGGCGGACCGCCACCACGGTCTCCCGGCGCGCCGCTGGGCTCAGGATTTTCCCTTTAAGGCCTCGGACAGGATCTGCTTGTCCAAGGTCAACTCCGCCACCGCCCGCTTCAGGCGGCTGTTCTCCAGTTCCAGCTCTTTTAAGCGCTTGGCCTGGTCCAACTTCATCCCCCCGCACTCCCGCCGCCAGTGATAATACGTGTGCTCATGCACCCCCAGCTTGCGGCACACCTCCCGCACCGACTTGCCTTGCCCGATCTCCACTTCCGCCTGCCGCAGCATCGGAATGATCTGCTCCGGTCGATACTCCGCCTTTGGCATAGCCACCTCCTGCTCCCGTAATATACCACTTCTCTCTGACTTTCAAAGTGGTACCAATTCCGGGGGCTAGATCAATGCCGAGGCCTCGCACTTTGGCACGTTTACGGCACAGGAAACGCTGTCACAATCAGTCACAAGATGCAGGCTCCCCATCGCTGAGGAGCCCGATCAGTTAGGACATTACTTTTTCAGCCGCTGACGCTTCAATAACACCGCAGGCGGATGAGCGCGGACTGCGGCTGTAGTCACGGCTCCCTATTTGTTTGATGCGGTTCAACTCTCGTCGGTGGGGCTGACTGAGAACGGAGTGCCTGCTCTCTCTGCCGATTCGTCCGGACCGCACGGACTCTGAAGAAGGCCTTCGCGGGTAGGTTTGTTCGGCCCAATGCGTAATTGGAGGTGTCGGCTGATCCAACAGTGCTCCAACCCACGAAGTCTGTGCTCATTTCAATCACATAGGAAATATCGCCGATAGGATTCCCGGAAGTATCCGTGAGCACCGGAGACCAGTCAAGTCTCACAGAATCAGGCTGCATTGTGACCACAACATCATTCACGGCACGCGGTGCAGCAACGAAAAGAACCGTCCATGTTGCCGCTGATGACATGACTCCGCCGTGCCCATCCGTTGCGCTTACAAGGACATTGTGTATACCGGTGTCCGACAGCGCGGGGGTGAACTGGATCCACCCCGTTGAAGGTTCGACGTCAAACATGGCCGCATTGTCCGTGAACATCAGGGTATCCAAATCGATGTCATATGCTCCGACCGTCCACTCGAACATCTCGCCGACCAAGACGGTTGTGTCGGGAAGCGGATCAATTTCCGGCGAGGTGTTCGGAGTAATCGCGCTCACAGGCGCAGAATAAACCGAGCGCCCTGCCGAGTTCCAACTTCCTGCACGATATTGGTAGGCGCGATGTCCTCGAACTGTTGAATCCATAAGGGAGACCGTGTTTGCAGGCACCGCGCCAATGTCCAAGAACGGTGCGGATTCTCCGTCCTGACGTTGAATCACAAAACCCGATTCGTTCTGGGAGACGTCCGTCCAGTTGATTTGCACAACCGTGCTGGACTGAATCGCGGCCGTCACGCTTTGTGGAGCGCTCGGCGTGGTTTGGCTGGTTGTACTGAAATACCAGAGAGGACCTGAAGTTTGCGCCCCTTGGTTGTCTATAGCCGTCACTCTCCAGAAAATAAAGCGGCTATTCTGCAGGCCCGACACGGCCTTAAACGTGTCAACGAGGGCGGTATCGATAACGGGAGGTACGGACGATGTCCCGAACTGCAAGCGATAATGTACCTGATCTCCCGGGTCTTCATCGCCGCCGGAGTACCGGAGTGTCAAATCAAGTGGTTGATTGGTCGTCCCATTAAGAGGATGGGGCCGGGCCGGTACCCGTGGCGGTGTATTTCCCGTAACCACGACGACTTCATTGGAGCTTGGGGACAGATGCACGCCGTTGGATGCGTACACTCGATAAATGTGCCGTGTATTCGGGGGCAGATTATCTAGCGTCAGCCCCGAAGAGTCCACCGACGTGACGCCGGCGATTACCCAAAGGGAATCTGAGCGGTCCTCGACCACAGTCATTACTGCCGAAGTTGGGTGGTTGCGCCAGGCTAGCCTGATTTGACTCGTGCCAAGCGGCCATCCCCTCAGGCTATCCGGTCCAGCGAGGACAGATGCCATAGTGAATTTCCAAATAGGCCCCAGCACTGTATGATACGGATCATGGACTTCGATGCGCCAAAAATACGTTGTCCCTTCCGGAATCCCCTGTGACGCCCATGATGTGCTGTCTGTCGGGCCAGCCACATGCGTCAGGTTGATCGAGTCTGTGCCTGCCCAGACGTGGTACGACAAGTGATCAGCATCCGGATCTGTTCCCTGCCATGAAAGGATGGCCGGTGCCATCACATTAGAGGAGGCGTGCACGGGGACCGGCGCAAACGGCGGCAGGGGAGCCGCATTGGCTGGCATGATCGTCAGATAGGTCTGAGAGCTGTCTGTCACTTCGTTCCCTTGCCGGTCGCGTACTCGCACCACCACACGTGCGTTCGGGCTGGGCGCGCCCGTCGCGGTCCATAACAGGACAAAAGGAGTGTGTGCCCCCGCCGTCAGTATCTCGGGATCCGAAGAAGGAGTTCGCCGCAATAGTACATCGCATGACAGGGAATCTACCGGCGTGTAGTTGTCCGATGCTGTCCAACGGATGGTGTCGGCTTGTCCAATCACCCAATGCCCGCCTCCGTCTGGCGCCAGGAATTCTACCGTTGGCGCGCTGAGGTCGTGAATAGCAAACACCGTTGGCGAAAGCGCCGTTCCGGTATTTCCGCCTGTATCGTGAACGATCAGCTTCATCAGGCAGGAATCGCTGCTTACGGCAGGCACAATCCAGCTTTGAGAACCTGTGTTGGCGGCCGAAGCCGCTAACAAAGTGAAGTTCCGACCCGAATTGGTCGAAAGGTAAATGTCCACTCCGGCGATGCCGATGTTGTCGGACGCTGTCCAACGCACTGTATCGGTGCATCCCATGGCTTTGATCTCGCCTCCAGTCGGGGCAAGCAATGACACCTGCGGTGGAGTGAAATCGCTGCTCAGATGGGCGGCCGAGAACTTCAGACAGTTCTCCACGGGATCGTTGTAGGCAAGATACGCAGAGTCGTCTGGCGTAATCACATACCCCAGCCTGGTACCCACGTTGCTGTTAGCCGTGAGTGATACGGCTGGACCCCACGTTACGTTATCACGGCGTCTCCATGTGAGGCGATCATTCTGTAAGAGGCTGGGCCACCCTCGGCTGTCCAGGGCAAGTGGCCCGTAGTAGATGGTGCCGGGCAGAGGTTCGATACTACCCCAGATTCCGCCCGTGCGTACACGGTATTGTGCCTGATCACCTCCCAGACTCCGTGTACATACAAGATGTTCGGCACTATCCGCTGTGATGAGATAGTCAAAGAGATAGCCTCCGTCCACATAATAACCGGATGCCATACCGGGAATAAACGCAGCGCTTGTCCATAGCCCGCCGATGCGTGAGACCGTCGCCAACCCGTGGCCGGCAGTGGTAGAGTCCGGCGATTGATATGCAAAAAGTATCTTTGGTGATTGGCCGAGCATCTGGATCCTGACGCCGGCAACACTGGGGAATGCCCCTACTTGCTCAGTCGCCCCCCATGTTCCGCCTGACCACCGGGCTGCGCCTACTCGCCCCGTGGCATAGCCGGAGACGCCCCATGCGGCCCAAACATCTCCGGATGCCGTAGCTACGGCTTGTACATAATTCAGAGCAGGTTGACTGTCCAGTGAAACGGGGGCTTGCCAGCTGCTGCCGTCAAAATACCGAGCGCGGACATAGCGCATCGAATGATTGTAGTCGTTGTAGTCATAAACTACCATCGGATGCCCGGGACTTGGTAGCACAAGAGTAGGAGAGTCACCAAGCGAATCCAGAGTGGTTTCAGAGCTCCAGTTCCCCGCCGGGCTTCGCTTCAAGTAGCGCAGCGTATAACCAGTGCCACGAGTGTATACCAGGTGCAGTGTGCCGTCGGTATCCCGCGCCATGGCTACTCGCGAGACACCACCCACCCCGCTTGCGAGGACAGCGCTCGGTGACCAGGGAGAAGGAAACTGAGTCGAGTTTGGAAGAATCCGGAACGTTCCATCGCTCCAGTCAGCCGCCTGCCCCCCGTGCCCGTCAATCGAGATATGGACTGCTATCGAGTCACCGGATGCGCTCCCCGGAACCGTCCATTGGTAACTGGTAGCCGGTGGCAGAACCAGTGAGGCAATGGTCATGTACTGTGGCGAGCCGACACCGGTATTGCTGTAATGGAGACTTGCCGATACCCAGTTCTGCGCCGTCCATTGAAGGGTATGGGTTTCTCCTACACGCCACACCTCACCACCGTTCGGGGACAGGATCGTCACCGAGGGATTCGCAAAGTAAAGAACATGAACGCTATCGGATACCAGTGATGCGGAGTCTCCTGACACATCAATGACAACCACCTTCAGACGTCCGGCGTCCGTCGTGTCTGCAACTGCTGGCGTCCAATCAAAGTGCAGCGACACGTCGTCATTGTAGGGTGGGGGTGTTTCTTCCCATGGACGGACAGTATGCCACGTTATTCCATTGTCCCGGCTGAAATCCCAGCGGAATCGTGCGATACCGGCCTGGTCAGACGCTTGCCCGCTCGGATGATATGTCTGTCCGGCCTGAAACCACAGGGGCGAGTATCCCGGCATGTGTCCCCAGGACCAATAGGGATTCCCTTCAAACGTCACTAGCGGAAGATTTGTATCCACCCAATTCACTTCATCAAGGGCGCGATTGTTCGTCAGCACCGGCTCTACCACCCCTTGAACATCGACAACGGCAATCAGGTAGCTGGTGCCAACGGTCACTTCTGGTAATCTGACCGTCTGGCTGACCACCACTGATTGTCCTATGGCCAGCGCAGGAAATACCGTCCAGCGCGGGTATAAGGCGGTACCGTTGGATGCGGAATCCTGCGACCAGTACCAATAGACGGAACCGCCGGGCGCATCAAAATTACCGATGTTTCTGACCGTGACGGACATCGTGATACTGTCTCTGCGGCCGAACGTGCCGGTGTAGGAACAGTTGCTGGCTTGATAGTCTGGGAACTCATAGGCGGTGGTGAAACTCCACAGCGGGCTGGTCGCTATTGTTCCGGAGCCGTACGGATCCCAAGCCTTGACCTGCCAATAATATGTGCTGCCTCCCGAAAGACTATCCATGACGGCATGCGTGGTCGCGTCGCCGAACGGGCCCGTCGGGTAGAGTTCATTTGCAGACACGCCAAACCATGGCTGATACTGCAGCGCATCATTATCCGGATCAGATCCTGTCCAACTCAACACCACATGGGACCGCGAGAACCCGGTCGCGGCATGCGCAGGTGAAGGCTGCGATGGTGACCAGGGCGGATGATTGACATGCCATCCAAAGTCAATGACATTGGACCATCCACTCTCGCCATTGTTGTTAACCGCCTTTACGCGGAACCAGAAGTCGCCGTTGGGATGGTTGTAGAATGTGTATTCTGAGGCGCTCGTGGTCACCTGTGCCGGCGAAGAAAACGACGCGTTGTCATCCTCTTCCAGAACGTAATAGCTGACGTTGTTTGCGTTGCTCCAGTCAATAGTGTAATCAGGGTTCAGGCTGTAGAAACCGGGATCGTTCAATTGGGGCACACCGGGACTTCCAGGAGTCCCGGTGATCATGATCTCCGTGGTGTAGGCGACATTCAGGTTGCCGGCGCCATCCTCTGCTACAAGCCGTATGGAAACCGCACCATTGAGCGTGTCTGGAACGGTCCAATCGTATGAGCCATTCACCTCTGTAGTCGCCACAAAGGGCGACAGATTGGCCATGGTCCTCCAGAACTGGGATGCCAGGCTCGACACTTGTAAAAACACACGGCGGAGCGTTCCGTTATCGCGGGCTGAAAACGGAACCGCAAGCATCTGATGAGGCTCAGCCTGGGCGTTCGCGCATACCATCGCAACCGGCGGGATATCGTCGCCATTGCAGGCTGGTGGAGCCTGAATCAATGCCTCTGTTATGACTTCGCCCTGTTCGTCAAAGCAACCCTGTCCCCATTCGATTTCCGATTGAGTGGCCTGAATCGCACTGGACCTCCGGTAGCCCATGGCGTCATAGACCGCGTCCGATTCGAACTGCCTCAACTTGCCGTGCTCCACGGCATACTTGTTGTGGGTCGGCGATTCCAGCAACGCTCCGTCCCTGAAGGAAATGCTGCCGCCCCATGGCAGAGACGCGAGCGCGCAGCCCGGCTGCACGACTTGAGCAGAACCCCAATCATAGCCCCAGGAGCGTGCAATCGCCGGCGATGCCACGTTAAGCCGGCTCCCGTTCCTGGCCAGATAATGGTTGTTAAAGTTGTCTCCGGCGATGGTGAAGAAGGCGTCAAAAGCATCCAAGCTCACATCCGCACCGATTCCGCATCCCGATGCGCCACTTGTGTACGCCTCATACTCCGCCGTCGAAATGGTCACGATCTGGCAAGTTGCATAGCGATTGCCATTGAACACATCCATGTTGGGAATGTGGCGCAGGTGCGTACCTTCGATCACATAAATATCTGGCGAGGCCGCCTGCTTCACCAGTGTTCCGCTCGGATGCCAGGCAACTCGACCTTTCAGGTTATCCCATAAGTACTCATTCGTTGCCCGCGTATAGGGATCGGATCCACAACCTTGCCAGCCATATGGGTCGACAGGAATCCATCCATGGCCTGTCACGAACCGTCGTACCTCGAAATGAAGATGGGGCGCGCCAGGAGCTCCTGCATCGCCTGTGACGCCGATCTGTTGACCCTGGGTTACATGTCCTGGCTCGACCGTAATGTTTGTCATGTGAAGATAGATTGATGCAAGCCCTGAGCCGTGATCAATCCATACTTCATGGTAGTTGCCATTGTAACCGCCGTTGGCCAGTGCATCGGTGTGCAGTGTGCCACTAGCCGCTGCATAGACTGGACTGCCGTAACCGCTCGGATGACCGTAAAGCGTGCTACGATAGTCAATCCCGGGATGCCCATTGTAACACAAGTGTTGTCTTGCAATCGTCGCGTCACCGCATTCCGCAGTCCCGCAGTAATGTCCGTTTGCAAGAAAAGCTTGCGCGTGTTCGCCTTCATAACAATCCTGGCATACGGTTCCCCAAGTGGGGCGCGCTTCTTCACCCCACGCGTCAATAATCCGACTATCACTATCATAATCGTAGGTACACCTACCTTGAGTGCAGAGGACCGAGTGATCAAAGACGCTCACAATGGTCGCCTCGTCCGGACTCAAATTCGGGTCCAGCGGAAACCACAATCTCACCTGTCCCTGAGCCTCCACAGCTGCCAGCATGACCAGAAGCAGGTATGCAATCCGAGTAGTGCTCTTCACGCGTGTTCTCCCATCTTCTCCCCGCAGCCATTCACGTGTATTTTGTTCAAGTGCCCGTTTTGTCTTCGAACATCGGTACCATCGCTCAACGTTCCCTTGAGGCAATGATCGGTTCCGACTCGCACGCTTCGGCGCGACGATGTCCAGCAGATCATCTCAGTGCGAACCGGATACTACAGCCTTCACGCGGTAAAATCTCAGGTTCTCCGGCACCGCCTGCAAGCTCTCCGCAAATCCGGTTTGAGTTCCGGGCACCCTTCCAAGCAGCAGATAGGGACCGTCAATGCTGCTCGAGCCAAGAACCTCGTACTGCTGAATGACTTCCGGGCAATCGCCAATTGATCGCACCACGGGGTCCCAGTGGAGGGTCAAACCGTCACCCGCTATGGTTGCCGTGATCGGAGGCGATGCAGGAGTCCAATCCGAGCAGGGACTATCGGCGGCAATTTTCAGAACATAATAGTCGTAGTAACCCGCGCCGTATGACTGTGTGTAGCCGGTTAACAGGAAGTCTCCATCTCGTGTTTGCAGAACGGCATTGAGTCCTTCATCGGATGGTCCACCATAAGTCCGCACCCAGAGAGTATCACCGTTCTGGTCGAGCTTGGCCAGTATCATGTCACCATTAAGGCCATTACCACCTACTAGAAAGCTGCCGTCGAAGAGCTGCTTTACACTGTTGCCGCGTCTGAACATTGGAGGCGGATACGATCTCATCCATAATGTGTCGCCGTCGGAGTTCGTCCGCACAACAAACATCTTCCACATGTCGCCAAACGAGAACGTTTCGCCGACAATCACGTACCCGCCATCATGGGTCTCCGTGATTCCGTAGGCGCGGTCATAACTGGCTCCTCCATATGTCCGCGTCCACAGAACATCACCCGCACCGCTGGTCTTTACGACGTACATGTCTTCAGCTCCGGCACCGAACGATCCCGTAGTTCCTGCGAAAACATAGTCGCCACCGATTGTTTGCAGGACGGCATTGGCAACATCCATACCCCCGCCTCCATAGAAGCGGCTCCAGAGGGAATCGCCTGCCGCACTGACGCGCACAAGTTCTGCATCGCCGCTTTGGCTCTGGCCCGCTCCAAGGTAGCCGCCGTCGTCCGTCTGAATACCCGCCCAAGCGACACCGCACGGGCCGCGCATCACTCGATTCCACATCATATCACCGGCAGCGTTAGTCTTTACGAAATACGGCCGTGATCCTCCCCAGTATCCGATCAGAATGAAGCCGCCGTCCGTGGTTTGCTGGACGGCAAACGCGGCTTCCGAATAGGGCGGGCCATTGTATCGCCGACTCCAGAGAGTGTCCCCCGCACTGTTCAACCGGATAAGCCACATGTCTTCGTCGCTGTTTCCGGGCAAGGTCGATCTTCCGGCGACCACATATCCATTGTCCGCTGTCTCATCCGCGCTCTGTGCCGCATCGTAGTTGGAAGATCCGAACGTTCGGGTCCACAGGACGCCCGGCGGCTGAATATCCGTGATCGTAAAGTCTCCGTCGGTCGTGTCCGTGAGCAGCGGATAGGAGGTCGTGGAAATCCTCACGCGAGCATGGTTGGAGACAGGTGGCGTCACCACCCAGGCGAAATTCCCGGTGTTGGGAGCAGCCGGAGTCAACACTTCCCAGGGGCCACCCGGATAACTCCGGTTCAACTCGATCATTACCGGGCAGTCCGCATACCAACTGGACCAGGTGACGCTGTGAACTTGGCCAGCATTCCACACCGTATTGGTCCAGGGTTGCTCTATGGAAATGGCAGGTGTTGTGAAGTAGAAGTCGCTGTCGGATACCGTGTAAATTCCCGGGTAATACAGGCTGCGGATCTCGATGGACGCGCTCGCGGTAAGCGGTATTTCGTACCCCCAGGGAATCCGGATGATACAGGGTTCAGATCCATCGTTTGGAGTGCACTCCTGCAGGACTTGTGTGCCGCCGCCACCGAAATTACTGAAGTAGTTCAGCGTGATTCGCACGTCTCCTGGAAGGTTATGGGTAGTCCAGGCGACATCGTAGGGAATCGCGGCCATCACGGTGTCGCCCGGCGCGGGACTGGTCAACTCCAACTCGGGTGCCAGAATAGTGAAGTCTGAATCCGACCAGTCGTTAATACACGATCCCTCGCCGCCGATGATCCGGATCCTTGCATGGGAGGTGGCAGGGCCTGTAACGTACCACCAGGTTTCGCCATCATTCGGTGTTTGCAGCTCAATCGGTTCCCACTGGCCGTCCGGGTAACTTCGATTGAGTTCGATGCGGACCGGTGTCGAAGACTCCCACGCCGGATCCCAGGTAACGTGGTAAGTTCCGTTCCGTGCCACCAGCACTTCGCCGCCATTCGGTGAGATTACTGCGGGAGCAATGATCGTGAGATCCGCATCCGAGACATCCCAAATTGTCGGATCGTAATTGCTGGTCACCTTGAACCGGGCGCGCTGAGTTGGGGGGCCAGTAACCAACCATGCGAAGAATCCGTTGTTTGGAGCATTATACGCCAGCGTCTCCCATTGACCTTCGGGGTAGCTCCGGTTCAACTCGATCCGCATCGACTCCATGTATCCGGTGGTTGTCCACTGCACCGCCAGGCCACCGCAGGCGCCCACCTGGCTCATGGTCGGCCCCGTGACGTGAACTCCCGGCTGGTTCACCGCGATGAGGTGCTCCTTTTGCTCCTGGTCCCATCCGGCGACGTTGTGGGCGACTAGTGTTACGGTGTAATACCCTGCCACGGTATAGGTGTGGCTCGGATTCTGGGCCATCGACGAACTCCCATCCCCGAAATACCACTCCCAAGATATCGGACTGCCTGTCGACAAATCCGTAAACTGGACATTCAAAGGTAGACTGCCCGACGTCGGATTCGCGCTGAAATCAGCCTGCGGCGCCGGAGCACCGACGTCGATCGTCATATCTCCCGTGACCGTGAACGTAGGAATAGTGACTTGCGCGCCGTTGATCACGGCATAGAATCCACTGTAGATTGAGCCGTTTACCAATTCGACCGGTGTGCCGAACCCGGTGACTGGGACTCCTGAACAATACACCCCGTCTTCATCACTGAGCAGGGAGGGGCCAACGAACGTGACGTTGTTCATCAGCAGGGGGATGCCGTTTTGGTACTCCACGTGTACGCTGCCGTTCACCCACCGGAAGATGCTGGTCAGACCATTCTGATAAAACATCTGTGCATGGTCCGGTGCATTCGGATCTTCATCCGTAACAGGAGCGCCGAAGTTTATCCAGCCATGATGGTTGATCCAGTGATCCCAGAACCCCTCTTTCAAGAGGCAGACATTCCAATCCCCGACCTTGCGAATCAGTGCGGAGTACGGCAGGGTGAAATTGTTGTTGCAGCCTGAGAAGTCCTGCATGTACATGCCGTTCTGTTCATGCACGAAACGGCCCCCGGGACCATTATTCCAGGGAAAACCTAAATTATGGCTCGGATTGGCTGATTGCAATGCCTGATACTTGCTCAAAAAAGCCTGAGATATTCCATCGTTATGCCAGCCGTCCGAAAACTGCCCGACCGGGTTGGCCGCTTCGTAATGCGTGTTCGCCGCCGGATGGTCTCGTATGAAATCCGAAGGGTCCCACCAATCGCTCAAGACACAATCGTTGGGGGAGTAACCCTCCCAAGCCCATCCACCGTCACAGGGCATGTGATTAGCATGATCGTAGGAATCTCGATGGATACCGAAGTGAAAATGTGGATCATAGCCGCCGTTATGCTCTCGATCCGCAACATAGCCGATTACGTCTCCGCGACGGACTTGGTTAAATGGAGCGGTGGTTTTGACTTCCAAGGCAGGAGCACACAGGTGGGCATAGAGCGACACCACATGTTCCCCGGATGAAAGCAGGTGCTCGATCAAGACAATGCTGCCGTAACTATGTCCGGATTCCGCCATGCGAACGATGCCGTCAGCACACGCGTACACAGGACTTCTCACGGATAAAGCATAGTCTTCGGCCAAATGGTATTCACCGGGCGTGAGGCACTCCCCGAACCTGCCAAACTCGCACATCTGACGAGGATTACCCGTATACGGGCTCTGAAATCCGTCTGCCACCGGAACCGTCTGTGACCAGGCACCGCTGCGGGCGGCAAGCAGGAGCATGAAAATCAGGAAGCATCGCGTCATTGAATTGGGCCTCTGTGTTACGCCAAATGCACATTATACGAGCGTACTGAGGGGAGCAGCATCAGACCGGAGTGCCAAAGCTCTTTACGTAGCCGTATTGCGGACCACAACCAAAAGGACTGCGCGTTCGCAAACAAATAAGCGAGCCCTGCCACTGAATAGCGGAAGACTCGCTCGTCTGAAGGTGCTTGTCGGGATGAATCCTCGGTAAACCGGCATCTAATACATTCTAAGGTACTACTTCTTCAGCATGTTGTCAAGGTTTTCTATGGTCTGCAGCACTTCTGTTTGCATTCAGTATCTGCGGAAGCTTTTCTCTTCATAGGTTCTTGTCACTCGCAACTGCGCTTCCAAATCTCCTGTGCAGTAGACGACGAGTACTTTTCGCACGTCCGACTTGCCTTTCACAATCTCCGCAAGCAGTAAAAACAAGTACATAGAAAAGGCTCTCTCGAGATTGAGAAAGCCCCTGTGCCCACAACGTGCCACAACGCAGTCACAACGCGTCACACTTTTGTCGTGTAACATCTATATTATTGGCTGTTTGCAATCAATATTTCTTGTTCTACTCTGTAATCCAACAAATAATCTGTTTTTGTCTCTTTGACCTAAATCCAATACTTACAGATCCATGCGACATTCTCGCTACGGGTCAAGATGATTCTGTAAGTCTATATTTTGTGATGCCGAGTCCTCTCGATTTGGCACATTCATGGCACAGGAAACGCTATCACATTCTGTCACAAAATACAGGCCCCCATCGCTGAACAGCTTGTCCATAACCGCCCAACTTGTTATCACTTGCACATGGGGTTGGCTTCAATACCCTTGTGTCGCGGTCTGCTCGGGAACTGATTGGATGGCTTCAGACAAGAGAACTGTTACTCCTTCTTGCGAGCGCCAAAAGGATCCCAAATCGGATTACCCATTCGATCCTCCTGATTCTTGCTGGGAATCCAACTTGTCACGGAAAAGGACTTCGCCGACAACGCGGAAGTATATTGTTCCGTTTTCTAAGTCACCACGTACTCCGACAGGGAACATTTCCGAGGCCCATAGCCGCACGTCTTCACCGAACGCTTTGTCTATGAATTTGCCACGGAATGCTGCGTCATCGTCCTCGCACAGCCCTTCCATCATTTCAGAAAGCTTCAGCCCAACGACGACATCGAACTCATCACCATTCATGTATGGTGCGCGCTTTTCCGGTGAGTCCAAAGGCTGGGTGACAGGTCCGTGATAACTACGAAGCAAATCCTCCCGAAGGTGTTTGGTTTTGCTGGCAACGGACTGAGTGTTTTCCCGGATCTCATCAAATTCAACGAGTTCAGATTCAACATCGTTCATCAGTTTATGGGTTGCTTCAACGCCGGTTGTGCCAAGTAACACCAAATCTTTGGCATCTTCCAAGCTTTTCGCTTCGATGCCTTGATAAGTCGTTTCAACGCGGTAGGTTTCGATGGCTACAATGTCGTACTTGGGCATAGAGATTTTCCCGTTCGGTTCGTGTGTGCACTGATGATCGCAAGGGCTCTTTTCGTGCTAAGCATCGTGGATAATCGCTTAAACTTTCCTTGGCATTTACCGCATGCCGGCCAGCAGCTCGCGAATTAATAGCAGGGCCTTCGCCAGACTATCCTCGCTGCCGAGTAGTAGTTGCTCACGGGCCATGTTCATAGCAAGCAGCATCGATCCGTCCGTGCGGGCTTCTTCAATCAGAATCCTCTCGAGTATTGTGCGAGTTGAGGTGCTCGCAAGGCTTGCAATATGTCTTCCCAGAAGCCGAGCACTGGCTTCTTCGAATGGCCTCTCTTCGGACCAGATATCGGAGTCATCACCACGTGGATGGATTTCGGGAACATTCAAGTACTCACGCATGAGAAACAGCAAGTCCACCGCATCCTTTTCACCCCCACGCGTTTTCCGGTCCGCCCAACTGATCAGCTTCAGAATAGCCATTCCCACTGGTGAACAAACCTTGATGTCCAAGCTGGGATCGGATCGAACACGAAGGGTTACGGCGTTATCCATGGCTTCACGCATACCTACCGCCTGCATAACGAAGCCTCCATCCGGCGGCCAAGCAATGGCGCCTTTGGCGTCTTCAATGCCACCGAAAGGGATCAGGTCAACAACGGTTCCTGGGTGATGAAAGAAACGCTGGCGCTGCTTCGTGTCCTTCGTGAATTTCTTTCCGACAACCAAGGCTGACGCCATGGCCTCATAGTTCACCCAAGCCGCAACTTGCACTGAGAAGTCCACGTCTACCGTCTTCCGTCCGGTATGAATGTTGAACACGGACTGGAAGATTGCATCCCTCGCGGCGGCTCCTACCAGCATGTACTCGATGCTCAGAGGCCGAAGCACGGCGTCAAGATCCGCGATCAATCCTGCAGTTGCGGGGTCAATGGTCGCGGAGATGTCTTTCCAGATGCTCATCGTAGATCAGCTTGGCGGTTTCGACATTGCGGGGATCTGGATGCGCCATCAAATCGGCGTAGATGAGCAGCGGCGGGACAATGCCGGGCACTGCGGTCTCATAGGGAAAGTCCCAGAAGAGTTCGCGTAGTTCAACATCCCCTTCAGGATGGGCCACCAGTTTGTATTCGATCACCAGTTCTTTTACGGGACGGCGCAGATAAATGGTTGTGATGGCAGGCTTCAAGTAGCTGGTGAGTTTTGCTGCAGCGGTCTCGCCTCCCCACAAAGCGTTGTGATGTGGCACATCGAGATTCGCCCAATCTATCGCTTTGCCGGCCCGGTATGTCCCTATCAGTTGTTTTGGCCGCAGCTGCTCCGCGTAGGCGATGATCCAGCGTTCGAAGAGCTGTGCCGTGTTGAGTAACCGGCGGCCTTGGGTCCCTGTATCTGCCAGGAAAGCTTGGCGCTGTAGTCCCTTCAACACACGGCTGATCGTTTCCAAGCCGACATCCGCAGCCCGTGCGATCTCGCGATAGGCCGCATTCACAAGATCTGGGTTGCAGAGTAGGGTATAGATGACCTTGGTTCCTGCCGGAGTGAAAATTCCCTTCTGTGCTTTGCCAGCGTTTGCTCGCAGAGGCTTGTTCCCGTGAAGAAACAGGTAAGCTCCCGGTGCATTCAAGAAAGCATTGCCAGCGGTGTCGAGGAATTGAATGCCCAGATCACGCAGCTTCGTCGCCTGAGGTGGCGGCACATGCCGCGCAATCAACAGCGCCTGGTGCTGGACTCTACGGAATTGCTGCGTCACGCGGCCAATAACTACGTCGTTGACGTTAGGCTTCACTTCCACCCAGTAAGTCTGCAACTGGCCATTCCACTCCAGCCCCAGTTCCGCGTCGAAATCTTGATCTTTGTCTTTTCGCTCGTGGAGGGCATGCCTTATCCTTAGCCGCGCATGCACGCGCAGCGCCTCAACGGCTTCCTCGATCAAGTCCATATGCTGGGTTGCGCGATCCATGACCTGCCTGTTCGAACCTCGCGTGTTTGTAGTTATCGAACATACGAAATAATCGAACAAGAGTCAAGCCTTGACCAATGTACAACCCGTAAGGCTCTTCTTGAGGTAGGACGCGGGCATTTTTGTTTCGTCCTACGCACCTTTCACAAACTCCGCAAGCAGTAAAATCAAAGACATAAAGAAGGCTTTCCTGACATTGAGAAAGCACGTGTGCCCAAAACGTGCCACAACTCGGTCACAACATATCACACTTTACGCTTGTATAGTCTATAGACATAACAAATTACGAACGTCTGTCATCATTTTACTCTGGAATCGAACTTGAGTCCTTACCCTTTGTGAATCACTCTAACATCAATAGGAACAATACCTGTAAGTATTACCCAGTTTACCCATTCTTCATAGCTAAGTTCAGTATTTTGCTCGCGGATTTTGGGGTGTTTAGGACAGAATTAGGCCACCTTTTTGGATGTCACATGGATCACAAAGTCGTTGTTTGCGGGGTTCTTGGAAGGAGATTCGGGCAGTACTTTCACAGGCAGTCGTGGCAGACTTGGCCCATATGTCGATGGCCAGCAAGGCTCGATTGATGGTCATGAAGTCGACGTTATCTTGACAGGTTCGAGCCGGTCATTCCTGACCCAGTCGGTCAAGCTCATTTGATGTGCCGATCAGAAAGATCTTCGCTTCGCTTTGCAAGGATGTGAGGAAGTGGTTACCACCTTTTAGGCGGGCTCGGTATTCATCCGCAGGGTACACAATCGGATTGAGCTCACGGTTCAGCGAGTCTTGGACGCTGTTCAGTACACCCACCAAATCACGCATGCTAATGTCACCAATGATCAGCACGTCCACGTCACTCTTGACGTTCTCACCGCCGCGAGCAAACGATCCGAAGATAAAGGCGACTTGAATCTGATCCCCAAAAGTCTTCAGCGCATCGCGCAGTGCGATGGACACGCCCATTGTTTTAGCCACCAGAGATCTTAGCTCTGTGAAAATCGGGCAGTCTTTGTTCGCCCGATACACCGGCTGTAGATCCCGCAGTTCTCGCAGAATGATTCCAGCTTCAGTCAGTCGCTGAAGTTCTCTTTGAATGGTCCCTTGTCCGATCCCCACCTTGCGAACGATTCCCCGGAAATGATATGAAGTGTCGGGATTCGTGAACAACAAGCCGAGGACTGCCTGCTGTGTTTTCGTGAAAAGCGCATCCGAAAGCTGGCTATAAAAGATAGTTGAACCCATATAGGGTGCCAATATACCCACTTTGGGTGCTAAGATCAAGCAATCGGGCAAATATCAACGCACGCTCCTGACTTAACTTTATAATTCACATAATATTGTAGCATTTTGGGAGAGATGGTTGTGGTTACCGTTAACCGGATTGTCGGCTGACCTACGGATCAGGATTCCAACGCGACGCGCATTGAAATCAACTTCGAGGCACAACTTACGCTTGACTTTGCGGGTCTTGTTTCGTAACTTATTAACCACTTTGGTTAATAAGTGCATTCAAGTTGAATATTCAGTTTGCCGATAAGAAGATGCTGAAGAGTTGCTCCGATCCCCTATTAGCCTCGAAGGCATGGGGTCAACGAGGAGCCAAGATTCGTCAGCGCCTGGACGAATTCCGTGCTGCGGTTTCGCTCAAAGACATCGCGATGCTGCCAGCGGCACGCTTACACCCCTTGAAGGGAAACCGGTCCGGGCAGTTCGCCGTTGACATCATACACCCCTTTCGACTGGTGTTCGAGCCGGTTGGAAGTCCGAATGATCTCAACGACGTGCGCGGCAACTTGGACCTGAAAAAGGTAAAGACGATTCGCATTCTGGAGGTAGTTGATTATCATGATTGATCATAGCCTGAACCAATACCATCCCATCGAAGTCACGTTGCCCGGCGCCACGCTCTTGGAGACTATCGAATCATTGGGAATTCCTCAAGTTGAAGTAGCGCGTCGAACGGGGTTCACGCCGAAGCATATTAATAGTATCATCAGCGGCAAAGCCAGTATCACTCCCGAGACAGCACTGCGCTTGGAACGTGTCCTTGGAGTTTCGAGCCATTTCTGGCTGAACCTTGAGCAGAATTATCAAGCATCTGTTGAACGACAGCGTGAACGTGAAATGATCGAACAGCGTATAGTGACCTACACGAAATGGGTGGCGCAGTTCCCGATTGCCGCCATGATCCGGCTTGAATGGCTGCCCAAGACCTCTGATCAGATTGACCGAGTGCGTTCATTGCTGGACTTCTTCGGCATTGCATCCGAAGAGCAGTGGTCGTGGGACAGGGTTCTTGGTACCAATACGGCGTTTCGACAGTCGCAGGCATTGAAGGCAGACAAAGGATCTGTAGCTGCCTGGGCGTGGAAAGGTTACTCTGAGGCACAACGCCTGGTATGCAGTCAGTTTAGTGCGACCAAGTTCAAAGCTGCGTTGAACGAGGCGCGCAATTTGTCTCGCAACCCATTGTCCGAATCATGGCCTGTTTTAAGAGCTCTCTGCGCTGACGCCGGTGTTGCGCTGCTAACAGTTCCAAGTCTGCCTGGACTTCACATGTATGGGGCTGCGCGCTGGGTGAATCCTCAACGAGCGATGATCCAGTTAAGCTTCCGTGGCAAGACCAATGACCAGTTCTGGTTCAGCTTCTATCATGAAGCAGGACACATTCTTCTTCACGGCAAGACAGAGACCTTTATTGATTCTGTAGGTGCACAGGAACATACCAAGGAAGAGAACGAAGCCAACGCGTTCGCTAGTGATGCTTTGATACCACGGGATCAGTGGAAAAGCTTCTTGGCCAGCAACGCTTCTTTCACCGGCAAGTCTATCAACAGCTTCTCAGTGAAACTTGGCATCGCTCCCGGCATCGTTGTAGGTCGGCTGCAAAAGGAGAAATTACTTCGCTACGATCAATTCAATGGCTTGAAGCAGCACGTAGATCTCTTCGATCTTACAACACACTGATTTCTACAATCCAATAAATGAGTAAAGCCGGTAGCGATACCGGCTTTTCCATTAACTCCACACAATGGACCATTCCCCTGGCGCTGGATAGACCGACATTACGTACGCCCTCCAGCTATCCGGTAATGCAACTGGGTCAACTGTCCCGTGCTGACGACGAACAAGATGCCGAATCAAAGCTAGATCCAGTGTGTTCAAGAGTAGTACTTGCGCGAAGAGGAGAAGATTCTACATTTGCAAATCCACTTCTCCATCATAATCGCTACCATTGCTACCAGGTCATGTGTGTCACATTCGCAGTTAGACAACACTTTTTAGCAAGTTCGTCATAAGTATCTGCGCAGAATCGCCTGGCGTTCGTCGGACAAATTGTCCGAAGCAGTGTTTCTGAGAGCCGACCTCAAAGATTTCAGATACGCCTTGCCCGTTCGCTCATGGGAAATCACGTTTGCAGCGTGCTCCAGTGCGTTGAGACTACGTATAGTGGCAAAGAATTCTGTGTCTGGAGACTGCGCCTGCAACAATCGAGTGCTGACGGCTGCCGTAATACGCTCGCACTTATCCCAATCCTTCCACCTATGGCGAACTGGGGCGTATCTCTCAACCCACGCCCAAACCTCAAATTCATGAGCATCGTCCCATAACGCATCAAACACATCCTGAAAGAACCCGCTCAGTAGATTGCTGAATGTTGGTAATGCGAGACCGAGGGCCAAACCAAACGCTGCGATACGCGGATTGTGCGGTCGATTCTCGCCGACAGTAGCAAGGTACGTTTTCCAAACTGGAGAAGTTCTCTTGGCGGTCAGTTTATCACGAGGATCCAGCACACGCGCTGCGACCATCATTGCAGAGTCGTCAATCGAAGATTGCTTCTCGACCCATTCCAGAATCGGAACTTGTTGCCCTTGAAGCGCCTGCCTCCATATCCATGTACATTCCATCCGCTTTTCCCGAATTGCGTCGAGAATTAGTGGTACGGCGACCCCGCCCAAGTCAGAGCATAGGATATCTGCGACATCCTCGGCGGGTGAGGTAAGGATACTTGCTACTAATTGACGTGCATAATCCTTATCCTGCCTCATGTCTTCGACCAACTCGGACAGAAGTTCCCGTTTTCGAGGCCCGACCCCGCTCCAAAGCCACGGCGAGCAGGCAAGAAGGCGATTTGCTTTTACCAATGTGGCCGTAAGCTCGGGATGGGTATTGACAATCTGTAAGGCATCTTGGACATCAACGTGGGCCAGAATTCTCGTCACGATCTCCTCCCCGAGTGGTTCGAGATCAGCCTTCAACAAATCAGTTAGCAAGTCCAGTACTTGGCTTTTGCCTGCATCGTACAAACGACTGATCTCTTCCTCGATCTCTGGAATACAGAAGCTGAATAGAGCCAATTCGTCGATAGACGCCAGCGCTCTAAGAATAGGAGTAACTCCGTCGGAGTCCGTTTGTGATTGATAGCGGCTAAATACTTGGTCAAGGAGCTTTGACAACGACTTTGATCGTATCGTTTCGGGCGATAGGCTGCGTGATATTGTGCGAAGTAAATGGATCGGATCCGTAGACGCAGTGTCTGTCCAGTCGCCGAAAATTGTAGCCACTGAAGGCATCAGGTTGCGTGAAGACTCACTCGTGATCCAGCTATCGACCCAATAGCGAAACGACATAGGCGAGTGATCCGTAAGGTCTCTTCGGAGAACTGCCACCCAATCGCTTCTTTCGTGGGAAGTTCCTATACGGCGCGGATCAATAACCGCCGCCCCACTTGACAATCTTCGCTGCAAGGAAAGCGAAGTTGTTCGGGGGACGACTTGCACGTCAATGGTCTTTTCTAGGACAGCGCGCGGGCTAAGTGCACCGCTGCAGAAGCCGAATCTCGATCTGAGGTTTGGCCACTGCTGCAACCAAAGAGCGAATAGAAGACCTTCAAATTGTTCGGCATTGTCACCCAAAATTAGGACAGGGCTACTGCTCTCTGAGTAAATCGACTTGATAATGCAGTCTACCGCACTTTCCTCATCCGTCAGAAAATCGTCATCGTTGGTGCCAGTCCAAGGCTTACAGCTTGTCAACGGCTCCAGGCTTGGACCAGACGCTACGCTCTCCATGGTAGGTCTGCTAAACAGTCGCGTGATGAATTGTCGGCTTGAGATACCACGAAGTGCCGAGTTATCGAGAAGGAGAGAGTGAGTCCACACACAGCCTGGTCTGCGCATTTCGCTTGCATACCAAGTCTTAGCCAAAACATATTGCTTTCCGTTGGGTAGCGGATAAGCAGTAACGTATTGCTCGAATCCTGGCTCCATAGAGGGACCCGACATGTCACTCATAACCAGAAGTATTCGGTTCACCTCTGAGTCGATGCTCGTCGACGCTTGGAGTAGACGATGTCCTTCACGATAGCCGTGGACGAATTGATGAATGACAAAATTCTCCACGTACTACCCTTGTTGATCTAATAGCCAAGATATTGGTGCAGTAATGTCATGCGGAGGACAGTTAAGCCCTTCCACTTGTATCCGATCCGACGCAGACATTGTTTCCACCAACTTGGTGTGGTCTCGTTTCAAATCGCCACCTTGGGCGCTTACCCCAACGACACTGTAGTTGATGATGTCGTTGTTCGATTCGAGAAATTGGTGCAATAAGGGTAAGTAGGTGCGCAGGACCTCATCCGGATTGCCTTGTGGGATTAGGTCCCACGCAGAAATGATGACGACTGTATTCAACCCTTTGTCAGAACCACGGCGTTCTAACAAGAACTGCAACAACTCCACGTAGCCAACTTGGGTCGGCATATCGTCATATGTCCATGGCTTTGGCTTGTCGTCATTGTTTCCTTCGGCTGACGATGTGTCGTTCGCTTCCTTAATGGTGATTGCCAGGATGTTGGCAATATCTAATCTTGGACCTAAGTTCAACTTGCCAGGATGGACGAAAAGTAGAATCCCGTCTGCGGATTGAGCCATAGCCTCGTACTCAGGAGACCATCGTCTCTCGCTTAGTTGAAGTTGAAAGACCTCGCCGAAATGGTCAGGGATTATGACCTGAATGTGCCGACCGTTCTTATCATTCAAAGATAATTTCACGGTCTGCATGTCGTTCAAGTTGGTCCTTCCGATCTCACTACAGGAAAGCCAACTCTTGTGTATCCGGTTTAGATATGTCCGATCACCCTCGAGACCCGATAGTTCCAGCAACGACTCTGTACTATTGTCCTGCACTATGTGCCATAATCCAGCAAGAAATGTTGTCTTTCCGGTCTTAGGGAGTCCAATCAGGAGTGCATGTAGTTGTGGAACTTCGGTCACTTGCGTTCTCCGTTGATGTTGTATTCAGACTATCGGAATCGCGCAATCTCGCGCGCATTTTGTACCCTTGAAACCACGCTTTCGGATTCAGTTATGGTAATTGCAGACGGCACCGCAAGCCAGTCTATGAATGCCTCTTCAACCCCATACGCTAAAGGCAAGTCCTCGCCAACGGGCCGAGCAGCCACCTCACGAACCTTAAGCGTCGGCAGGAGCGAGGAGAATGCTACATTGAGTCTCTTCTTGGTCATATTAGCGAAATCTTCCGCATCTTGTCCCCCGCGCCGAATACAATCATACTTCGATATGAGGTACTCTACTCGGGTACTGGTCCCTATCATGTTAGCATCGAGAAAGCTACGCAACATTTGGATAGCAGAGTCAAGTTCATATGCACGCGTGTCAGCATTGGAGAGCTTCTCCCCGTTGATGAGAATCGCGAGTACATCGGCTCGTCTCAGAAACACAAGCGCTCTGCAATCATCAGCGGAATCACATGCGAGTTCATACAACTCACCAGACGGTACAGCAAAGATAACCTGCTTCTGCAATTTATCGCATTGAGTACTATGCTGTTTCAGGGATAAGTGGTAGTAGTAGGCTTCATCCGATCCTTTCGTGCGCTCTGTCTCTGCAGTAGACAGTCCAGAAGCGAATCTGTTCAAGTGGCATACCCGTTCGTATCCAACGAGTGTCTTGGAGCCTGCGAAGGCGAATCCGCCGAACGGTCCTTGGAGAAACTCTTCGTAAATCGAGGTCAACAGAGTCGTCTTTCCGCTTGCTACATTTCCAGCGAACACTACAACCGTCGTCCTATCGCGGTTAGTTATTGTGTCGCACTCGGAGGCAATAAGAGCGGTGCCTGGTAGCAACCCAACATAGCCGCTCGATGCAGTGGACTCGAGCACGCCCTCCTCCGGCTTCGACTTAACGTCGTCTGGAACACTGGCGCTTGGTGGTTGATCAGAATTTGGCACTGCGACCATATCCTACTTCTCCTCAGCAAGTGTTTTAAGCAATGTAGTTTCGTTATACATCTGAACCGAAAGCTGATCGGCTGGCATGGACATGTCGGTCGGCAGACCAGTCGAGGACTTGACAAAGGCAGACCATGTCTCAGCATCGCGAGCAGATCTCCGTTTCATTATAGCATTCCAGATTGGCGTCAATTCAGAGGCATGCTTGGATACAGGCGTTGCGGTGTATGCGTCAATAGTCTCAATCGGGACAGAATTGATTGCATCCGCAATCGTCGCTGTCTCTGGCCGTACAGATGTGGCAACGTGTTTCAGTAGGGTAATAGCGTATTTGGGGCCAGGCAAGAAGTGAGTCAGATCAGCGAGTTCTTTGGCCGACACTAACGGGATGGCAGAAGGCACGACCTCAGTCCACTTCCGACTAAGATCACGGCTGTATTCTGACTGGAACCACCAGAGCATATTGCACTCTTCATCGCTTCGCAGTTGGTTATCGAGCAAAAGGGCATAGGAGGACAAGAGAGCCTTCTGTTTTGCGTCCAGATCTTTGACGACGGCCAAGATGCTTGCGTGAAAGTCAGCTGGCTGCTCGGTCGGATTGACTTTCTCGAGTTGCGCAATCAAGGGTTGGAGTTTCTTGCTCGCATCTTTAAGTACGACGTTGGCGTTGTCGCGCTCTCGAATTGTTACGGATGCACTGTCAATGTATTGTTGGGCAAGCGTGATGACTTCCGCATAGACCTCGCGCGGGGCATTGTGAGAGATCGGCTTGGTGGAAATAAGCGCGAGCGCCGACGCGAGTCGTAACCAGGTATCGTCACCGCTCGAAAAACAATTTACAAGCGAACTCCCGGCCAATACTTGAATCTCAAAACGGTTTCGTTGCGAAAATGCAGAATCAAACTCTTTTATGCTGGTGGTGAACTGGATCGCGGTATCGGAGTTCTCTAAATCCGTGCCGATGAAAATGCGCAAAGTGTCAAAGAGTAGCTTGTGGCTGGCCCTAATCTGAGAGCACCACTTCTCGACTCCTGTCCATCTGCGTTTCAGCAGGTCATCATTCGGGACGATAGATGCAATGCGGTACCACTCAGAAAAATCACGATGCATGATTAGCCTCGGTTCCTTCTTGGTTGGATGAGAAAGGATTATCTACGGCGTCAATCCCATGGCGTTTCGCAGTCTCTTCCCACAATCTAGCAAGCATGCCCTTTGATTTCGCCCGCGAGAAAGCGAGCGCAAGTAGCTTGGCGTTTGCTAAGAGCTTATCTGATTCCTCCAGCAGGCCGAGCTCAAGCAGGATATCTATTTGGTCAGGAAAAGGAAGCGACATAAAGAGATAAGTCAGACGGCGTTCGTTATCCACTATGTCTCCTTCACGGCTAACTTCGACAGGAGTCGGCGCGGGATTATCATTCGACGGTGTCTCATTAGATGGAGCAATAGTCACAATCACATCACTAGTTGCACGGAGAGTGTCAGCTCTCATGGGAGCCGCGTTTTCCCAAATGGCCTCAGAGAACAAGTCGCCACTTATTGGATCAGGATAGGGCTGAAACTTCAGGGTAGTCTTGTTCAACTGTCTCGCGTAGCTCCGAATCCTAAGCCGCTGTTCGTCCACACGTCCTATCTGCAAAAGATTGTACATGGGAAGCCACTCTGGCTCGCGCCTATCAGGATGAGTCGCTCCCGCTATCAACCGCAGGCCACCGTTAATGTGCGTGACTTCCGGCGCATGCTTATGACCGTACAATTGTAATCGAGCACGCGATTCGGTAGGTCTCACGATTCTATTTTTGTCACGAAACCAGTCTAATGGATGATGGCACAAGAAAACAAACTCCGTGTGCGCGGCGTTTTCATATTGTGCCTGAAGGCTTCCCAGGATCAAGTTACTTTCTTGATCATCCGAGTCCGAAATAAGGACAGATGTACCACCGCGAAGAACAATTCGTGTTCCGCAGGGTAACACCAATGGCTTTTCCCAAAATGGCTTGTCTGCAGTAATATCGCAGGAATACTGCATTGCGAAGGTGTTGTAATTTGTCAACGGCGACATTAGCGCTTCAGCGAGTGGATGATCTTCCGCCGCGTCCCACAATTCTTGATCAATTTCGCCCACTGCTAGCTTTCGAAAGCGCTCGTGTAAAATGCGGGTTGTCTTGCTGCTTTCTATCACGGTGCGATCTACGTCGTGATTTCCAGGAACTGTCCACACATGCTCGTCAGAACATCCGAGCTCCGCATTAAGATGCTCAATCCATTGCTGCGCCTTTGTGTATTCCGCTTCCTTCCCAGAATAAGCGATGTCTCCTGTAATCAGCAAGCCACTGACTTGGCCCAGGTCCGCCGCGTTCGACACTGCGTCGTGCAACAAATTGTCCCGCAGGACCTTGTCAAGGTCGTGAAGCGAGGTGTCAGAGCGCTTGGTGAAATGGATATCCGACAGGTGAACGAAAGTCAGCATTGTACATGTTCCAGTGAAGCCGAGCTTCGGTGATCACTATATCTTACTAATGTATTCGGTCGCAATTCGTGTACGTCATCGGGCCATAGGCACACTTGCGCATAGGCCTAACGAAGGCTCTAACAGCAGCGCCATGTCTTCTCCTGAATGTTCATATGAGTATACGATGTCGAAGCGGAGGCTTAGCTAACAGACCCGAATGGTTTGATACGGGACAAGCGAACCCTGCCACTTCATCAGCGGAAGATTCGCTCGCACATAAGTTGCCCGCCATGATGAATCTGTGGCCGCAAGTAATTGTGCTATAAGCTACTAAATTGACAGGAACATGTCAACACGCCGTATTGGCAACATAATATGATCAACCGTGTCTGATTGTAACCTATTTTCCGGGTAGTTAGCACTCGCCGTTCTGGCATAAGATAATAGAAATTATGGATCCACGCGGCTCAACTTGTTCCTTGTCCCCGCCTACCATGACCCTATCGCTTCCCGTATCTTTGGGAGCCCTTCCGTTGACTCGGTTGCTGGCTGGTGAAATTGGCCGCCAGCCAGCGGATGGAGCGCTCATGCATTTATCTCCGGTGCGAACATCAAACTAAAGGAAATCCATGAAAACGTTGTTGACTGCTAAGCAGACGGCAGTCTACCTGAATGTCAAGCTGAGCACGATCCGAAAGTGGACGCATCTCGAATTCATTCCTGTTGTAAAGATGAGAGGCGCTGTACGATATGACCAGGCGAAGCTTGACGTCTGGATCGAAAAGCGATCCGCTGAAGGACGGACCAGGCTAAGGAAATCCGTGCACGAGAATGGTGCCGGACTTCCTCGACGCGATCCCACGAAGCCTGTCTCTTTTGAATTGGATTAGAAGAAAGCCCCGTGATCATCTGGTCACGGGGCATTATTTCATCGAGTTTGGGTCTTGAAATCGCAATCTGAACAGGTCAAATTCAATGACAAGACATACTTGTGAGATTCAAGTGCGATACACAATACTGCGAATAAAGTACTTGCGAAATCGCTTGTACTGGACTGGCTAAAAGGTCTATCGACTGTATCACCGAGCTTTCTCCACACTGGATCTGGCCCAGCGCATCTGCCTTTGTGAGTATTGCTGTTCTTCAATGTGCCGAATTAAAGCATGTTGCCGAACATCGTTTACCATCAACGAGACCTTTCGTGATTCGGCCACATTTAGCTTCAGAGAGGCCGGATTTACAAGCACAGCACCGTTCTTCAGTGCAAGGCCGAAATCGGCGTTAACGACCGCTAAGGATGATCGAAAGTAGTCAACAAAAGTGCGCATATCGAACCGGTCGAGATGCGTTGCGACGTGGATGTTCAAGATATCTGTTTCGTCCGGTGATCGGGTGATATCGATTATCAGCCTACATACCCTCTCCCCTGTAATAGCAAAGTGATCATCACATATTGCCTGGATGTCGACTGGGAACACAATAGCACTCCCAGCAATGAAGACCGAATCTGTACGCCCCAATACACGGTACCTTGGCGCCATCCTTCCGCACACGCATCGGTCAGGTAGCACAACTCCCAAATCGCCAAGCTTATATCTGATTAAGGGCATGAGATCACGGAACGTAGTCACGATGATCTCCCCGAGTTCATAGTCCCTTGCAGGTTCCTCCGTGACCGGGTTAATCAATTCGATGAAAGTCCCACGCGAAACTGCATGGACCCCTTCACACTGTGGTGAGCCAAAGCCAAGCATCATTGTCTCTACGCTACCGTATAGCTCGGATATGTCGTTGGTCCTCCAAAGATGAGACAATAACCTTCGCGTTCCATTCGTGATAAGCTCGCCGCAGACAATTAGGGATTTGACATTGCTGAGTCCGGATTCGAAGTACTTTCGGCCCAATGGTAACAATGTTGTCGGCATGCCAAACAACGTACAAGTGTCTAACGATGGCAACAGAGCCACGACTGAATCTGCCTCATGAACAGAAATGGGTAATGTTATCACCCCCAGTCTCTCGGCAGCATCAAGTAACTCCGCTGAACCACTATGGCTGTAGCTCAAGATTGGAATAAAGTACGTACTTTGATCGACCCGCGATAAAGCGAGACCTTCGCTCAGATTGAGAGTCCATTCTTCGACATCTTCTCGTGACAGGAGTAGTTTCTTGTGCGCCCCCGTAGTGCTGGATGAAAGAAAGACTCGCCGCGCATCCGAAAGATCGCCGCATACAAGTTGCCTAGATGCTTGCTGCACTTGGCCTGGCGTAATGTAGGGCAACTGTCTAAACGATGCGTATTCGAAACTCGCAGAATCTTCGAGGTCCAAGCCATCATAGATTGAATGATAGAATTCAGATCGAGCGAAGGCTCGACGAACAAGCTGGAGTGACGGTTGTGCAGGAAAGTTATGCAATCGCAAATCCTTACTATTGCGCCGTGAGCTTTTGGTAGAATACTGGATCGCAGAGTTGGTCCTTTTTCATTGCGGACCGCCTGCATTTGACAAAAG
The DNA here is from genome assembly GCA_036504735.1 of bacterium. NCBI lineage: Bacteria > bacterium. The sequence continues at coordinate 131,459 of DASXUQ010000009.1, forward strand.
AACAAAATGCCGCTAGGAACACGACTATCGAGATCACCAATAAGACCTGGAGGCTGTCGGATATTGAGTCTATGGTCGAATTGCTCACCACGACAAATGTCAGATTGCTAGCTGTAATCCAGAGGATGCTTAGTACGAAGACCAACATGAGAAAGAGTTGACCTATGATTCGCAGTGTTCTCATCACGAGAATTTGGTACTTCCAATAACGCCAATCTGCAATTCCGTCTAGCACAATGAGGTTGGCACTGTGTCGCACTAGCTGTCCGACAAGAGAAGTATTTTTTAGGGTCGCTGCAGCTGCTTCGCCGGGGCTTGCATATTCAGTGGTTACCGGTGTTGGAAGCTCCTTGACCGAATTGATGATTCGTTCCCTAATGCGCTGCAGCATCTGCATGTGAACTTCAAAACTCTCCAAAGATGCCTTCAGCCTATCCACAAAGGCATCGAGGGCCATGAACATTGCCAACGTGATTGTCATGACCGCCAATACGGATCTGATGTCAAGCATTACTCAATACCTTGACTGACTTACCCTTACGTGTCCGCTTGCCGAAAATGAAATAGATTCCACCCGTCACCAATACCGCGATTATCGGTGAAATCGCCGCCCATCTACCATGATCCATTACTATCATTGGGAACATTATCGTTAAGCCGACCACAACAGCAGTGAGCGCCACTCTGGGGCTCTTGTAGTCATCCTTAACACTGCCAATTAGGAGTGGTACGAGAATCAGCTGTGCGCCTGCGAATAGAAATGCGCCTTCGATAACACCAGGAAGCACAAATGCAAGGGCAACCCCGAGAACGCCCATGACCGCAACAATTAGTCGGGACTGCATCATGCTCACCTCGATCCCCGGCTTCATGCTGGGCAGAAAATCTTGGTAAACAACCTGCGCGGCGGTGATCAAACATGTGTCGGCAGTAGAAAGTGCAACCGCAAATATCAACACCAAAAAGCTGCCAATAATCCCTTGCGTTGCTGGCCCGGATCCATTTGTAAACTTGATAAGACTAGGAAGAACTCCTTCGAAGCCCTCAGCCTGAACTGGCAAAATGTTGTACGCCAACAAGCCGACACTCAGAATACCAAGAAAGAAGATACTACCCAACACGCTCCATATTAACCCTGATTTGGGCTCACTGAGGTTTCTGCTCGCATTAGCAGCTTGGGTACGAACCCACATGTCCATTGCGGTTATCTGGAAGGCCACCCCAATTACCACCAGTAGCACGATAACTCCAATGCTCTCGCTGATCGGAATAGTGCGTGCAGCAAATAGGGTAGACACAGGAACCGGATGAGCGGCAAATACCGAATAGCTGAACCACACCACGGAAATTCCTAGTATGCCTGTCTGAATCCCATCGGTGAGAAACACACTCTTGTAGCCGCCGATAATCGTGTAGAAAACACATATGAGTCCGCCAAGCAAGATCAGCCAGTATGCGTCATCTGCCCAGAATGGACCGAGTATCTTCGCAACCGCGAGAAGCTCTGCCGAAAAGGTTGCCCAATAGCTTACTATTATGGCGACACTCACGACAGTAGTAAGTTTGCGTGTGTCTTTGTCCGCTTCATAATTGTTAGATATGAATGATATGATACTGTAATTTTCTGTTTCGGAGAAGAAAGCTCTGACTTTTAGCACCTTCGAAATGAATCGTCTATATACTATTAACCCAATTATGAAGGATCCCAAGATTCCGATTCCGATTGACCAGCCATATCTGTAAGCATAAGCAATGGTCAGTACAAGCCCTCCAGAGACAGAAATATTAGTTCCAATCGTATTAAGCGCGAAATGATACCAAGTCATGTCGCGTGCAAATAGGTAGTCTTTTGCTGAGACCATACCTCTGCGACTTAGAAAACCGACAATGAGGCTTCCAAATAGCAATACGGCAAGTAAAATAATCGCGAAAAGAGCTTCAAAAGACATTGCCATAGTGTATCCTGCGATTCCTATCGGTCAAGTTTCGAACAGATAGCGTGAAGATCTGAAGGCCGTGCTTGTGCCAGATCCGTGATAGCACACAATTGGGAAGGTGAATCACTCTGAGAATGATATCGGCCAATGAAGATGAAAGGAGATAATGTGATGTATTTCGTGACAAACACAAAAAGAGCGAACCATTCTGCCTATTGAAACAGGGGCTTCGCTCGTCTAAGGTGCGCGTCGGGAGAACCCCCGGCCATCGTGAAAGATGCTTTCAAGTTAGTAATTTATCAGTAAGGTGTCAATTTCCCCATTTCATGAATCACTAGGATTTGATTAACTTATGTTGTTGATTAATTATATCTTCCAAAGTTATTTCAACACATGTTCAGATGTTCATGGTTTGAGGGGAGGAGTTGTTGCTGCAGGAAGCGTTGCACAAGAACCGTAGAGCGCATTGTGCTATCGAATTTTTCACTTAGAGATCTGTAGAAAGTACTTCACCTTTTGACGAACATTCCTCAGTCGGTATGAACGACAGGCTCGGTATTATCACTCTACGAAGCCTGCGGCTCTCAAACCAAGCTAAAGCAAAGGCCCTCGGACTACTCACTTTGGGGCCCACGCTTCAGGTGTGCGGCGCATTGCTCGCAACAGATAATCAGGTTTCTTCTCCAATCGGTATCTCCAGCCGTCGGGCTTGCGCCTGAAGTTGTCCCGGAAGCAGATTGGTGTATCGTTGCGTTTGGAGGATGGAAGCATGTCCGAGCCACTGTTGAACCACGCGAATGTCGATGCCGGATGCCAATGCGTTTGTCGCGTACGTGTGCCTGAATAAATGCATACCCGTCATATGATCGCCCTTCGCAATCCTCACTCCTTCCTTGCGCTCTATCCGCCTTAGGCAGCTTATCCAGGCGTTGCGATTGTTGCTTCGCGGTCCGCCCGAACGTCCCGGAAATACAAAAGGGCTTTCGCCCCTTCGTCTGTTCTTCAACCGATGAAACAACGCGATTGCCGCTGGACAGAGTGGCACCGCTCGGTCTCGTCGGTTCTTTGTAAGGTGAACCTCATTGCTGCGAATCTTGATATGCTCGCCGCCCGGTGTCAGCACAACGTCTTTCCACTGCAGGTGCCTGGCTTCCCCATCTCGCATTCCTGTGTACAACAGTGCCTTGTAGAAATCGGCAGATCCCTTATTTGCATGCTTGAAGATGAGTGCCAACTCCATCGGGGTATAGACCTCAACGGAATGGATTGGTACACGTTGCCGGCCAATTTGGGTAGCTGGACTGTGGGTTAGATACTCCCGATCAACCGCAAATCTGAAGTAACGCTGGATTATGTTTAACTCGTCGTTCCAACTCTTCGGAGACAGCGTTTTGCTTCGCTCTTGCAGATGAGCTTCAATATGGCTCGTTCCAATCCGCGCCAGGTTGTTGAACTTGTGACTCTGCAGGTAAAGCATGAACGGCTTGAGTTGCTGATGCATCCGCTTTGCCTGGCTTTTGGATTTCAGCAAGATCACCGCCCGCTTGAATTCTTCATATACTCGATAGTAGTCCACAAAGCTTTGCGGCAGTCCTGCCACCCCTCGTTCAAGATTGCTTTCTATCTCCGCCTTCATCTGCTCAGCGATCATCTGGCTTGTCACTTTCAGTGACCGCTGGACCTGCCTCCCATCCTGTATGTAGCTAATCCACCAAACCTTCCCTCGTCGCTTTCCTCCAGTCTTAGAGTCAGGCAATAGTCGCTTGAAAAGTGATGCCATAGAATCTCCTGAGTTTCATGTACTCTCTTATTCCATGACACCATTATTCTGCCGCGCTACTAATCCGGAAATGGACTTCGTCCGGCTACGAAACTTTCAAGCTCAATGTTCAGCTTCCGAGAGGTTTCTGCGGCATCGCCTGGTATTATCTTCTGGCTTCTTCGCTCCTCGTATTCATTGTGCCCCCTCTGCCTTGGCTCTCTTGCAAAGGTGTCCTTGCAGGCAATCAAGCGCGTTTTAGCCGCTTCTTAAGGTGGTAGACTGCGACCTCACAGTACTCTGGCAACTTCCCCATGGCGTCTCTTGACTGCCAATCCCGTAGCAAGTCTTCAAGCTCTGCTTTTGTACGAGTCGTCCCTTTAGGCCTATCCAAGTCTGCATAGAGGTTTCGGATAAGGAGCTCGCGATTGCGCTTCAGAATAGGGTGATTCAAATTCAGAATATCATTCAATTCCTTGTCAAAATCCGCCCGGCTCGAACTGACTATTCCATCGCCCATGTACCTTATCAACTGATCAAAGTCTCGGGCGGGATCTGCAGGATTGTAGAGTAAGTCATCGTCGCCTTTGCGGTAATCGCAATGCTGTAACTTGTATGGTTGTTTTTGGCCGCCTGGACAGGCTGCCAAAAGGTTTCTATAATCGAGGCTCTCACCATCGTATTTGGTTTGGCAGTGCCAATGCTCGATCCTGCATGTCTGCTCATCAACTCGGGACATGCAGTAGCAGCACAAGTAGCCCTGCTCTGCCAAGAGGCTGGCTCTGAGTTCTTCTTTGGCCGCAGGATTGCTATTGAGATCTCTTTTGTAATTTGTTCCAGGTTTGTTTCTAATTTCTTGTAGGCTTCTGGGTTCCTTTTGTTTGCTGATATTTCTCATTTGTCAGTCCGTGGGCCCTCAAGCGAGAAGATCATGGACATGGCTTGTCGAGTCTCTGGAATCTGGTAACCAATTTCCTTCTCGATTTGTACTACCAATTCCTTCGCTTCCTCCAACTTGTCCTCATCAATTAGAGAGAACACCTGTTTCAATTTCGCAGATACTTCAGGATCCCTGTCCTCTGTCCGCATTAACAGTGTCAGCAGCAAGTTGGAATCCAGCCCTTTCGCGTACTCTGGGAAAAAGCATTCTATCTCGTGTGATTGTGGGTTCCGGTTCAAGATTCTAACTTCAGTGTTATGCAACTCGCCAAGAATCTGCGGTGAATGTGTTGATAGCACGAATTGGCAATTAGGAAAGGTACTGCGTAGCCGAGGGATCACGGTCCACTGCCACGCCGGATGCAAATGCAAATCGATCTCGTCGATTAGTACGATGGCCTCGCTACGAAGCGGATTCTTTATATTCGGATTGGCAGTAGCAAGCCTTCGTGCTATGTCGCCAACCATGGCCAACAAGCATTTTTCGCCATCCGATAGTTGATCAACGCGCAGGGTTTCCGCGGCTTTCTCAATCGTCATTTGATTCGGTGAACGGCGAACGCGAAGACCCTTGTAACCTGGCATCATCTTCTCGACCGCTGATCTCACAGCATCAAGTTGGCGGTCAGAATAGCTTCTGCCACCCGAGGGACCGTGACGTACTCCTTGCTGATCGCGAAGCATTTCATTTTCCAAATCCTCCCTTGTTCGGAACCACTGGAAGAAACTGCGAAAGTTGTTTTGCCCATACAAAGCCCCATCGTAGGCTGCCAATTGGTTCTTCAGTTGGCTCTTCAACGGTGCCAGTGGAACGTCGATCACGTTCCTATTTACTGAATAGTGAACAATAAGAGGGAAACTGGCGTTCGGATCGGCTTGGAATCCATCCAAAACTACACCAGCGAGATCTTTTGCTTCCTGGGTATTAGAATACACAGACGGTTTCTTTCCAGGACGAGGCTTCGCAAGAATCCAACGATAGCGTTTATCGTAATGCGAGACCTGGAGGGATAGTACCGCTTCGCTGGAATCGTTATTTATATCGTAGCTAGATATATGCTTCCCAGAACTCCGTTGTGTTGTTATCCAACCCTGAAGCCGTGAAGCCATCTTCGATATTGCATCCAGCACACTTGACTTGCCTACACCGTTCACGCCAACAAGTACAGTCACCCGCTCCGGGAACTCCAATACTAATTCCCTGACGCCGCGGAAGCCACGAATCTCTAATTGGTCTATCTTCATTGAAGTATGCCTCTGGCCATATGTGAAATCTAGATTGGAGTGAAGCGAAACTCAGGTGTCGATACAAGTTACCTATGAGCACACATCGTTGCTAGTGGTGACTTGAGTAGGTTTGCCGTCAACGGAAAGTCCGAGGAATGTGGCTTTCAAAGGTGACTGTTTCGCCACGGAGGAAGAATCCCGAGCCTTTCAAGGATATCTTCTGCCTCTTGGCGCTCACGGCTGACTTTGGCGTTCGCTCCTGCGGCTGCAATCCAGCCCTGCGCAACAGCGATCTCCATTGCATTGTCAATTCTGCCCTGTACGGTCGCACGGATGAGCTCTATCATCGGGGAAGCCAATATCATAGCATTAAGACGATAGTCTAGGAATGCTTCCCATGTAAGCGGACACCATCTTGATACTATTTCATTCCCGATAATGTCCGCGTATTGCCGGATTTCTATTTGAGCGTGTGAGTCCATCCGCAGGTGGAGAAAGTGAAGCAGGTTATGAAGATCAATCTTCCAGTAGGCCTCGGTGTAGGTTGACAACGGCAGATCTTTCCGCGCCTGCTCACGTGTCACCCCAGCCTGTATCCGTGCATCATATATCTGACGACAATGCTGGTGCAGTAGCACTTCATCATTTGTAAGAGTTTGGCCGATAGTATCAGTCAATTTTCCTTTGCTCCCTTGCCGATTGTCGGATGTCTGGAGCCGCCATTGATCCGGTTTGGTCTGATGAGCTGAGTCGATGGCTATCGAATATCTGGTTGAGTACTCGTTCACATTGGCAGTCCGATGCCGTATCCACTGGCGCCATGTATCCATCGGAACGCGGATATGCAGCTTGATTTCGCACATCTCAAAAGGCGTCGTGTGCCGGTGCCGCATCAAGTACCGGATCAGGCCTCGGTCTTCATGAATTTGTTTCGTTCCTTGGCCGTAGGACACACGAGCAGCCTGAACGATGGCATGATCGGATCCCATGTAATCGATAACACGGATGAACCCATCATCAAGGACCTTAAGCGGCACACCCAGCAGGCCGTTTAGTGATGTACAATCTGCCCGGCTAGTATTCTCGATTTCGACCATGTTGGGAGTCATGGGGCGATCTCTCCTCTGCTTGCATCAAACGATGAAAGATTGAAACAAAAGCTCTTCACGCAAACAAACTGCGCAAATCGAGCAGATACGCATTCGTGCCAGGCTGTGAGTACTCTGCATAGTTGTACAACCACGCCTGTGCATAGCACAGCTGTACAGATTCGTCTGCCAAGTTGACCAGAGCACTACCCAACGTAGACATCTTCGTATTCATGGGGGCTATCGCATGGTTATGCTTTGGGGTCTGCCGCACTTGCAGCATGATGGCATCGCGTGCATCCACCGGATCGCAACAGGAAAATGCGAACTCGCGAACATCCGGATGCGTAGCGTATGCTTGCTTCACCAGTTCGTGAAACCGCCGATTGGTTGTTTCACCATCGCCTGATGACGTGTGGGTGCCAGGTGTTCCGTACCCCAGCGACAATACCTCCGGTTCGTAGGCTTGAATGAGTGACATAGCACGATCATCCTCGTATCCAACAAGTACAATCAAATGAGTCTTATTTGTTGGCATCATCTTGCCAGGGTATCCAAGGACAGATCGAACCTGTCGCACCCCGCGGCTAAGCCATCCACTGCACGGGTCTGTCTCTGGGCTATACGTGGCCCCAGTATATACTAGATCAATATGTACGTTCTCCGCAAAATGCCTCAGCAACACCTGCAACAGAATCAGCAATCCTTCGTGAGTGAACGTGGTCATGTCCACGACTACGTGACGCTCGCAGGTAGCCTCCCATTGCACCTGTCGCGAAGTTAGCATTCTTCCAAATGCGTCTGCGGTGATGATTGGGTCCACTGTCGAAGTCTCAACAATGCTTGGATTTGGAAGTAGGGCGCTCAGTGCTTCCGCGCTTGCACGTACATGCTCCAGAAGATTTGAATTCATTACCACGAAGGCGGACTTTACTTTGGCGAGATCGAGATTCTGAGCGACTGCAAGCGATCTGCTTTCGTAGCTAGAACAACAAATAAACAAGTCTATCGGGTACTTGAGTGTTTCTGATAGGCGACTCAATGACAGTTTCGTCACCATTCTCAATCCTCTCCTTCGAACAGCGCCAACTGCTGAGTATCTAACAGTATGTCAGGGTTCTCTTTTGCCTTTCGTAGAACAGCATTCGGATTGCTCATTGCTTCCTCCATCCGCTCGTTCGTCACAAATAGGTAACCTGCAAAGCTTGTGGGATCCAATCTAAAATGTGGTGCCAGCTGGCGCGTTAGGACATAGAGCCTTGTTCTGCCGGTGCCCATCTTGTTTCCTATAGAGGATACATGGAAATACCCTAGGTCTCTTCCCAATCGGAGTATTTTCTCCACATCCCGGCTTGCGTCGTTGCTAAAGGCAATGGAAAACACTCGACGCTCGGCTTTGTCCGATACCAGTATCTGGTGGAAGACTCCTCCAAGCACCCGAATCATATTGTGGAGTCGGCGTAGATCCTCTGGATCGAGTCTGAAGCGGCTCTGATCCTGGCTTTCCTTTTCAAGCTCCCAAAATGCAAGCTTGTCGGAAAGCTTGCGGATTTCTCGGTCTTGAATGCCTGCCGGAATCGCCGATATTGGTTGCGGTAAGCCTGCCACCGTCGCTTCGCTATACATCATTGCTGCAGCGTCGAGAAAGATACGGATCACGCCTGAGGAAATATGAGTCAGTTGTTCGAAACCGGCATATGAATAAGTTGATCCCGACTTGCTTATCCCTTCGAGTCTCTTGATGAAGTCAGGTCTAGCATAGCGCTTTGCGTCGTCAATTCCCTTATAATCTCTCTGATCGCTGGTCGCCCGTTCTTTGTAGCTTTCAGCAATTGCCGTGATCTGGCGCTCCTGGTCGAGATCGGGAGGGAAGAAATCATCCGGTTCAACATCTATGTCCAGCAACTGAAGTCGTCGCCGGACGATTTCGCGAAGACGTTTCTTGTAGCGGCCATGGGATGTTGTATAGATCTCGGAAATATCAATTTCTGAGAAATCGTGTGGAACGTCAATTCTTCTTCCTGAACCGGTCCTGAATGTTTTGTAGTCGTATTGAGTGGACACCTTTATACTTACGTCCGAACTCGTACGTGAGCTAACCCACGAGTTCAGCACCATTGTTTGAGAGAGGTTAAAGTGCCCTGCATCGTCAATTAGCAGGTATACCGGCTTCGCTCCAATATACGGAAGCTTCTTGAGGTCCATTAGTGTCGGAAGCAGGAAATCTCCGTACCCAAGCAAAGGTCCGTCATATGGGTGCGGCCCCGGATTAAATAGTCGTTTCACGTACTGCAGAAACTCTGCATAGATAGTGCTTAGGATGTCGATGAGTATCCTAAAAGACATAGTGTGGTCATTGCTTTCAATCACACCATCGTCGCCCTTCCACCCGCTGAGTCGTAGTCGATTGAGCACGCCCTTCACGAAGGCCGCATTAGCTTCCTTGCCTTCCTGCGTACCAGAGTCGGGTATGTTCAGCGCAGAAAGTGCTTCGAACGCCTTTGAGGCAATGTACAGAATCATGAAATGTTCGTTCAGCACTAGGCTGCTGTGCTCATCCTTAAGACGATCCAGCTCGGACAAGCAGAGTTCGGTGTTCTTCACCTGCACCCAAATGCTCAGGAAATCGAGATTCGTGATAGTTGTGTTATTAGAAAGACATTGACAGTCCGGCTCCAAGAAACGGAAGATCATACTCTTGCCAGATCCTCGGGGCCCATGAATGAAACAATGCCCTTGTTGTGCCACTTTCGGAAAATCACTGAATACATCCACGAACAGCCTTACAGCATCGTCAGCCGGCAACTTTTCAGGAGAACGAATGGTGAATGGATTCACGTTAGTGTGTGGCATTCGGAGCCTCTTGTTGGGTCTCGGGCCAGAGTTTAGATTTCAGCGCTTCCCCGGACGGCAAATCGTGATTGGGAAGTAGTTCTTGAATCGTCTTACCGGAGTAATCCGGATAAGCGGTCGGTTCTTCAAGCGTATAGCCAATTTGTTCCCTGGGCACAAGAAACGTATTGCTGTCATAATTATCAAACACATCAATCTTGACACGCACACGGTCTACCGTAATAAGCGGCCTTAAGAACCGCATGCAATACACCGTTTCCTGTTGCACCTTCAGTGTTCGCTTATATATTTCTTCCAAAAGATAGACTGAGCCCTGCTCCTTCGCCAATGTTCGATCTGCATACTTTTTCAGCAACTCGAAGTCCAAATATATGTCCGGAGGTTCTACGATTGCACTCTGAAGGGCAAACGAGTAAGCATGATAGATTTCGCTTCCCGCAAGCAATTTCTCATTGTGCTCAAGTATAAATCTGTTGGCTCGCTCGCGCTCATCGGCAAGTTCATCAGACAGACGGAGCAAGGCCGCGAGAACTTGCACGCGCACATGCTCGCCCAGAATGCGCGTTCGAAAATCCAAATTCCTTATCGTGTCCTTCTCCCCTGTAGGCGTCAGTCCGCCATGCGATTGTGCAATACGCACAATGATAAGCTTCTCAATCACGTCGTCGCCGGCCCGTGACCCTAAGGTCGCAAGAACTTCGTGACATTTGAGCTCGTGCTCCTTTCTGCCATACACGATGCCGACATCATGTAAATATGTCGCCGCCAGGAGTACATAGGTTTCATATGGCGTGAGAAGAAGATGAGAATGATTCAAGAGATCAGTCATTCGTCTCAACACACACAGGATATGACCTTCGCCGTGGTCATTCAAAAAGAGCGGTGACTTGTCCACAGTCTGGGATGTCGCCAACGCAGCCGTAACTGTTCCCGGCCAAACATCTCGCCGAAGATAGTCCGATATGCTCTTCAGTCTCGAAACGTAATCGGCGTTGCTTGGGAATCTGCACTCGGGCGCTCGACTATAGAACCACTCGTCTAAACGTTTTTCTTGATAGTATGATCGAGCGTTCTCGGTGGGTGGAGGATTCATAACGAACATCCGGCGCGGTTGTTAGCTTGATTTACGAGCGTGTTGTGACCCTTGGAATAGTGCACTTGGAATAAAAGCGAACCTAGCCACATCAGGACCAGTCTACTGAAGCTCTTGGCGTTTTGCATCGACCAAATGCTCAATTTCATCGAACGTCCGCTGGGTTAATGACGCAATTAGTGACATGCAGTTGTCCCTTACTGCATCGGCCATGATGTTGCCATTGTCTGACCACTGCAGGGTCAGGGCGGACAGCAACGCGTCTATCAGTAGCGTCTTCTCATCGTCCATTTCTTCTGTCTCCTTGGGCTGGATTCCACTCATTCCTTCCCTACGCGCTGGGTTTGAGCATGTCGGATGCTTCTTCGACTTTCCGAAGTATTTTCATTCCCGATTTTGCCTGCGCAGGTGACGGTTTCTTATTCCATCCCTGTAGCGCGTATAGGCTTAACGACTCTGCGATGCTACATTGTCTTGGATAGAGATTGCTGGTTTCCCTTCCCCACTTTGCGATGCGAGACCACATCTCGGCACCGACTTCCATAACACGAGCCGTGTTCTCCCTATCCTCGAATGAAAGCGGGATGTGTTCGCTGTTTGCTGGCTCACCGTCACCGTTGTGTTCCAGAGGGGTGCTTTCAATTTGACGCTTCAGGGAATCGGGCAGATTCAGATCCAGTGATCTAATCGCCTGCCAGCAGTCTTCGCGCTTGCACCATTGGGTAACGTTCCGGCCAGCCGCAGACCCGACAATAGCATTGTATATTTCTTCGGCCCATAGATTGAGTGCATCCAGCACGCCAGATCCGATGTCCTGTTGCTGCCATACATTCACGAAATCGATCAGTCCTGAGGTCCGATGCGATAGGTAGGCAACCAAGTACGTAACAATGTTAGCACGATATGCTGGAAAGTCCTTTTCTCGCACTAGTTTCTTTGCCGACCGATATAAGATGGCTTTCCCTATCATTTGCTTGAAATACACGTCGTCCGGCAACCAACCCGTTTCGAGTTTCACTCTTAGCGCTTCCATGAACGCGACAAAGTTAGCCTGTTCTCCACGGCTTACGAGTTGCGGCAATTTGTCCCAGCTGTTAAGGAACTTGGCAAGATCGGTCTTGGTGAACTTCTGAGACGGTGGACATGCCTCTTCGAATTTCCGTAACTGCGCTGGCGTAGCGCCCTGCCTTTGCTTCGCGACTTGATACTGACCTCTTGCTCGTTCGTAGAACCAGCGGCTGCGCTCTCCCGGATTCCATAGTCGCTCGGAGAGATGCTGGATTCGGACGTGGAAGGGGTTATTTGCAGAGAAGTCAGATTCGCTTATCTTGTTCTGGCTGTTAGCATACAATGATATGTGTCTTACGACCTCTTCCCTGTCGTTGTCACCGATGAGGCAGATCTTTGCTGGTACAAATACCTCCCGCAAGTCCACCTTATCCACAAAGTGGGCGCGATGGATAGACGCCATGGTTTGTCCACCGTTCACCACTTGAAATCCTTGCATCCGAACAACCGCTCCTCCGGATTGATTATCGGTGACGTCTAGCATGTCTACTACGGCAGTAATGCCGTTGTTGTACGCGAGAAATCGTTCTGGACTCGTGCGGAGTGTCTCTCGAATCTTGGCGTTGACCTTTCCTTTAACCTGTAAGAAAGAGCGAACGTTCAAATCCAAGAGCCGTGTGCCGTGTTCCTCATATAGATCGGCAAGTAGTCGTCCCGGTAGGACTGCCAGGTACGCTTTGTAGTCTACGCTCGCTGTAGGAGCAACCAGACACGGAATAGCTGTTGCACCATCATTAGAAAGGTCGACAACAATTTGCGAGTGCGGATCTCCCACGCTTCTGAATAGTCGTCTCAGATCCCAGACGATAGTCCTCACAGAGTAGGGAAGTTCGCCATCGACTTGTATGTCGGATGTGGTCGCGATGCCATCTACGAGAAGAAAGACTCGTGCCTGTGAGAGGTTTGAGCTGCAATCGCTGATTTGCTGAAACATGCTGTATTGGTCAGACGCTGGCTCCAACAGATGGTACTCTCCTCGCGAAGCGAACTTCAGAAGCCGGACCGCCCGCTTGGCAGCCTTGATGAGTTCCTCGCGCCCGACCAAGTCGGAAGATCTCGTTGCATCACACAGCGAGATGAAGATGTCGATGCGGCAACCGTCTTCATCCAAGAAGTACGCGTTCGATTTCAGCTGACCGCGTGTTGTGTCCTTGAAACAATAGCAGATTTCGGCATCGTCAATTTCGCCGATCTCAGTCAAGTACTCGGTAAATAACTGGGTAAAAGCGTTTTCTTTGAAATCCGAGTCGGACCCATCACTTGTCGCGTCTGCGACTCCCCTGGCGCGTTCCATGACTTCCGCTCGGAAATTCAGAACGTACTCTTCAAGCTGTCTATCGGTTGGCATGGCCGGCCCTATGGATTTCCCTTTGCGCGTCCTCATCACTCATTATGTAATCGTGCCCTGCTTTCAAGTCAAGTGTATATGCGACGTCTTCTATTCCAAAAGGCAAGTGGTTCTCGACTAACCGCGGAAAACCATCGGTGACCATAAAGAAGGTATGATTGCGGACATGATACCCCCTACCGGCATATCTCTCGGATTGAGAGTCTAAGTACCCTGCCGCCAGTAAGCCCTCGTCAAATAGCTGGCCAGCCGATGGGTCATTTTCAGCCAGTGTTGTGCGAATAGCGTCTATGACCTGATTCAGCGTCTCGCCACTGCCACTCCGCAACTCTGTTGAGATGTGGATCAAAATCAGGGATGCTAACCCTGCGCCGTCGAGTTGTCTTATATTGCTAATGTGAACCGTTGCGAGCGTGACCGTAGTAGTCTTGACCTCTAAGGCGCATGCACCTATTTGAAAGTCCTGATTTGATCCATAAGGGGCAGTCCATGCTCGAATGGCATCAAGGGGCAGCATTGACGGAAGTAGATGCTTGGATAGGAACCACAACTCGCCAAACAGACCAATTTGTTGGTTCTCAGAGAGCCCCTTGGGCTGAAATGACTGTAGAAGCAACTGCCATCTCTTTAGGCGCGAAATCAATTGCTGTACAGCAGACTTCGCGTCAAAAGTCTCGGCCACCACCTTCACAAGATCCTCTCCCAGAACACCGAATATATCTGAGTAGCTATTGTCCACCAACTCGATTGTAATCTGTACTGTGGCCTTAGCCATGACGTACGAAGGAAAGATACTCAACCCCTTGGCAACGGGATACCTGATAGCTGCTGGTACAGCTGATGACGGCGCCTCTATAATCAATGCCCGAGCGTCCCCTGGCATATGCACCGCTGCATAGATGGCTACAGGTGCGTCGGGCATAACACGCTGGCAATGCCATCCGGTTCTACGTTCTGCTTGTTTGGAGAGACTATCCCATGTCGATTCGAGACTGATCTCCATGATTCACAGCTCTTGAGTCTGTTCGAATACATTGTTCACGACATAACGTAGAGGTTGACTCTCCGTGTCGTTCGGAAAACTGAGGGCAAATCCGACAACTGGATTCTCTGATTCCGGTGCGATTATCGTCGGGTCAAGAGGATATATTATTAGCAACCCACGCGATGTCGAACGTTGCATTCGCACCTCCTCGCCGGTCAGAATCCCAGCTCTCCGATACTCGTCATCTGTTAAGTCAATACGTTCGTCACGCGGTGTCAGCGTAGACCGCGTCCAGAAATAGCCGAGGTCAGCCTTTTGCTCGTCTGACAAGCCGCTTCGCCAGTCACGCTTCACTGTGTGCAATCGCGCAGGAGCGCACACATGTTCCGTAGTTCCGTCTCCCGATCTTATTAGTACATCCCAGCTAGCAAGCTTCTCGGCACTGATCTCGTTGGTAATGTATTGCGTTAGCAGGGTCGTTCGAATGTGGAAATCCTCGGGGTGCGACCTGTATGATCTCAAGAACTCAATTACTCTCATTGGGCTCACGTTGCTAAGCCGTATGCTGTTGCGCCATTCCTCGCGCCGTCCGTCCGGCCACTGACGTACGGGACTTACCACCTGAATTGCCCCATCCTGACGAGCGCCATTCAATAGCTCCTGCATCGCACTGTAGTTCAGCGCGTTCTCTGGCCCGATTCTATGATATCGAAGTGTCTGAATGAGTCGTCCATGGCAAGTGTATTCAAGTTCGGTTCCGTGCCTCATCTTGACACGTGACGTGACAAGCAGCGAAGGGTGCGACCTGACACGCAAGCCATATTCGAGTGGAGTAGCCCCGACCGCCGCCATGTGGTCAAATTCCTCACGGAGCTCTTCCTCAGCCTCAGCAATGTGCTGAAACCAGTTGGCCAACTCTTCGGTTGTAAATAGGCGGCAAATATCAATGTACCCGTGTCTATATCCAAACCAACGCCCCATCTGCATCAGCGTGTCGTACATCCGTGACGCGCGAAGGAAGTAACTTACACTCAGACCTTCAAGAGTCAGTCCGCGCGACAGTTTATCTCCTCCTATCGCGATGATCGTTCGAGCATCGGGCAGTGTGTAGTCGAGAACATCCCGGCTCGTACCGTTTATTTGTCTTACCTCGACTGCTAGCAGCACCTCCATTACGTGTTGGACCACCTCCTGCCAAGTAATTGGGGCACAGTAAGCATCTTCAATCGCCTCGATTGTGGGAACAAAATCGCGTATCCACATGTCCTCAAGCTCTTCTCTCAGCGTACCAACTGACTCGGTTGTCTCGCGCTGAAAGCGAGTGCGATAAGTCTGAAGAGTCTCGACAACCTGATCATACACTCTTCGTTGAACATCGACGAAGCGTGTGACATGAATGAGCATCGACTTGTGTCGGTGCATCTGACCGCGCGCATTTCTCGCTGCACAAGATAGGATGAACGACAGAAGTGCACGGCGCAAGGAAGGCGGCAATTCAGGGCGACCATCGATAGTCGGAACATGTCCAGCGCTGTGCCGGGGCGGCATCCAGCCGTCGATTTCGTCCACGTCATCGGTCCAAGCGTCGGCTATTTCCCTGATAACCGGTAGTGGTTGGAACTCTTCCTGGCCGACTGACCCTAGTCCAAAAAGCTCGCGCGGTCCTGTGTAATTAGATGGTGCCGGTAGATTCATAATGAAGCTGCGCGGGAAGAGATCATCGCCTTCTTCACGCGTCGCGGCTCTTTCATGGATGAATATGTTGGCAAACGGTGTCGCTGTATACCCTACATAGGCACTCTTTTCAAACGCATAAAGTAATCTACGTATTCTCTGGTTGATTACAGTTGGGTCATGGTCTAGATCCGGCTGACCGTTCGACTCAAATCTCAGCTCTGAGGTGTCTATCGATCCGTAGTCGGCCTCGTCATCGATCAAGAGCAACGGGATACCTCGCACTATAGCGCGTTGCCCCGCGTCGCCGCCGTGTGCAGACCATTCTACCCAGTTCAGAAGATTTCGCAGAACACTTCCGTTCTTCTTCACGACAAAAAGCAACGGATTCAAGCCAGGCGAAATATGAAAGTTCTGCGCTACATCAGTCTTGAAATCTCCATTATCGGCTCTGGTCGTGATAGTATCTGGGCTTGGAATGAATTGAGCAATGCGGCCTACGCCGACAGTATGCCGACCGTGAGTTCCGAGCTGGTCAATGCTGTCATACCCCAGGAATCCTTCATCAAGTCGAATTTGTGTTTGGCTCCTAAGACTATTGTGAACGCCAGCAAGTACGACTATCAACTTATAGCCGGCGTCTACCGCTTTATTGATCAAGCCGATGTAGTTGGCGGTTTTGCCAGATTGAATTCTGCCCACTACCATTCCTCTACGGTCCCAGGCATTTTCGCGTTGCGGATCCTCCAGTAACCCGAGAATGTCCGTGCACATACTGTCCAACTTGTCAATGGTGGCGTCGGCCCATCCCCGCTCCTGAAGAAAACTTCGGTATCGTGACCAGAAGCGCCAATTGATTTCCTGAGCACGTCGATCAAGCCACCGCACGTGATCGCGGTTATCCTGGAGTGTCGTAGCGTCGCCGATCCAAAAACGGAACACGGTTTCAAGTTCTGCTATTAGTCTGGCGCGATCCAATTCTGTCCACTCGGGTCGCATTCCCAAGACTCCGCTGACCTCTCTCTCAATTACATCACGCGTAATAGCCTCACCATTCTGGTCGCGAACATACCGAATTAGATTTCCAGCGACGGCAAACGCCGTTTCAAATGCGGAGTCTTGAGACATGGGCTCAGTTCTCTTTAGCGGTTAGTCTTTCAGCCAGCGATGCATATGGTCGGAAGGCGTCCATGTGCGAGACTGTCTCGCGCGCTTGAGTTTCGGTCAATGTGCCGCTGGACAGGAGACGATTGAACACTTGCTGCATAATATCTTGAATCTCAGGTTTGTCATAGCCTTCAAATGGTTGCGCAGGTGCTTTGCTTCCATCTGCAACATCCAGCCAAATTCGCTCTACAGGCACAGTCTCTTCAAGAATACGCACCAACAACTCTACCTCACGCCGTTTCCCAAAAGTGCCGATAGCGGCCTTCACAATTGGATGGCCACGATCAATCCGGTACTTGAATCTGTTTCGAGCTGGATCCAGTTGCGGAATCCACAGTCGGGTGAGTGATTCATCTCGAGGCCTGGGTCCATATGCGCCGCGATGAACGAACACCTCCCTCGCGCGTCGTCGAATTTCACTTGCCAGCTGTATTAAGCGTGGACGCATCGAGCTGGGGGGCCGCGCAGTGGATTTCTTGACATCTATTTGCCATTCAAAGTCGGCTGACGTGGGTATGTCAAGTCTTATTCGAGCAAGCTTATAATGCTCCTCTTTCACCCACGTTCGGCCAATCCCTAATCCGAGCCAGTGTCCCGGCACCAAAAGCCTCTCGTTCCGATAGACGTAAAAACCCTGCTGGGCAAACCATCCGTACGGTCCTCCGAAAAGCTCATAGGCTGCGTCATCCAACTTGTCTCGGTGCGGCAGAACAGAGCCCTGAAGGGTTACTGTGCCGCACGATCCAGATATATGTTCAACGGGTGATGGATCCGTTGCTGGATGATTAATCGCAAAGGGATCCCATGCGCTAATTTCCTTTGACTCTTCGGAATGATTACTGTTGACGTAGATCTTCAGCCGCGGACTTACGCCAGCCAAAAAGCGGTGGAATACCATACCCAGATGCCGCTCTACCTCGTCTGTCAACGCCCAGAATCGGTCCCTCGAAATCGATGTCAGACCGTTATCTTGTCCAAGAATACGATCTAGTATTTGCCATACGACCGCCGTACCATGCGCCAGATTCGACAGGCGATCAACTACACCCTCGACTCCTGGTCGCAGATTCTTGAGAAGATTCCACGTATTGGTTTGACTCACAAAGTCAAGGTCCCATCGCCGAATGCATATGTCCGTTGAATTCTTCTTGCTTGCTACAGTACAGCTTCTGCACTGAGAGAACGAAGCCGTCTTAAGCCCGAGACCGAACCTGCCAAGATCTGTTGGTTCCCGCTTATCACTACGACTCTGTGTTCCTGGTCGCATGGCTTCCACTAGTTCAGCTTGATCCATACCAATGCCATCGTCCAAAATGGCGATGTAAGATTCTCCTTCACGCCAGACAAATTCGAGCCAGACACGTGTCGCACGTGCAGAAATGCTATTGTCAATGATGTCAGCAATAGCGGTTTGTAACGAATAGCCGTACGCGCGAAGTGATTCAACCATTGAGGCTGCTTTCGGCGGAACAGGCTCGGCAATCTCGGGGTTACCCATGGTCCTCGGCTTGGAAAGAAATGCGCCCGCACATATAAGTTAGCACGCTCGCTTAGTAAGGATACTTTCAATGCGCATAATGCATTTGTCAAAGTTGTTCTTTAACTGGTGCTCCCAGAATCGGATGACTGTCCAACCGGATCTTCGTAGCGACCGGTTCACTTCTTTGTCGCGTTGTTTGTTGTGTGCGAGTTTCGGAATCCAGTAACGCCGATTTGCTTTTGGCACGTTTGAGTGACGCGGACACTGATGCCAGAAGCAAGAATCGAGAAATACCGCGACCTTACGGGAGACAAACACTATATCAGGCTTGCCGATTAGCCGGGAGTAATTCTTCCGATATCGAAAGCCTCGGCGGTGGAGTTCGGAGCGGAATCGAGTCTCCATCTTTGTGTCGGTGCCCCGAATATGTTGCATTGCTCTTCGGCGCTGCGATGGTGTCAGATTGTCCACAATATGAATCTCTGTCCAGGCGCTCGATTAATCGTGGTGGCGAAATCCTTCTGCGCCTTGCGAAGTCTTTCCTATCTCTTTTGCGGCTGTGGCGTAATATGTGGCAAATTCGTCTCGACAGATCGATACGGCACGCCTGCAATCGTGTTCAATATGGCCCTGAAGATCACTTTGGCAGCACGGGGCGGCACAGCCATTCCGACTTGTCTTCTGACACTGTCCTTCTTGCCTTCAAATACAAACTTGTCAGTAAAAGTCTGTAATCGCGCTTTCTCGCGATTGGTGAGGGCCCTATTCTCTTTCCAGTGGTACACATGGGTTCCGCCGCCACCACTTCCGGTAACCGTATATGAGGGGAGTCTAGAGTCTAACCTTCGGTAGATCTGGCTGATCCACGCGCCCTTAACATGAAGTTTCAGGTGACGAGGCAAATTCGCGTTCCATGCATTCTCCCCTGGCTTGATGTGACTAAGCCGATCAATCACAGTCTGTGATTGAATTGTACGTTCGTGGTTCGGCGTGTCCGGTTTGATTGGGTATTTTTCAAGGGCGTGCTTGCACGAAACATGTTTGTGATGAGTCGGGGCCGGAATTTTGAATGTATGCTTTAGATCAGATCTCACACCGACAATAATGATACGATGACGCGCCTGTGGCACGCCGTAGTCTTCAAAATGGTACAGGTGGGGGACAAGTTTGTAGCCTGCAGCAGCAAACTCTTTGAACACCGCCGATAAACCGTCGCCGTTGGACAGTAGCTTGAGGCCATGCACATTTTCAGCGACAAAGAACATGGGACGAAAGTACTTGAGTGCGCGAGCAGCATGCTTATAGAGAGAGCCGTAATTGCCTTTCAGGCCGCGTTGCTCACCCAGAGTGCTGAAGTCATTGCAGGGAAAGCCAAACGCAAGGATGTCCACGCTGCGTAGCTGAGTGAACTTCAGTTTCCGAACATCGCTGTGATACACGCTATCAGGGTCTTCGGGGCAAATATTCCTGCGATAAGTCTTGCAGGCATCGAGATCAATATCGCTCGCCCATGTATGTTCTATTCTATACGTCCTACCGTGGGCGCTATGTGCCTTGACTTGGGTCGCCCCGCAGGCCATGCCACCCGGGCCGCAGAATAGTTCGCCGTACGTCAGGACTCGATCAGTCTTGGTTGTCATCATGCTAATGAGGTGATTACTGCGTTGGTAAGTGATCAATGCTCTTCGAACTATGTAGTCCACAAAACCCGTTAATTTCGGCCCGGGGTTTCCGTTCCAGTGATCTGACGGAACGCTGTATAAGAGGGGCATAGATCGTCCCGATTAATTAACGAATTAATAGTGACATAGTCAAGTGTAGATCACCGCGATTCGTGTTTGAAATATTGATGAAACAATCTCTTACAGATTAACCTCGCAATCTGGTACAGCTTCACCAGAGGTAGCTAAGTGATTCCCAATCGAACCCGTCATCAAATTCTCTTCAAATTGTCACTCTTGACCAGCCGCGATACTTCCGCATAACGTATAACCGATGACGCATCAGAATGTCATTTCGATGCGCCGGTACGGGCGATCCCCAGCGGAAATGGCCTATAGTGCCGCAATAGGATGGCCCGATCCGCAATCTATGTGGTTGATTATACACTGCTTATGACGCAAATTGGTTCGGTTGGCGCGCCCGGCTTCCGGAAATTCTGCCATATCAATGGCTTAGAGGGAGGCATTCTGGGGCATTTAGGGTGGACTTACGCCTTCGTCCCAGCGATCCCCGCTTACAGCCCAGAAAATGAGACATTCGTCCTACGTTGCGGCCAAATAAGAGAGACATTCTGGCATAAGAGGCAGAAAGCAATCTCAATCCTCTGGCCAAAGGAAAACCCCATGGAAGACGAACAGAACGAAGTCAGCGACGTGAACTATGAGATCGTGAAGGATGCCAACATCGAGCGGTTCTTCAACTACGAGTTACAGCAGGACGAAGACGGGTTCTGGTACGACGATAATGAGAACCTGATGGGTGCGGTCGTTCATTTCGAGTCGTACCCGACCCACGACACGCTGACCGCCACTTTCGACGACCTCCTCGTGAAGGCCGTCATGCAGACCTGCGATGTTGAGGAAGATGAGGCCCACGAGATGATCGATGACTGTGACGACGAGGATGATTTCCCGGACGAGTTCGACATCTCGAACACGTTCAGTCTCCTGTTCACGGTCGAAGGACATCGTGGGCTCTATCGAACCCTCCTCGACTCGAACGACTATTGGACCGGCCATAGTACAGGTCGGCGCGATGATCGCTGGGATATCTAATCACAGATGATTTCGACGTCAATGCAAATCGGGGTAGGCGGCACCCCGATTTCTTTAGCTGGTACAAGCCCACGACCATCGAAATGAAATCCTGATATGGCCCGGAGATCAGATTCCGAATCATACCCATCCGCGAAAATATTTTTCATTTACCCCCTTGACATTTTCTGCAAAAGTGTGTATATTTGTATATCGGGGAATGATTCTATCGTTACTTCCGATCCCATATATGAAATAGAATTCCCTTTCGGAATTCACCAATTACGACCGACGCAAAGATGAAATAGATTCCCTACGGGCGAATGCCCGTTTGGGAACGTATCTTCTTTTGTCGGTTTTTTGTTGCCGACAAAATTCACCGTAATAGTTTCGCGGGAACGGTGCCCGCTGCCAAGATATAGAATGAAAATGGCCCCAGTTTCGGGGAAGAAAATACGATGTAGAAAGCTATTTCGCTATCGAATTTTGTCCCCAAGCCAGGTCGCCGACTTGGCTTTTTGTTAATCAAAAATAGGAAAGGATCGACAATGAGGAAGTACTTGAAGCGAGAAGCCCTAACCAATGCCCAGGTTATTCTCGTGAAGCAACGCGCAGCAGACATTTGGTCAGAAATTGCAGGTAAGGGTGACACGTGCTATAGCTATGGCGGCGACTACCATTTCTGGTGGGACGGGCTTCCCCATGGCCATCCGCTGATGAACACTGTTCGCGGTGGCTTAGTGAATCTGGATGACGACGAGGATGCTTGGTTATCTCTAAGCTACTTCGGGTATCTGAAAGCAGACGAACGAACATATTGGAAAGTCATCGCTAAAGAATTCCAGGATATCGCGCAATCACATTGCTACCCAATACCAAACGATCCGCGCTTGGATATAGGGCTGCTGCACTGTCGGAGCAAGCATATGAAACACATTACTGCGATGAACTACACATGGGAATGGTTACACGACACTCACACGACAATGACAATCTGAAAGGAAACTAAGATGACGACTACAAAGACGAAAGACTTCGGACTGGCTGCTATGCTGGTCGCGAAGAACACAAAGATGACCGGCTATACAACCGATGAATTAGGAAATCTGTGGTTTGAGTTTGCCACAGATGAGAACGTTGCGGCACTGGAAGAAGGCTTTTACCGCAACACCGTGGATGTTCGCATCCAAGATTTTCTGGCAGCACAAAAGATGCTGAAAGCCTTGATCTTTGAAACTAAGAGAAATATGTATGAAAATAGAATCAGAAGATTTAACCCAACCAACACTAACACAATTGCCGTCTAAGAACGGCACTCGTCCAGAAAGCTCAGTCCGCGAAAACGGATTCACCATTTCGCTGTCAATTTCGAAGGACAAGATTCGCACGAAGGCACAGGGAGAAACAGTCACCGAGTACATCGAGTGCGATCTGTTATCAAGCGACAAGGAAGACATTCAGGAACTCTTCACAACAAGAAACTACTCTACCAACGTTTGGGATGGCCCAAGGCATGGCGTAAACTACGTAGGCATGACCGGCGTATCGCTGGATTTTGACAGCGGCATGACTATTGAAGAAGCAAAAGCAGCATTTGCTGACTACAACTACGTTCTTCATACCAGTACTTCCCATCAAGTGGACAAAGATGGATTTGTCGCGGACAGATTTCGCGTGATTTTGCCTTTCATGCCTAACGGTCTGCGCTTCACGACGCAGGCTGACTGCAAGAGAGTCTATCAGAAGCTGCTTACAAAGTATCCGCAAATGGATGCCGCGTGCACCGACGCGGGAAGACAGTTCTTTCCTTTCTGTGATGACAAGGGCGCCAAGTTCGAGCTTTACACAAATGACACCGGTTGTTACTTCGATGTGGACATCAGCGATATGCCGGATGTCTTCGTACCAGAAGCTTTTGAAGAACGGGAATGGGACGGACATCTTCGGCCACGAAACGAGCTTGAACGCATTCTGAAGTTCTGCCCTTTCGTGAAGTGGATGGACCACCATATTGGCAATCCAAAGACAGAGATGCATGAACCACTAAGATTTGCGTTGATTTCGAATCTATGCTGGTATGAAGGCGGGCGCGAGGAGATTCATCGCATCCTCAGCCGTGATTGTAGGCCGGGGAAGTACTATCCAGGTTTGGTGGATGAGAAGATCGACCGAATTCTCGAAGCCTACAATCCCCAGACTTACGAATTGATTGTAAGGTTGGGATGGCCGGGACCGGCGCTATGCAAACCACTATCGCCTTCCGGATGGGGGCGGGTAGGCACGAAGGCCGCACGGGAATTCGTGCAGATTGACTGGGATGACAACGTGATAGTGGACTTGAACGGTGCGTGGGTCGTTGTTGGTCTGGAAGATCTGAAGGCAGACCTACTACCTGTGAACAAGAAGATGGCGGCGATCTGCCCCGTCTGTGGGGCCGAAGCTGTAGTGAAGCTCGACACGTTCCACTTTGCGAACATATGGTGCGAACAATGCCAGAAGGCATTCTATGAAGCCGCGCTTTCGCCTGGGATGTTCACTTACAAGAACAAACTCCTACGAGTAGAACGACGCGCCGGTCAGTTCATCAGCATGGAAGTCCTGGAGGAAGAATCTTTCCGTACAGGAGATGAATTCAAGTTCGCTAAGAAGAAGCTTCTGACGGATCCAAACAGAAGATTTCTGGATGATGGCTTTCAGATCCGAAGAATCGGAAGCGCGGACTTCGGGAAGCTGGTGTATGAATTCCGCATGCAGGAAAACGCATTACTGTTCAAATACCCAGCCATTCCGGTCAGAATCAAAGACAACGCCTTCATCAACAACTTTCTTGACCCGATGTTCGGCCAGTATGTAGACTTCATCAAGGACTGGATGGCGGTGTTCTGCTACACAAACTATCAGACCCTTCCGGTGATCGTACTTACCAGCGAACGCAGTTGCGGAAAGGGCACTTTTGCTAACATGCTATCGGCGATCTTTCCGACATTGGTCGGACAGTGGGACGGTGTGAAAGAGTCATTCAACGATCAGTACAAGAACAAGCTGCTGTTCGTGGACGAAAACCCGAACGCCGAGAAACCTATGCAGTACACGGAAATCAAGAAGATCACGGGCAACCGCCTGCTGCGTATAAACGAGAAGTATACACCGGCCTATTATGCCCCCAATAACATCAATATTATTATTGCAACTAATGATCCACGGCCCATGTTCTTGAAGGCCAGGGAAGAACCGAAATCTGAAAACACTAACAACTTCTTTATTCACCGCGTGCCGGATGTTAATCCGGACAGGATTGACAAGACCCTGGGCAACAAATTGGAGGACCGAATCGGCTACTATGTCCGAACCGAACTGAAGGAGCGTTACCAGAGGCTCCTGGCGGAAGGCAATACGAATAACCGTTACACTCTGGCAGCACCAATCACTCCGCTTGCACGTGATCTGTTCGCTTCAAGCAAATCAACGGTTGAAATCGAAGCAGATGAACTTGCGCGCTATCTTGTGTGCGGCGTGGAAATGCCAGATCCCTATGGAGACGGTTATTCTTCGAAGATCAAGTTCACGGCAACCGAGTACAACGGCGCCAAGTACGTGCAGCTTGCAGAGATCAGACTGCTGATCTCCCGGCTACGCTTCAAGGGAAGCTCGAATCCGAAGGCATACATCAGTGTTCTGCAGGATTTGGGCGTGCTATCATTTGACGCATCGGCACGCAGCAACGTACGACATCTTGGCTACAAGATTCTGCGTGATCAAAAGTACTATGATCCACAGCAGCCTTCAATCACCGGCACGCCAGGCGTCAGCAGCAATGGAAATGTGGTTTTCGGGTGAGAGAAGTGATAGAAGTAGTAATAGTAGTAGTGGAAACATCACCCCTTCGGGGTGAGCAATAACAACAACTTAGAAAACCAAAGTGATGAAAGTGATGGAAGTGATACTGATTTTCGAAAGAGTTTTCCAGGATTTTGCTTAGCACGACCAGCGGGTTACCATAGAAAGACTTTTCGAAATCCTTCTCACTTTCATCACTACTATCACCAGTACTTCAAAGACAATATTCTTAAGGGGCCGAAAGGCCCTTTATCTTTGAGACCCGAAAATCACTTCTTGCTTCGGTGATAACTGTGGACAAGAAGAAAAAGTAGTATTAGTGGTGTTATTGGCCCTTCGGGCCGAATTCATCCGGAAAAACGAACCGATCCTGAATTTCGATTCCCGCTTTTCGATTCCCGAAAACGGGCCGTCGCTACTTCTACTACTATTACTACTACTTCTTTTCTTGATAGGAATTCTGGACTAAGACGCTTTCAAGTCCAGATCGAAGCTGGGGGGGGCAGCACGATGCGTACGGGTGAGCTGATTGCTCCGCATAGTATCAAATGTTATGCGTTGACAGACCCCGCAACAACGATTCAACATTCGATCTACGGAGATCGCTTCACTTCCCGATGCTCTTTGAGTCGAGAATCTGAGCGGAGGTTCGACATACCCCCCACCACTCAACAAAGCATGCTTACCACAAAGTACTGTAGTGGAGATAATTGTGTTCGCATCTCCTAACAACGGGCGGCTCGCGATTCTGCGACGCCCACCAAGAGGAAACGGCAATTGACCTGGGAAAAGCCCCCGTCCAAAATTTTTTTGGGATTTTTTGAAAGTTGACCATTAGGGCTCGCATTCACTCCCTGATCGGGATCTGCTGGGCTGTTGCATATGGTAAAGAAGAAGCCGATGATTGTTCACCGGCTTCATTCTACTATGCGTGTCGCGAGTTGATGCTGCTATTCACGCTGTCCTGCTGAGCCGTGCTGTTGCAGCGCAGATCCCGCTTCGACATCCGCTGTCACCTGATAGAAATACGCTGGCTGAGTATTCAGGATGAAGGCGTGCACGTACGAGTTGGTTGTAGCGTATCCGAAGGGCACAAACGGACCGGAGGCCGTCATCGAGCCATAAATCACGTAGATTACGTTTTCGACCGGCTGTCCGCTGATCGAGTGGGTAACAGGCGCCCAATCCAGTCTAATTCCGTTCGTAGGGCCTTTCTGAACAACCAGGCTGTCGACTGAAGGCAAAATCACCTGGGCCTCGCCAAACAGCGGAATGCGAATGATGCTATCTATTTGCTGAGTGGCCATTATCACAATCGTATCTGGGAAACTGCCTGCACGCGTTGGAGTAAACGTCACGGGCAACTGATGCCCTGAATACGGCGCGACTACACCGTCGAAACCGTTGGTGCCAACAGTAAAGGCAGTCGAGGCGCAGCTCACTCCGGTGACTGGGATTGCCTGTGCTGTCGGATTGAACATCGTCAGTTGCATGGTTGAGTCAACGCCCAGGTCAATAAGCCCGAAATTGAGCGCGACGGGACTGACCATCAATGTGGTATGGATGAAGGGAACAGCCCCCATATCAGCCCGAGTTGAATCCGGACCACGTGGAGAATTCGGATCTCCGGTATCAATGCAAGGAGAGGCTGACTGCAAGTGGAAGTTGCCGTTTACTGGATCAATCAGCAACGGATCAGCATCGATGTTCCCAAGGCCTTGGTAGTTTCCGGCGACATCCGACCATGACACGGTTACCGCCGAATTCCAGAGGTGGATTTCTGGGGAAGTACTGGCTTGGTTATTCCACAGAATGCAGTTACGAAGCTCAGCACTGCTGTTGCCAGTCAGGCAAAGCGCGCCTCCTTCCGCGCTCGTGAGGTTCTCGCTGAAGGTACAGTTGACAAACAGCCCACCACAGCCCTCTTCAAACTGTGCTCCCGCTCCACACCAAACCGAGCTATTACCGGCTATCACGCAGTGATCAAACGTTGGAACTGCGTACAGATAATCGTGCACGCCGCCGCCATATCCATAAGTTGCTGCGTTGTTCAGAATCCGGCAGCGCTGAAAGAGCGGCATCGAATACAAACGACAAATAATTCCGCCGCCGAAAGCCGCCGAATTACCGAAGATATCGCAGTCACGAATGGTCGGAGAGGAGTGATCGATGCACACAATTCCACCGCCATCACTGTCGGCCACGTTGTTCCGGATGCTCGAGTACTCGATTAATGGAGAACACTGCGATAAGAGGATGCCTCCGGCGCTGTTGTCATTATCTCCTCCGCTTGCATGACCATTCTCGACCACGCAGTAGGCCAGATGCCCATCAGCGCTCGTACCCTGAAAGCGAATTCCCCACCACTTCAATTCTTCAGCCGGATAAGCTCGCGTGAACACAATCGAGTCCTGCTCCGTTCCAGTCGCCTGGAGGTTGCCGTACACATTGAATTTGTAGTGCCCGGTAAACAACACACGTACGCCGGGTCTGATTTCAAGAGTCTGACCCAAGGGCACGGTTATCTCACACGTAACATAGTATGGCGATCCTGTCGAGTCCCAGACGCCGGAAACATCACCGCATACATTGGTGCCTTGAAGGGGATCAACGCGAAAGTAGTCGAAGTCTGCGGGAATATTCGGGCCATCTGGTGGCCAATTGTAAGCATCGAAGCCATACTTTATCGGTGCCTCTGAGCCTGAAGTTCTATGCCATGTGGCCATATAGGTCCACGCGAGAGAGTCGGGAGATGCAAACGCTGAATAGGCGGTGCCCCGTTTTTCGATTCGAAGGAAACAAGGATTCCACGATTGCCCTATTGCAGCGGTTTCGAGTTGCCCGTCAGTCCAGAAGTGAGTTCGAATTCCTCCATCCGGTTGACGCACAACATTGATATTGTCCGTGCCATTGAACCACACATAGAGACCGGCTCCACCGTATGCCCCAGTCTCTATCTCAAGTTTCGTCTCAATTCTGAAGCAACTATCCGTGATCACCCGTTGCAAATAATTCTCACCGCCGACATTGCTGGTCCACATCCTTAGCCACCATGGCCTTTCTGTCAGACTCCACCCGCTCGTGTCTTCATTGATCCAAGTCCAACAGGAATCCAGCGACGGGGAATCAAAATTCTCGGCAAACGGAAGCGAAGCAGGTGAGCAGATCTGGGCAAAGCAGATTACGGTCGCCGTCAGTAACGCTGAAGAAAGTACTATCAGGCTTCTCATCTCATAATTCTCCCAAGAATTGTTCGTCTACCCTCTTATGCCAGACACATAGACAAAAAAGACCCCTGGCGTTCGTTTGGCTGACCTGTCTGTTCCTACGCAGACGAAGCTCGCACAACACAAAGCACCAGAGGCCTGAATCCCAACATGGGAAACAGGCCAGCCACGAAAAATATGTGTGTTGCGAGCGATAATGCCCGTCTGCGTAGGTACCCCCAAGATACGGAGAAAATGATGCGAAAGCAAGTATTATTGGTGGGTTAGAATAATTTCTTGATGACGTTCAGTTCTTGTCCATATTTTGTCCCCAGATCGGTCCAGATTGGCACTTCACTGGAGCTAAATATCTATTATATTTAAGAATAGGACCGCGACACAGCTTCCTTGACCCAGTGAAAAAGAACATTCAGGATCCCCGCCCAAAGACCCTTTCACGAGCCGATTTCACCCCGTTGAAATACCGCCGAATCATCGAGCGTCAAGAGCCAATAATGCCGCTCAAGACGAGTCTGACAGAGAACTTACAGCCCCACTAAGCTAAAAGAGCAGACGTTGCCGCCTACTCTCCTATGTCCAGGGTGATGTCAGAACCACCTCTTCAATATGCGCCTTGCGAACCTGTAGATCAGCGGACCGAGCTGCAGGACGCAATCAGTAGGAATTCTCATGTATCACCTCCTTCCCGATTCGCTTCTTATGACGTTGGCGAAGGAGTCTGTTTAGCCTCCGTTCGCTTTCGATAACCTTAACCTCGCCGGCATCTTCAATGGTCACGCGGATAATGCGGTGCACTTCGAGTTTTGGAGATCTTTCGCGAAGGCTTCGCTCGTCATATTCGACATCGCCCGCAAGTATCCGTTGGAGGCTATCTTCGATAGTGAGAGCCTCAACACGATACTGAACCTCGTACTCCCACCGCTCTACGGTTTCGACTTCGAATGTAGGCATAGGCATCACCCCATCATTGTGTATGTCGCCAAGTCAACAACGACTCGACCAGGAACCGCTTCGTCATTGACATAGCGCTTAACCATGTTGCAGATCACCGCAACGGCCATAAGTGGCGTGTAGCACACAGAACGCGCTGTACAAGGTTCGGAGAGTGAATCGCCATCGGTGTGCAGCGAATCCCAATAGCGGCTTCTTTCTTCGCGAACCTGCGGGTGAAGAGTGTAGACGATGAGAGTGTCGAGTCCCATGCGTGCATCCAAGTACAGTTTGACCGTCGGCTGACCGCGAACGGCACGAAAGATCGTATTTCGTGAAACCATCGAATCCACTGCCGAGATGACTACCTCGGTTAGTGGCTGATCGTCGTACCTAGCGGCAATTGCATTTGGCGTATGCCCACCGAACTGCTGCATTACCTCGGACAAGGCCGTGCACTTCAGCTTGCCAATGTCTTCGTCACGGTACATCTGATTCGACCAGTTGTGATCTTCCACTGAGTCTGGGTCATAGATCGTCAGGCCACAGGAGCCCATCTTCCCGAGATACACAGCGGAAGCACTTCCTATTGCACCGGCACCGATTAGGGTGATGCCGAGGCTGGTGAGACGGCTCATGTTGACCGCGTCTTGCTGGCGGAGGAACCGAAGATCGTTGTTCATTAGAAGGGCCTTTCTTCACGGTCAAGATCCTCCGGATAGTACCAATCGAGTTCTTCCTGCAGCTCTTCCATTGTCAGCGCTCCACGATCATGAGCAGCCCGTAGATCTTGAACATGATCCTGAGTATCACGAGCCAATTGCCGATGCCCGTTCACCCCGTGAGTATCTTCCAATACCTTGGCCTTGAACTCCGTCAGACATTGCTCGGCAAGCCCATCAATCAACGGGTAGTGAACATCCCAGACAATGTCCGTCAGATACAGATGACAGGGGTGGTATTGATCGAGTCGCATCATCGTATCGCGCTTGCGATTCACGACCAACGACAACAAATAGTCGCCATTTGCCAGTCCCGAAATACAGTCATCATCGGTCCCGCTCCAGAAGACCGACATGGATCCGTGACTATGCACCCAACATCTCAACTTGCGACTGTCAATACCCTTGTTCTCCAGATCGAGCATGAGTTGGGAGACCGCGACGACATCCATCGTCGTCTCGTCCGCGGAGCATTGCTGCTTCACCAAGAATAGATCCGTCACGAGAAGAGCGCTGACAGCACCCGAATCGGCATCTCTGATCTCCTCGACGGTACCGAGACAGGAGACTTCACCCTTGGCGATGTCAACCCAGTTCCAAAACTTCGCCATTGCGACAGCTTCCACCTGAACACGAATGCCCAATTGCACCGGCTCACGCCGCGACTTGTTCTGCCACTGATTCATGGCTTACCTCCTCAGTTTCTTCTTTGGGTCTGTTGGGGCAGTCTTCCTCATCGTGATCAACATACTCGTTACAATGATCGCACCACCAACATGAGTCGCACTCGCTTATCGTGTGACCATAGTCGTCACAATACGAGCAGTACGGTTCATCATCATCCTCGGGCTCTTCGTAATCAGGGTCCCAACGTTCGATCTTCTGATAGGGGTCACTGGAATTGTAGGAGCTCAGGAACTGATGCACTAACTGAAACAGACCGAAGAGATCGAGCTCACCTGCAAGACGACTCACGAGATGGCCGCAATTACCCCAACACACATTGCTTCGTTCATCAGTCACATGCGGGTGGACATACCCATTGATATTCGTTCCACCACCAATGAGTACTTTTCCCTGTCGAAGGTTAACCTCGACTTCGTAAGGGTCGAAGCGATAATCGTAGCCATCGTAGTTGATGATGATCTCATGCGTAATGCCAACCACGGATTCATCCTCGATCCTGAAACTCGCATACGTGCTCGGCACCAGCTTCATGAGATCGACGAATGAGTGGTTAGCACGATTACGAATCCATTCCGGCGACTTCTGAAACATCTCCAGCAGATGCCGATCCGTTTCCAACTTTCGGGAGAGTTGCATGACCTGCAAGGACAAGCGTTCAAGCTCGTAGCTATCTTCTCGGATGGATGCTTGGAGTTCACGCTTGCGATCAGACACACACCCAGCGATGCTCTCGATAAGGGCATCCTTCTGTTGATGACGGTACTGTCGGCAGATCTTCGGCAGATGCTGATCAATCAGCTTTCGAACAAATGACAGCGCAGACGGGTTCTTTGGCCAGATCAGCAGAACTAGCCATGCCTTACCGACCCGTGCCACGGGTACGTCGTCACAGGTAATCAGATCGCCCAGCAGGAACTTGGCAAAACCCGGCTCGTGAAGCACCTGCATGTCCGCAATCGTCTTCGAAGTTGAGCCGTTGCCAGGAAAGGCGACAGCTAGACCTTCACGACCCCAGGATTCTGCTTGCCAAGAATCGGTCAGGTCGGTAATGGGCACATGGTAATTCTGCGCATAGAAGCGCAATAGATCCTGAATCTGTTGAATCATAGATTGTTCCTCCGGAGGAAGAAGAGCCCCGGCAGATCACTCTACCGAGGCTCTCCTCATATCTGATAGCGGTGTAGGAAGGACCGCCAGCAGATCCTCCTTAGATGCCACCCTTCACCTGGGGCACTAGGGTGAGAACCGCCCCTTCCTGCAGCACATCACTGTCGAACGCCGGGCTGCCGTTCACATGCCGAGTATACGAACTGTCCTTGGGGAACCCGGCCTGGGAGATCGCCTGCTCTACCGTGGTGCCGTCCGAGATGTCTATCTCTTTGGCCGAACGTCCTAAACACAAAACCTTGCACTTCATGAGTCGCTCCTTGCGAGGGTTGATCAACTTTGCCGCCCAATTTCTATGGGGCGAACCTTGGTTCAACCTCTTATGCCAGAAAGCGAAATCCCTGTTCTAAGCCGGGCCAATCACAGGCAAGAACTGTAAATTGGAGCCCATGCGTCTAATTACATGACTTTGTCTCAAGGGCGATGTAAGTATTGAAAATCATCTGTGGAATTATTACATTTACATTAACAGATCATCACACTCATCAAGAGTACCTACCATGCGATTTCGGCAGGTCGAGACCGTAAAACGGACCACAAATGATTCTCTTCTGCCCGTCAAGGTTACTTACGAAGACACGACGCCAGTAGTCGAAGAAGACGAAGAAGAGGAAGTAGAATACTCTTCGGGAATCGTTGACCGGGCCAGGCAGGTGAAAGATGCCATCGCCGAGAGACTGTTTGGGTCATCCTACGATGACGAGGAAGAGGAGGACGATGAAGACGAGGGGGAAGAAGAATCGTGCTTCGATGTGCGCTTCTATGACAGAGCGTCTCCTGAACCAAAAAGTCGTAAGAAGAGTGATGATGAGGTCTTCTGCTTCGACGGATATGTGTTGACGCCGGGTCTGGCGCGGGCAATCAAGGCTGTGGCACCGCATGCCATCTTTAACGAGCCGATATTGATTGAAGGAGCGGAGGGAACCGGGAAAGATACGCTCGCTCATTCAATTCATCAATGTTCGGGTTTGTCCGGTCCCTTCATAACCGTAGATTGCGGAAGTTATCGTCCAGACATGTTTGAGGATGAATTGCACGGGACGCGAACTCGAGTCGGACTTATTGATCAGGCAGAGGGCGGAGTGCTCTACCTCAAAGACATCGATAAACTGACCGTGCCGATGCAGGAGATCCTGCTCGCGGAACTTGAATCCCTGTTGGTTTCCGATGACGAGGAAGAGGAAGTGGACGACGAGGACGAAGAATCTGAAGAAGAAGCTCAGGATGAGAGCGAGGAAGAACCAACGACTCAACTGATTGCTTGTTGCAGTCCGAGGATCAAAACACTATTGTCCAGAAGAAGATTCAGCCAAGAACTGTATACGAGTCTCAAGGTTGGCTATGCCGCGCTTCCTTCACTCCTGGACCACCCCAACGCAATCTTACCTCTGTTGAAGCTCTTTGTTAATGCCGCAGAATCGAAACGATCTGGGACGACGAAGACGAGGAAGGCGCCCACTGCCATAGACCAATACTCTTATGCGAAGGACGTCAGGGCGACCTTGACTCGCTTGAAGTGGCCGGGCAATTACGATGACTTGATCCGATGCGCCGAACGAGTAAGACAGGAGGTTACCGAGAAGCCGGGCCCGATCACCGGAGCCATGATAAAGCGGTGCCTCACCGGGCCGACAAAGTCACAAGCGAAGAAGGGAACTCGGGCCGTCGAAAGGTCCACCGCGAGCCCTACGCCTTCTTCAACTGCAAAGCCCGGCCTCGTTGGCCACTCTGAAGCTCAAGTCTCGGAATCGCCCACAAGCATTGGTAAGAAACCGCCTATAAACCAGCTCATTAAGACCTCTCATCCGATGATTGTAATCGTGCCGGACAAGCAGCTTGGCCCTGTGAGCGGCGTCAGCATGTCTCGCGCCTGGACACAGCAGCACGAGACTGAGTATCAACAACTGAGGTTAGACGACCGAGAGTGGGAAAATACCGTTCGGGCTGTCGAGCAGGCAGCGCGGGCTCTGTGCAACTCCATGTTTAGCGGAAAGTCTGGGGTCTTGAAGCGGGCACTCAAAGACAATTGGAAAGGTGAGTTCAAACGCGTTTTGATTGCACGATGGGTCATCTTAGCCATGGAGAAGCATGAGTGTGACCAGGCGACGAGGCTGCACAGGTTAGGATGGCTTGAAGAACCTAAACCGGGAAAAGACTACCAGAAGAAGTGTGAAAGCTACCGGCAGTATTGCTACCAGCTCGGATTCGTTCAACCGAAACAAGGAAACGTGCTCGAGAGAAGCTTCGTATGGCCAGAAGAACAGGCCTGGCTGGACGACTATATACCACCGCGCTAACCACTAATTTCACCATCGAATGCCTATGTGCTCGGGTAACCCCCGGGCATTTTTTTTGTTCGGTTTCTAACCGGTTATCTAACGAATAAGGCCGTTAGCTAACAAGTAATTTCGTGACAAAATTGAATTTAACACGTATCATAGGGTGAACGTTCGACAGGAATACGGCGTTGGCCACGCATCAAGAATACGGCCACCGGTAACAACTAGCTAATCACGAATTCGACCTGGCCAGGTCGTGTCAGCCAACCGCTCGATGCGGAGGGATGAGCACGGCCTATTCGTGTTTGTGCCCTTTTGCATCCGCAGAAAGGTCACAGACTCATGGCCAGCGCGAACACGCAGGTAGGATTACTCAAGGAGTGTACTGCCCGTCCGAAGCATGCCAAGAAGGTGAAGTACCCACGGGTCGGTCGCCGAACCTTGAATCACGTCAGGATGGGATTCAGCATCGCGGGGCTGGACAGAGAAGTCACCCGCTCGGATATCGATGACCAAATCGAATTATCAGACACTCCGGTATCGAATCCACACCGGAACGAGGATGTTCTGATTTCCCTGCTGGACGGGGAGCAACCGGAAGACGATAAGTACTTCGATTTGCTGGAGCGCCGTCTGGAGTTCCTGCGATGGGCCATCAGCGAGCTCACAGAGCGGCAGGCCATAGCCCTCGGATACATGTTGCAGGGTGCATCCGAGTATGAGGGGGCGGAAGCGATGAATGTCAAGCAACCTACGTTCCACGAGACACTTTACGGCAAGGATGGCAAGGGGGGCGTAATCAAGAAGTTGCGAAAGCTGGTGGCGAAATACCCTATCACTCTTTCTTGATGTGATGGGGTTGCAGAACGCTCTTTGAAATATCCAAATATCCGACCGGGACGGATTCCCGGATCTGCTTCTGGAAGTGTGAACGTCTCACCATCAGCCCATCGATGGTGTACCGGAAGGTCAACCGATTTGACTATCAGAAAGAAGGTTGATATGGATACCAACCAGATCATCCCTTTGCGCAGGGCGCTCGAGGAGTTCGGCATCCGCGACTTCGAGACCATGCGGAAAGCCGCCAAGAAGTTTGGTGCGCTCATCACCGTGGCCGGCATCGAGTACATCGATAAGGCACGGTTCGAGAGTGGACTCCAGACCGAACTTCAGGCGAAGGTCGATCAAGCGGCTCGCCGTGGTAGCGTCAAGGCTACCAGCGGTCGTCAACTGGGCTTGCTCAAGGCCCGGATCGAACTCGCCCCGTCGCGGATTGCGGCCAAGGAAGGTGCAATTGTCGCGGCACGTAAAAAGGTTGAAGAAGCTCAGAACAAGTACGAGAAGACTCGTGCGAAGAAAGCCCTGACGGAGTTGGAAGCAGGCTTGAAACGTCTGCAGGACAACCTCGCCAAAGACCAGGCTGAGCTGGATCGCCTGCTGAACGAAGGATCTGCGGAGTAATCCTCGGATCAAGTGGGACCCAGACGCCGTGTGGGTGGCTTTGTTATATTCACCATCGCCGGCGTCTGAGGTACCTCTTATCACTACGAGTGAACTTCCAGAAGATCACCATGAGGATATCTACACAGCCGCGCGGGCGTCCCCGAAAGATGTCCATTGATCGCTTCAATGTCGCAACGGATCTAACCGAAGGGAAGAAGTTCATCCGATTCAAACGCCACCTGGCGCTGACGGAGCAGGATGCATTCACGATCCTGGTGCGCTTCTTCAATTTCGTGGCGATCAACTATGCCTTTCAACCCAGAATAGATCCTGACGACGCTGATATTCTTGCAGAGTTTTGCTGGTTCGAGAGAACTGCTGCCGACTTGATAGCTGGCCTCCAGGCTGCAGGATTCGTGAATGCGGATCTGACAATCCACGATTGGTTCACGCATCAGCCATTAGCTGAGAAGATTGTCTTTGAGCGGGAGATGTACGCTTCTCGGAGTTCTTCCGCCGACTTATCGCACGAAAAGTGCCCTGCAAAGACATTTTCAACTTCGAAAATTGACACAAAGGTAACTAAAGAAGATAATTCAAATACCATTCCCCCTTCCCCCCTTCCACAATCGAATGGCGAATGGGCTTTAGTATCTGAGTCTCAAGACCCGAAGAAGCGTGTCGCAAGCGCCGAGCGGATTCGCGGTCCATGCACCATTGGAGAGTTGATTCCTTCTCTTGCAGTCGATACTGTCATTCAGACGCGCAAGGTTTCGGAAGCCGATCTTCTTTGCCAGGACTTTTGCACGGAGCACGGTTACCGTGATCAGCAGACCCGTGAGGCTCTTCGATTTCAGATTCAGAAATTCGGCGCACTGCACGGTCTGGAGGGAGTGCGATTCATGATCGCTGACATTAACGACGACAAGAATGTCCGCGAGCCGATTAAGGTCCTGTTTGCAAAGCTTCGCGGTGCCCTCCAGGCAAATTGACTTCGGGGCTTCGCGACACGGAGTCTGCGAGACCGCCAGAGAAGTCCGTTAAGGAACGAAGAAACCAACATTTTGCGGAGCAAACAAAAATGCATTGTGATTTGCTA
Source organism: bacterium (assembly GCA_036504735.1). Classification (NCBI taxonomy): domain Bacteria; species bacterium. Next base: position 168,224 of record DASXUQ010000009.1, read on the forward strand.
TTGCCCTGTCACGTGCGAAGCCCACCTGATACGCCGCTTTGAACGCAAGATCGAAAGATGCGCGAAGAATAGCCAAATACACCTGCGTCCAAACGGCTAAACGCAGGCTTATGTTAGCCGACAAATAAGGGTTCACAAATGTCCGACGGAAAGAAATGTCATTCCGGCACCGACGGCACCGCAGCACTGGATCGAATCTGCAACGGTGGCCGTGACGATGATGACGAGTAACCAGGCTCCTCGCCTGGCGGTTGATTTCGTCCCCAGCGTGCTGAAAGGTGAGCCGGGTTACCACGTTGCCCCCACGATGAAACGCTGAATAGGGTATAAGGGAATGAAGATGATCTTTGACCTATCAGTGTACGCGCAAAGGAGACAAGTTGAGACCATTAATTGACACGAAGCAGGTTGCGGAGCTGCTCGGGTGTTCCGAGACCAAGGTTCGCATCATGTCATCCGAAGGAAGAATTCCGCGCCTCAAGATTGGCGGATCAGTCCGGTATGATCCCGACAAATTGGAAGAATGGCTCGCGAAGAACGCTGAAGATCCCAAACTCAGCCCCAGCGAGAAGAAACCTAAGCCGGGTCTCCAGATGAGCCGTCGCAACGCGAAGCGGGCTGTGAACTTCACGCTTGACTAAATGAAAAGCCCCGCTCGATTCTGACGGGGCTTTGCTACGGAGGGCGGCCTGCACGCCACACCCATACGAGGTTAGTGACAAACAAAATATCGGATTACTACAATGGCAAGAATCTACAAACGCGCAAGCGATTCATCCTCGAAGAAGGGGAAGGAAGGAGGGGTTTGGTGGATCTCTTACACCCAGAACGGCGAGCAGATTAAGAGATCCCTGGGTGTTAAAGACAAAAGGACTGCGGAAATGATGAAAGCGGAGATCGAGCGCAACATCGAGTTGGGTAAGGTGGGGCTCCCCCAAAGTTACGTGGACGTGTATGAGCTCTTCGAAGAATTCAAACGTTCGGTGATCTCCAAGAAGACATCAAAATGGGCACAGCGTATCTTCCAGCTGCTAAAGCCGTTTCTGCTCTATGTTCAGGAGCAGAAGCAGATGAATATGGCCCGCATTACTGTGACTGATGTCGAGGATCACATGGCCAATCGCGAGAAGCAGATTTCCGACAAAACCTGGAACGAAGAAGTGCGGACCATCAGCCGGTTCTTTCAGTTTGCCGTGGACAGGGAATACCTGGCCCGCAATCCTTGCCGAAAGATCCCCTTGAAACGCGTCGTTCGACATTCTGTAGAGATCTTCACGCCCGAGGAATTGGCGCTCATTTTCAAGTACGCGCATCAGGAGGTCGTGCCCTATTACAAAATCCTGCTTTACACTGGCCTGCGTGACGGCGAAGCTCGCCACCTCCAGTGGACCGACATTGATTTGACACCCGAGCAGGAGCATGTCAAGGTGCGCAACACGAAAGTGCATTTGACGAAGACGCGCCGGGATCGGGTGGTACCTTTGTGTGCTGAAGCCATCGAAATCTTGGCACGACTTAGGGCGAGGCAGGCGAAGAGTTCACCGTTCGTGTTTCCTGGCCGCAAGGGGGGGCCGATGGGCCACAACCGCAACACATGGATTGCCTGCCTGAATCGAATCGAGAAGGCCACCGGGACCAAGATTGACAAGGGGTTTCACACGACGGGATTGCACGTGTTCCGCCACACGTTTGCAACCATGGCTCTCGCGTCGGGCGTGGACATTCGAACGGTTCAAACATGGCTCGGCCACACGACCATTTTGATGACTCAGAGGTACACAAACCTGCTCCCGAGCCAGCAGCAGGTCCAGATTCACAAGCTGAACATCCAAATTGGATCGCCGCCGAAGAAGCGGGGGCAGCCCGAGTGATTGGGTTCGGCTGTCAGATCTGTACAAGCGGATTCAGAGCTGTCCAACGGTGTTTAGGACAAAATTAGGACAATCCCCCATCATCCACCTGACCATACCACTAACAAGCCCCTGACAACATTGAAGTTATCAGGGGCTCTTTAGTGGAGACGGCGGGAATCGAACCCGCGTCCGAGAAACCGACCACACAAGGTACCACAGGCATCTTCGTTTGATGGATCTTGCTCTCAGCGCGTTCAAACGACAAAACTCTTGAGAGCCAGCCGCATCAGGTCTCGCGGGCTGCACACGGCAGACAGCCCACCAGCGGAACAGGGTTGGTGCTCGGGCCGGCAGCGGTTCCGCGCACCGCCGGGGAGCATGGCTAGCTAACTATGAGTTAGGCAGCCAGGGCATAACTGTTATTGGCAGTTATAGATTTGGAACAAGATTTACGAGGATATCCCAGCCTCGGCCTGCACCCCATGCCATCCTGAATCCCGTCGAAACCTGGTCGTCCCCGAATTTTGGCAGTTTGATCCCGGGGCCGCTTCGCGGAGCGAATGAGCGAGGGTATCTGTTCAGTGGAAGTTCAATCTACAAACGATTTGCGAGATTTCAAAGTTCCTTTGGGCAGCGAAAAATATTTTTTACCAAACGAACTGCTTAACCTGAAGAAAATGCTGAAATACTGAAACACTGAAAGGCTGAAAAAGGGCCGAAAACCGTGCTTGGACTGCCTGAATAGGACGATTTTTCGATTGGCCGGGAGTTGCACGGGGAGAGCCTTTGTCACGGACCAAATATACGAAATTTTGAACAAAAAAGCAAGTGAAAAACAGAAAACAGGCGTTCCGAAGGGCCGGAACGCCTGTTTTTGGGGCTAAATTCAGCGCGGGTCAGCGCATCAGGAGCATTTTCTTGGCATCGGTAAAGGCACCGGCGCGAAGCTGGTAGATGTACAGACCAGAGGCGACGACCGAACCGGAGGAACTGGTGCCATCCCAGAGCAGCGTGTAGCTGCCCGCCGGTCTGACCTGATCCGCGAGCGTGGTGACGAGCTGGCCGAGCGAGTTGTAGATTTTCAGTTCGACGCGCACGGCTTCGGGAAGATCAAAACGGATTTCGGTTTGCGGGTTGAAGGGATTGGGGTAGTTCTGGTAGAGTTTGTAACTGGTCGGCAGTGTGGACATCGGCTTTTCGGAGTGACCGCGCGTACCGAACTGGCGGAGCAGATCCCCTTCGAGCATCAGACCTTGAGCCACTGAGCGGACCTGTAAGTTCGTCGGGATAACCGGACGGCGTGCGCCGTCAAGGCCGCTGCCGGACTCTTCGCCGGGGGCAAGCATCTGGATGCCAACCAGATCAATGGCGACCAGTAGCGAATCCTGAAAGGTCAGACCGCTGTTCAGAAGATCCGTGCAGAGGGTCATGGCCGTGTTGTACTGTTCACGGTCGGTGTGATAGGCGGCAAGCAGACGGTGGCCGTAGACCCGCGCGGTGTAGGCACTGCTGTCCATCGCAAGAGTGCTGTCCAGCAGAGCGGGGATCCATGCGTCGCCGGATGCACCGTCGAGGTGCCGCTGTGTGGTGATCACGTGGGTCAATGACTGCCAGCGCAGACGATTGTCGGCGGTGGCGGAAGCCACGGTGTGGAAGTCCCGCTGGGCATCGCTGTAGTTTTCGGAGAGTTCGGCGGTCATGGCGGTATTGAACAGGGCCAGATCGCTTTCCAGATCATCGAGGCTGCGACCCGAGCGGACTATGCTCTGCCCCGTCCCGTCACGTCCGATCATCATGCCCTGGCCATTGCCGCAGAGGCCCCACGGATTGGTGCGGGTGGTATCCACGGCGAAATAGCTCATGGACGGGGAAAAGTCAGTGGACACGAGCTTGTGGTCCCAGTGCTGGTTCTGAGCCGGGTAACGCGGCGGCTGCACTGCGCCGTCCCACGCCAGATAGTAGCCGCCGCTCTTACGCTGATACCAGTCGTTCTTGCCGCCGGGTCCACCACTGGAGTTGACGTTGTCGATGATCGGCATGACCTTGTCATTGTAGAAGTAGAGCAGAGTGTTGGCCGAATCGCTGATGACGTTGCTGACGCCGGTGGTGAGGCCTTCCCAGCCGAAAGTGGGTCCGGTGCCCTTCAGCGCAAACAGCGGCGGGACCGCACCGTTGGACGAAGCCAGATTCTTGAACAGGCAGCACTGGAAGTTGGGAGTACAGCCCGTTCCGGCGAACAGCACACCGTGGCCTTGGGAGCGCCCCTCGAAGACGCAGCTTGCGAAGGTGCCCGTCACCTGCTTCAGATAGGCGTTAGAGGTGTCACAACCCTGAATCGTGTCACCGATGAATTCGGCGATGCAGTCGTAGAGGTAGAGGCCGCGGCCTTTGGGGGTGGTGTGGATGCGGGAGTTCAGGACAGTCATTTTGCGTTCGGACTTGCCAAGGATGCGCAGCGCGTCGGAGCCGTACAGCAGTTTGCTGCCGTCGAGGTCACAATGGTTCAGAACCAAGGGGACGCTGCCGGTCAGTTCGGGTTGGTCGGCGAAGAGACAGAAGGAATCGGCGTCGGTAACGGTGCTGTAACTCAGGGAGATCGAGCCGCCGGAAACCTTCAGGCCGGTCCAGCTCTCACCGCTATGGGCGGCGTGGAAGAGCACCCGGCCCAAGCCGCTGCCATTGACGACCAGCCGTCCCCCCTGATCTACTACCAGCCCCGCCCCTTTCTCAAAACGCACTTCCACACCGGAATCGATGGTGAGGGTGGTGCCGGTCTGTACATGCCACGTGTTGCCAATGAACACGGGGGACATGCTGAGGGTCCAATGGTCCGTAGGATAGGGTGTTGGGTTGTCGAGTGTTGTTCCGCTGACCGTGTACGAGGCCAGCGTCCAGCCACCGCTTGCACTGTCGATCAATGCCATGACCAAACGGCCGCCGACTGACCAGATTTGGATGGGAGTGGCCTGCTGGACCAGGCTGGTCTGGACAAGACGAGTTGAATTTCCCAGCGAATCGTTGCCACTCCAGAAGAAGAACTTTTTGCTGAAACGGTCGAAGGAGACCACGCCGACACCGGGGAAGCACGCGGGTTGCCGGAAGCCGGAGACCAACGAATCGGCGGTCACGTGCCACGCCTGAGAGACGAGATGGAATCCGGTGTCGGATTCGGTGGCGGTGAAGCAGTCCACACGGGAGAGGCTGGCATCGCTGACATAGAAGCGAGCCAAATCCTTGTCATCGACATAGCCGGAGATGTCACTCGGGGTGCTGTAGCCGTTGGTGAACAGGCCCCAGCGTCCGTAAACGGATAGCAGCGCACCCTGATCGGTGAGGCGGAAGATGCGCTTGGCTTCATTATCGGTAACGAAGAACTGATTGAACGCCCAGTAGATTCCTGCCGGTCGGGTGATGGCCGGGTTAGTCAGAGTGCGGTCAATAATAAACTCGCCGTTGAAGCGGTCGAAGCGGTAGATGCCAATGGTGGCTCCGGTCTGGAAAGCAACGGCGAGGCGGTCGTTGTCGGGATCGAAGTAGGTCCCTTGCTGCATGAGGCACATGGCCACGGCATCGCCGCAGCCGGACGGGGCGGCGCCTGCGCGAATCAGGCCGCTGAAAGGCAGGCCGCCCTGCTGATCAATGTGGAAGGTCGTAAAGTGCGGGGCATCGCCTTCAAGAATCACGGCCCGATAGTCAGTGGCGGAGAGCTTCAGCAGGTCGAAATCAGTGGGGAAGCTCAGGCCAAGATGGCTCGTATCGGTGACCTCGAGGGCCCAGCTGGTGGACAGTGTTTTGACGTTAGGGATGGCAAAGAAGTTGCCTTCCGGGACGAGGAAGGACTGCGCCGAGGCGGCCAGAGCCAAGCCCAGCAGCGCAATCAGGACATATTTGAACATGAGAGGTTATCCTGTGGATTAGTGTTGCTGCTGTTCATACTCGGCCTTCAGCCGCAGTATGTTGTGACGGACACTATCGTAGTGCGCACGGGATTCGGTGGTGACGGGCACCACTTCTTCGCCGCCCCAGAAACCGATGTTTCCATAGCGCTCGAACTGGATATCTATATAGCGAAGAACATCGTCGTGCCGGTGCAATCGACTGGCGAACTCGATGGCGAAGCGAAGGGCTACACGATCTGACCAGCCGGTCTTGAGAAGCGAGTCCGTGATGGCGATGGTGCGAGCGTAGTCGCGCGAGTAACCTGAGGCCACAATGTTGCCCAAGTTCACCAGTGCCGAGTCCCGTTTCGAGCACGGTGCCGAGATGGGAAAACAGCGGATTTCCGTAGAAAGGTTGCCGTAACGCGGATTATCATAGCGGGCACGGACACAGAGATATTTGCCCGCCCATCCCGGCGATAGGTCAAGGTTGAACCAGAAGCGCGGCAGAATGTCTGACTTATTTGTGTCCTGCACACCTTGGGTCCGCCAGAGGCTGTCCATTTGAGCTTGATGGAGTTCGACGAAGTATCGCAGGCCAAGCTGCCTCAACACACCGGCGGATGGGCGAAAATCAGCGGTATCCGGGGTGTTGGAGATGCACACCTCGAGCGTCAACGCTTCTGGCCAGGACCAGTCCCGGACTCCTTCGTAGGATAAGGAGATGGGCTCGGGGGAATCAACGTTCACGACAAGTGTTCCCGTCATACCAACAAGAAACGCGTCTTGGCGTTGCGGCTCGCCCATACACTCGCTGCCACCATACAAACCATGGTTTACTTTCAGCGCGAAATGTTCAGTCGCAGACACGGGGTGAAGAATCAGAAGTGACACAAGAATACAAGCAAGAAAGAGTCCCAACAAGTTGCGAGGTCCATATGTTTTGCAGACATGTCTTTGTTTCATAGTAAACTCCACTCGGAGGTTAAGGCAAGTGACTTATTCATGAGCTGTTTCATGGGCGTAAGCCCGGTTCGCCAGCCAGGCCTCCGCAGAGGAAGCTGATGCTAGTGCCATAGAAATGGAATGAATTCCAGTTATCACCTGACTGGTCACCCGAGGGTACTACAATGTAACTACCTTGGCGCATAGCGCAGTCCGGCTGCCCGGCAGTTTCTATGTCGTTGAGTCCGAGTGCATGCCCCATCTCATGGACCCAGTCCCGGTCAACAAATTCGTCTCGATAGGTTTCCCAACGCGAAAGCGGCATGTAATAGCCATTGTTGCTGTTTGCATAGAAGTCCATCAAAGCATCGATGGCTAATCTGTAGACCACGAGCGAATCCGTGTTTCCGCAGCCTCGGCCAGGAAGCCAACCTATCCAGCGTCCAGTAACCTTCTCGTCCGGCGGCGGCACAAGACCTTCGGTATTAAGTAAGTAGGCCCGGGGTATGTATCCCTGATGCCACTTGTGGTAGTTTTCTTGATAAAAATTGTTCGGGTTCGTGAAATTTGGAGGATCACACATCCAGTTGTGGACAAGCAAGTTTTCCCCCACGCGGTCATTCACATCAATCCAATCGTAAGGGTGGTTTTCTGGCCACTGCGCACCAGGCAAAAGGTTGGAAGCGAGGCTCCAGGTACCCCAAAAAAGTCCATCATGGTTCAACATATAAGAGATTTGTTGCTGACACGGGTATCCTGACTTGATGTTGAAGTCCCTCGCATCCGTACTCGTACGCACGTGGCAGTCGGGCGCTGTACAGGCGGTTTGGGTCATGAAGCCCCGGTATTCTTCGAAGGCGGTGAGCCCGTCGCCGTCGTCATCGGTGTTTCTTGTAAAGCGGCTGTAGTTTGGCGGAATCTGCACACCATCACAGACTTTCCAATCCGCAGTATTCAGGGCACGAAAATCGCCGATGGCACCGAAGTCCTGAATCCGCAGCAAAAATCGCATGGGATTCTGCGGATCCATGGGGGCTTGCCAATAGTAATGGCTTTGGCCGTCCGCCCCGAAGGTGGGGCCTTGCATGGTGCAGCCGTTGACCCCCGACACGGGGGCAATATCGCTGACGTCGTCTGTCCGGAGGATATCGGGGAGGAGCGGCGCATTCATCGCCATGCCCTCGTAGGTGGAAGACTTCAGTTCCACCAGGACTTCCATAGGCATGTTGACGCTGACTTCAAAGCAGAGGTAATCCCCATAGGTAGGCAGCCAATTGGCATTAAACTTATCGGGAGGCACCTGGTCTTTGCAGGGCCGGACCTTGATGACAGGTTTCTGTTCGGCGCGGCCCCCCATGCTGCCGAATTGTTGTGCGGCGCAGTCCTCGTCCATAGTGACACAGCAATGAACAATATTCTGGCATTCCCAGTAATCCGTGCCCGTGCCGCCGGACGAACATACCGTCCAGTGGGTTCCCGCCTGCGGCTGGGATGAGCAGTAGAGGTCTACGCAGTCCAGGAACGGAGCCGAGGTAATCGCGCAAGCGCCGTCGTTACAATTGTCCGCGCATGGCTGTCCCGGATAGGCAGCGCAGGTCCACTTGTCGCCGTTACTCACGGTGAAGCGGTACTCCTGAGCCCCCGGGACATTCGGGCTGGGAACGCTCCCATGCGGTACAATGTGTGAAGTTGAATAGACGGCCAGCGGCAAGCCGGTGACGACCAGCAGGCCGATGAGCAGTCTTCGCCAGAAAGAAAAAACACGCATGTAAACCCTCCTTAAAAGTACTGTGGTTGGATGTAGAATGCAACGAGCCGGAGATATGGATCGTTAGCAAACAACATAACATTCTGTCAAGTTGTTTTCAATGGGTCTTTCTTGCCCAACCTGTTTCTAAGTTCAATAATCTTCACGACCTCCTGTTTGACCTTGAAGTTGTGAAGGCATAGGCAAAAATGTGGCGTGATATATACGGAAAAACAGAAATCCCGCAGGGGATGTGCGGGATATATAACACTATTATTTTCGTAACTATTGGAGTATTCAGAAGATGAGTTTAGGGCTCGATGCGGTTGGAGGTGCCGCAGGCGGGGCAGCGGACGAGGGTGGGTTTGGAGGGGCGGACGGCATCGGGCCAGGCGTGGCTGCAATGGCCACATTCGACCTCGACGACGTAGTTGTCAGTCTCCCCGCTTTGGGCGGCGGCAAGAGACACGGGATGGGGTGTGCCGATGATACGGCCCGTGGTTTTGGCCAAGCGCGGATGCACCTGAAAGGGCAGCAGCTTGTCCAGATGCAGACCGGCGTCATTTAGACTCCACGTGCCTTCACGCGGGGTGATGACCCGCACCTCATAGCCGGGACGGCGCAGGCGGCGGACTTTCAGGAATTCGCGGGCAATGCGGGAATCGGGGGCTTCGAGCACTTCGATCCAGCGGCCATCCACCGATTTCTTCTCGAGAAAATTAATGGTGGCGGAAGGGCCGAGCTTGTCCAGCGCATCACAGAAGCTTAAGCATTCATCGAGTTCATGGGCCAGGTCGGCATCGAGAGTTTCCAGAATATCCAGCTCCGTGCGCGCGCGGGCCATCTGCGAGCGTCCAGCGGTCAGACAGCCGAGAAAGAAATGCGTGCGGGCATCGGTGGGGTCCAAGGCAATGACGCGCTCATAAGCGGCCTGCGCATCATCGAGCCGTCCCAGCTCCTCACAAACCACGCCGAAGTAGAAATGTCCGCCGGGGAAAAGCGGTTCACGGCCTGTGATGAAGGTCAGATGTTCGAGGGCTTCTTCCCATTCCTGCAGCCGAAAATAGGTGACCCCCAGCCAGTAGCGCGCGGCCCAATGCGCGGGAAAGAGATCCACCGCGCGGGCTAAAGCAAGCGCGGCCTCATCGCACTGATCCAGATCCAAACAGGTGCGGCCAAGCTGGTAACAGTACTCGGCACAGTCGGGCTCGAGTTCGGCGGCCATGCGGAAAATGGGCAACGCTTCCGCCGCCTTGCCGGCATCCCGCAGCGCGGCAGCGCGAGAGACCAGCTCGGTGATGGCATCGGCCACCGGTGGGGCAGTAGTAAGATTCGTAGACATGAAACCATCAGAAAAAACAGAGGAAAACGCGACCTTCTATTTTAATCGCTTTTGGTGTGCAGCGCAAAGCTTTTTCGCGGGATCGAGAAATTATTCGAAACGTTTAGCTGCTGTTTCTTTGATAGTTGTCCGAGATGTTGGATTTTGACCACTGTTGCCTCTCGGCAGGGCTAAGCCCTGCACCTGTGTCGCCTGCTCGGCGTCGTAAGGGTTCAACGTGGAGACGGGGTAGCTGCCTGCTCTGCTCCCCTTTCTCCATTTCATGGGGAAAGGGGCCGGGGGATGGGGGTCTGCGGGCAAAACGAAAAGAGGATCGGAATCCGTAGAAGGGGCACGATCCTCAGAGCGAGATCTCGGCTTCGCCGGACATGTCGTGCCCGTTCCTCAGCCCACAGAGAAAGGGCGACCTTTGCAGGCCACCCTTTCTTGTGTTTCGGTTCTTTTGGTGTGGACGGGCGGGAGCCCGGCCCCAGATGGCGTTATTTCAGCAGCAGCATTTTCCGGACGAACTGTTTATCGGCGGCGGACAGGATGGTGAAGTACATCCCACTGGGATAGGCTTGGGCATTCCACTCCACCGAGTAGAAGCCGGCACTCTGCCGCTGGCTGACCAGCGTGGTAACCTCCCGGCCCAGCACATCGAAGACTCTCAGGCGGACCTCGCAAGGCTGGGGAAGATCGTAACTAATCCGCGTGGCCGGGTTGAAGGGGTTGGGGTAGACCGCGTGCAGGGCAAAGACGGTGGGCAGCGGATGAAGCTGTTCTACGCGGTCGGGAATGTCCACGACGAAGCGGAAGGTATCACTGGTGATCGTGGTGTCGGGGAACAGCGAATGTGCGGTGACCCACCAGGAAACAGGGCGCGGCGGTGTCAGGTGCAGCGGCGCGAGGTTGAGAGTAGACATGCTATCCACGGGCGCGGCGACGGAGAAGGATGTGTCCGCAAGGGACAGATGAAGGGTGCAGCTCAGAGTGTCCCAATAGTCGGGATCGGACGCGCGGCCCCAGCGGAAGGTGACGGCGCTATCGGCAGTCAGGATCGAATCGTTGGCCGGGGCGATCAAGGTGAAGGGCAGCGGCGAGTGACCGGACTGCGGAAAGTAGAATGCACCAATATCTGGCCGGGTGTGGTCGGAATCTGAGGGGAGAGTCGAATCGCCGGCGTCGATGCAATGGGATGCGGCGGTGAGGTGGTAATCGTGGGCCACAGTATCGGCAAACAGCGGATTGACGAAGACATTCAGATACTGGTCCGAAGAGTCGCCACGGAAGTTGGTGCGGTTACGGCGACCTATGCCCGGGGGCATATCCGATAATCCATTTACGGAACCGAAGTTGGCAACGGTACTGCCATAGAAGTCGCAATGGGCAACCACAGCGCCTGCACTGAAATCGAATCCTAAAGCGATGCCACGGGTAAAGCTTATGATGGAATTGTCAAGTGTCACCGCACCGTAGCAGAAGATCCCTGCCTGATCCCCTGCATTATTCCGAAGGAACGTGCAGCGGGTAATTTGTGCGCCCGATATATATGCCGCGCTACCCTGAAGAGCGTCATTGCTGTCAAAGACGCACTCTTCGAAACGGGCGCTCGAGTAAACTCGAATGGCACCGCCATCCTCCGCCCAGTTTCCGTAGAACAAGCAGTTGGAGATCACCGCAGAATTGGCGTCAGCATCAATGGCTCCGCCACCATACCAACCGCCATTCGCGACGAAGGTGCAATGCGATACGTACGGGGCACCTTGCTGGTCAAGGAGCAGGCCGCCGCCCCATGCGCTGGATCTGTTATGGTTGAAGTAGCAATTTTCGAAGACCGCGTTCGAGGAGATACAGGCCGCTCCCGCCCCGCCATAGCCCGATCCCCCGCCATAGGGTGCAACGTTAAACCGGAATGTACACTGCTGGAAATGTGAGGTATCCGCCTGGCAGTAGACTCCGCCGCCGACGGCGCTATTCCCGTATTCGAAGACGCAATGATCAAAAGTGGGGCTGGTGCTGTATATGCGGACGTTGCCGTTATTGGAATTCGAAATACGGCAGTATGACATGCGACAACCGTAGGGAGAGTTGCGGAATTCCATGCCCTGCCAGTGGTTGGGGGAAGCTATTGTATCCGCCGTGATGATTATGGAATCCTCTTCGGTCCCCATTGCCAGAAGGAGTCCCCGAATGACAAATGAGCCTCGTGTAACAAACGTCAGTTGGGTTCCGGGCAGAAGAGTGAGAGTGTCCGCGGCATCCACCCAGATATCCTCCCCGACCAGAAATGTGCCTGGTCCCACCGTACCCCGCAAGGCTGCATGCAATTGGTTAGGTGACGAATTACTATGGCGGTTTTCGAAGGCACCTATGTCGGGATTGGATTCCTGCGGCCAAGGCCGTGCCAGATTGTCAAGATCCATCACAGGAATAGTCGCTGCCGCAAAAGAGGCCGCGAGGCAGCGGCTGGAGTCCTGCAGACGGAAGTTGCTACTGTCCGGGTTAACAAACAGCGGGTCAAACATCAGGTTCAGGCTGGCATCACATGAGTCACCCCAAAGATTGGTGCGGCTCCTGCGGCCCAAGCTGGAAGGAATCGCACCACTGAAGGCGGACCCTGCGCTGGAAAACACATCGCAACATACGGCGCTGATTGAGCCGGAGTTGACCACATGAACTCCGGTGCCTTGATCGGGCGAGGCCACGATGACATCAGCCAAGGCGAGGGCATCGTTGCGGGACCATACGGCGGCATCCGAGGCCGGATTATTGGCAACGGTACAGAAATTCATCGTGATCTGCGAACCGTCGGCGCTGAACATCCCGCCGCCGGATGGGGCCTGATTGCCGCTGATGAGACAGTTCACATAGTCCACATGAGCGGCAGAATCCCACACCCCGCCGCCACGTGCGGCACTGTTGCCCTGCATCCGGCAATTGTTCACCGTGGCTGAGAGGCGATGTCCCCGGAAATAGAGGCCGCCACCGTTCGCCGCGACGTTGCTATCTATTTGGCAACTGGCAAGTACCACATTGACAGGGTTGGATTCGAATGCGACGCCGCCGCCGGCCTGGCGAGTTCTGTTGCCGCGGACCATGCAGCGGGTAAGAATCGGACTGGATTCCAGCCCAAACAGGCCGCCGCCATCGCCAAGATGCGAGTAGCATCCGATGATCTCGCAATCGGTGAAGTTGGCATTGCCGTTGCTCCGGCAGTACACACCGCCACCGTCCAACAGAGCATAACAGTAGCGGATGGTGCAATAGGAAAGGGACGGAGAACAGTTTTGGACTTCGAGGCCGCCGCCGTAACGGTCATCGCCCGGCGAGGTGGCATAGCCGTACTCGATCACGCAATGCTGTAACGTGGTTGAGGTGGCCTGTAACAGACGGACTCCGCGCCAGCGGGACGGGTTCGCCACGGTGTCCGTGGTAAAGTAGATGGGACTGGCGGCTGTGCCGATAGCCCTCAGGGTGCCATACACATTAAAGCGGTAAGGGCCGTCAAAAAACACGGTAACGCCTGCGCCAACGCTCAAGGTGGTGCTCGTTCCCACAGTTACCGTGCGCTGGATCATGTAGGGGCTATGGGCGGAGGTCCAGGTGCCACTGATCAGGGAATCCGAGACCCAGGTGGTATCGGCATGGGCCAACGCGCAGGCGATCAGGACAAAGATCAAAACACTAACGGTGCGGCACATACACGGACTCCGGAAAAGTTCGAAGACAGAAGCCAAGATTCCAAGAAGCCAAAATCACGACAGCCACTATTTCAGCAGCAGCATTTTCCGGACGAACTGTTTATCGGCGGCGGTGAGGATGGTGAAGTACATCCCGCTGGGATAGGCCTGGGCATTCCACTCGACCACATAGGAGCCCGCGGGCATGTGCTGATCCACCAGCGTGGCCACTTGGCGGCCCAGCATATCGAAGACCTTCAGGCGGACCTCGCAAGGCTGGGGAAGATCGTAACTAATCCGTGTGGCCGGGTTGAAGGGGTTGGGGTAGACCGCATGCAGGGCAAAGACGGTAGGCAGCGGATGGCCTGCTCCCAAGCGGTTGGGGATACTCAGGACGAAGCGGAAGGTGTCGCTGGTAATGCTGGTATCGGGCAGAAGCGAATGCGCACTGACCCACCAGGAGATCAGGGTATCGTTGGGGATGCCCAGCGGGCGCAAGTCCATGGTGTACATAGTATCCTGATGTACGGACATCGCCATGGAGATTCCGGGAGCAGTTAGATGGAGATCGTAAGTTACGGTATCCGCTGCATCGGGATCTATGCTGGCACTCCACACAAAGGCTACCGCGCTATCGGTGGTAAGGATCGAATCATTGGCCGGGGAGATCAGCGTAAAGGGCTGCGGGGGGCGTGGAGGCAAGGTGTGCAGGGTGATCAGAAAGGTATCACTGGCAACACTGGTGTTCGGGTAACAGGAATGGGTCATGACCCACCAGTGCAGGGGGGTGTCTGTAGGGAAATGCAGCCCGTGGAGGTTGATGCTGAGGGCGGTGTCCTGCTGCATGTACACGGAGACGATGGTATCGGGCGCTTGAAGCTTCAGAACATAGGTCACCGTATCCCAGCGGTCCGGATCGGAACTGCGATTCCAGGCAAAGTCCGCAAAACGGTCGACCGTGAAAGTGGAACTGTCGGCCGGGGAGATCAGCGCGCAGGCGAGGGGTGGGTGAGCGGCCTGTGTAAAGGCGAAGGCGCCGATGTCCGCAAAGCTGCCGTCGGAGTCATGCGTCAAACCGGAATCACCCGCATCAATGCAGGGCGACGTTTCGGTGAGGTGAAAGTCATGCGCGGCGGTATCGGCGAAGAGGGGGTTCAGGAAGACATTGAGGTATTGATCGGAGGAATCACCGCGCGCATTGGTACGGGAAAGGGTGCCGATTCCCACAGGCCGGTAATTGACGGCTCCCGAGAAGTTGCCGCCGCTGTTGGCGAAGAAATCGCAAAACCGGACGGTGACGCCGGAGGTTTGCTGAAATTTGATTCCCGCACCCTGAGAGTTGCCGATGATGGTGCTGGTAATACGTGGAGTGGAGGAGGTCGACGCCGAAACCGTGATGCCGGCGGCATCAGACGTGGTTCCGGCATTGCCGGAAAGCGTACAACGGCGGACAATGGCGTTGTTCGTAACGTACAAGGTCCCACCCGAATGGCCCGTGAAAAGACACTCCTCAAACAGAGGGGTCCCTGTATACTCCATATAGGCGGCTCCACCATGAGTCGCCAAGTTTTGAGTGAACTGACACCGTGAGAAGGTCAGGGGACCGCGTACATACGCGGCGCCGCCAATTCCGCTGGCGGTGTTCAGGCTGAACTGGCAGTCAGCGAAGACCATCGTATTACCGGAAACGCTGACCGCGCCGCCGGAAGCGGCGCTGTTCTGGAAAAATTGGCACTGGGAGAACACCGCACCACCCGAACCATAAACCACGCCACCTTCATTTGCGGAGTTCATTGTAAATGCGCAGCGGGTGAAGTTGGGATTTCCGGAGAAGTAAACTCCTCCACCGACGTTGTAGTACCCTGTCAATGCGCGATTGTTTGAGAAGTCGCAATCCTGAAAGACCGCATGGGTGGTGTTACCGGCCATGCCGCCTTCATTGCCGGTGAACGAACAAAAGAGGAAGCGGGAACTGTCGTAGTTGCAGGTTACCCCCCTGCGCCCACGCTCAAATCCGCAATGGGAAAACACCGGATTGGTTTGGTTAATCGAAACGTTGGAGTTGCCATTGCCTGAAGGAATCGACGCGGCGGAGAAGCGGCAATAGGTCAGCGAACACCCCCGCACGGAGAAGATGAATTGCAGACCCGTCCAGCGCTGCGGGAACACCACGGTATCCACGGTAAGAATCACGGAGTCCTGTTCGGTCCCCAAGGCCTTCAACAGGCCATAGACAAGCAGGCCCGTGCCTCCCGCGAAACTCAACGTGGTTCCGGCCGCAAGAGTCAGCGTATCGTTCGTGCGCACGGCCACATTTTCACCCACGAGAAAACGTCCAGGGCCGATCAGGCCGCTGAGATTGCCCGTGAGATGAGGTACGGGACTGCTGAGGCGGTTTTCATACGCGCCCATGTCCGGCTGGGAATTCGACGGTGACGGGCGGGACAGGCCTTCAAAATCATTATAGAACTGATGAGTGAGGTCCTGACTCGCGGCCAGGCAGTGGCTGGAATCGCTGAGGCGGTAGTTGGCGCTGTCGGGATTGACGAAGCGGGGGTCCAGCAGCAGATTGAGGGCCACATCACAGGAGTCGCCCCACGGATTGATCCGCGTCAACTGGCCAAGGTTCTGCGGCGTATTGCCGGAAAACGGGCCGGTGGCATTGGCGTAGAAATCGTTGTACGTAATCTGCGCCGAGCGCGGCAGCGAGAAGTAAACCCCTGAGCCCTGCGCCGTGCGGCTGATGATGGAACCGGTCAGGATGATCGAGTCATTACGGCAGTGGAGGGCTGCGGTGGACGACTGATTGTCGTCCAGTGTGACAAAGTTGAGGGTGTTGCGGGAATTGTCCCCGCTGTAGAGTGCGCCACCCTGAGCGGCCACGTTGCTGTTGAACAGACAGTTGACATAGCTCACGATGGCGGAGGTGTCGAAGGCTGCGCCGCCCCGGGTGGCGGTGTTGCCGCTGAAAACACATTGGCGCATGGTTGCCGCGCCGTTCCAGTACCGGGAACAGACGAAAAGTCCGCCGCCGTCCCCAGCCGAATTGCCGTCAAAGACACAATTCGAGACAGCAATGTTGGGCTGGTGCATGAGCAGCCCGACGCCGCCACCGCTCAAAGTTGTACGATTGCCGCGGAAGGTACACCGGGTCAGTTGCGGGCCGCTGTTGCGGCTGAACAGGCCGCCGCCACCGCCGAGCTGGGAAACGCAGTTCAGGATATCACAATCGGTGAAGGCAGGCGTCCCGCCATCGCGGCAATAGATACCGCCGCCATCCAGCAGCGCATGACAGCGGCGGATGGTGCAGCGGGAAAAGGTGGGGGAGCAGTTCTGAACTTCGATCCCGCCGCCGTAGCGGTCATCGCCCGGAGAGGCGCCGAGCCCATCCTCGATGAGGCAGTAACTCATGGCCGACGTATTGTTCGCCGTAAGGAAGCGCACGCCCCGCCAGCGGGAAGGATTGGCCAAAGTGTCCGTGGTGAAGCGGATGGAATCGGTTACCGTGCCAAGGGCCTGGAGGGTGCCGCGCACATTGAAGCGGTATGGACCCACAAAGCAGACCGAGACGCCGGGACCGATGGTCAGTGTCTGCGCCGCGCCCACCGTTACCGTGCGCTGAATCATGTAGGGGCTGTGGGCGGAGGTCCACGTGCCACTGATCAGCGAGTCCGAGACCCAAGTGGTGTCGGCATAGGCGAGGGCAGCAAAGGCTAAGAGAGCAAGAAGTAGAGTGGTAGCGCGGGGCATGGGCATGGCTTCCTTGAAAACAGGTACTCCGCAGGAGAGGGGTCCGACGGTTTGGCTAAAGGTACAGAAATCAGGTTACAAGATCGGCGGTCAGCGAACAGGTCGCCTAAATTCTGCCATCTTGATACGACACCGATTTTTGCCAAGCGGGAAAGAGACTATTCAGGTAAAGATAACACAGAATGAGAGAAAGGGCAAGGGGGCAGGGGAAAAAGCAAGAAGTGAAGCGGGCAGACTCTGAGAGCGGGCTCTGCTTATTCCTGGGAGTATCCTTCGTCATGATTAGGCACCACGCTCCGGCATGGTACGCATGGGGAAACCAGCATGCGGGAGCGCGCTGGCTAGTTTTCGTGAGGAGGGAAATGGAGACAGGGCGACCCGCAAAGGTCGCCCTGTCTTGTGTTTTTATCCTTGTGCAGCGGGCGGATGCAATCCGCCCCTACGACAACCGCATGAGGCGGTTATTTCATCAGCAGCATCTTCTTGGTGGCCGTGAAATTTCCGGCTTTGATTTGGCAGAGGTACATGCCGGAGGCCAGATGGCGGCCATCCCACGTGACGGTGTAGCTGCCGGCGGGACGCGACTCGTTCACCAGTGTAGACACGAGCTGGCCGAGGGAATTGTAGACCTTCAGTTCCACCTGGACCGCTTCGGGCAGGTCGAAGCGGATCTCGGTCTGAGGGTTAAAGGGATTCGGGTAGTTCTGGAACAGACCGTAGCGGGTCGGGACCGGCAGGGTTTCTTCCTGAAGCGTCGTGCCGTGACCGGCATACAGGGTCAGGACGGAATCCAAGCGATGCTCGACGCGGGCCATGCGGTCGATCATTGTCTCGGACGCGAGCGATGCGTCGGTCTGGCCGCCGTTAACACCGCGCCGACTTCCTCCGGGATTCGTCACCTGCATGCCGAATGCGATGTCATCCTGCTGCACCTCGGCCATCAGCAGTTTCAGGGATAGAGCCAGCCGGTCATAGGCCTTGTTGGTATGATCGAGCAGCGAGTCGAGTTCCACCTGAGCCGCCGTATAGTCTCCGTCTTCGGCCAGACACCAAGCGGCGTTGGACTTGCAGAGCGTAACCAGCGAGGAATCTTTCGAACTGTCGGCGGCGAGATCCTGGAAATAGCTGCGGATATTCTTCCATGACCATCCGATGGCTGACTTGCAGACCAGCAGGCGATCCGTGACTACGGTCTTGTAGGTTCCGCCGGGGTATTGAAGCAGATAGTTCTCATAGGACGTGACCGCGTCGGCGAATTGTGCGGCGCGTTCCTGATCCCACCCCTGCTTGAACAGCAGATAGTCGGGGGCAATCACGCAAGTGGTGGGAGGCGGATCCGTGCAGGGGACGGTCGCGCTCAACATGGAATCGATCACGGTGCTGGCGGGCAAGCGAGACAGAATATTCTGGCGATTGGTGGTGCCCCAGAAGTTGCGGCCGGCCTGCCACTGATCCGGCGGCATGATTTCGATTTCGTTGTCAATCAGCGTGTGGGCGTTCTGCGCGTCACTGATGGTGTTTTCGCCGCAGTACAAATCTGCCGTTCCGCCCTGCAAATAGATCTGGCCGTAGTCGTAGCCCAGCAGATTCAGCGCCTGCATGTTGTCCGAGAGTTTGTTGCGGGCGCTGGTGCCCATGTCCCCGTAGGCTTGCGGCAGCAGCAGCATCGCCGGTCCGGCGTTGTGGTCGAAGCTGTTGCAGGTCAGCGTGACCGCGCCTTCCAGCACTTCAAGACCCGGCCAATAGGCGAAGTCGGCGCGGTGCAGCCCGCCGTTGTTCTGGAAGATGTTGTTGGAGAGCGGAATCTGATCGCAGCCCCAGATGCGCAGGCCGTAAACGCCGTTGCCGCTGAAGAGATTGTCATGCACGGCGACACTGCTGCGGAAGAGAAGCGCGCCCCGCACGGAGTCATTTTGCAGGGTGCAGTGGCTCAGGGTGCCCGTGCTGCGGGCAAAGCCCACGCCGTTCCACTGACAATTTTCGGCGGTGACGTAGCTGATGGTAGCCCGGCTGTTGCTGACGCTGATGCCGTTGACCGCATTGCGGACGGTGGCGTAGCTGATGGAATTGGCGGGGTCGGCGCTGTTGCGGATGGAGAGGCCGGTCCACAGTCCGGTGGCGCCGGAACGGTCAAAGACGATGGGCGCCGCCGCCGTGCCGTTGGCGATAATCTTGCCGTTGACCGTGATGGACTTCTCGGGGGCGATTCTTATCTTGGTGCCGGGGTTAATGGTCAAGGTTGTTCCGGTGGCGATGGTGAGATTGTCATCTACCACCACGCTGTCCAGCCATAACGCACTGGTCGTGATTACCCCCGACCAATGACGGCTCGTGGCGTTTACCGTACAGGTGCCTGCCCAGTGATCCACGTTCAGAACTTGTATCCCTGCCATAGTCGGCAAATCCTGCGCCCAAGGCGACGTATTTCGCTGAACGGCTGCGCTCGGATTACTTGTATCGCTGAAGACACGCCCGGTCCCGAAGAACGTGGCACCGGTACCGGCAGAATGTGCTTCTGTCGGAGTGCAATAAGCGAGCTGCGGGTGCGTCCACGCATCGTTATGTTCCCACATGAAGTCGAAGCTATCAAGACCCGTCACAGTGTTCCGAATCAACTCGTTCTCGCCCGTATTGAGGGAACACGGAATTGTGTTAAATGGCGGGTCGAGCCAGCAGTGCCAGGTCGTATCCACATTTTCCCATCGTTCCGTCCATGTGTATTGACCCGAAGCCAGTTCGACATCAAACCGCTTGTGGCGACGATCATTTTGGCTTTGTGTGGGATTCGCGTGCATGATCATCACACCGTCTGCTGGCCAGAGGCGATCCCACGGCTTATTACGCGTGACGGCCGTCGCTAGGAAGTATTGGTCACTGCCCTGACCTGAACGGTAAGAAGGAAATTTCAGGCAAGCGTTCGATGTGCCCTGCAAATGATCGGTCATGACGTAGTTCATCAGCGGATGATCCACGGTGACCGTTGACATCCAGTTGATGCCATTGCGCCAGTAAGGGTTGTAAGGGCACACCTCGCCTTCCAGGTAACCGTTCTCCGGATCACGAAACCCATTCCCGGCGCTCATGGGATCGAGTGCTCCACAACCAATATGGCTGCCTTCGCTCAGGTCCACATAGTTGCAATCACCGAAGCCATGCCAGTGAAAGCCGCCGATTTGATGTCCGAGTTCGTGGGCTGCGATTGTTATGTTCGGCCAGTATGCAGCCGAAACAGGATCCGACACACCCCACCCTTGGCAGAAGCTGTTTGTATACGCTTGTTCGGCAACACTCCAGCAGGTTACGCCAGTTCGGACACGGATGAACTGTCCCAGGCTATTCGTCTGGTGTGTGGAGGTGTACCAATCAGCCAAGCCCGATACTCCGCCGCCTTCCGCTTGACAAGCCTCGGCCAGGCCGTAGATGTCAAAGATTGTGTATTCGACATCCTGAGAAGAAGGGGTCGGGAGGAACTCATGTAGATCTACAAAGGAGTCTACCTTGGCCATGATGTTGTTAAAGAACGCCGTTCCGCCGCTCTGGTCACTATGGATGGGGCGTACCGCCTGATTCGGATCGCACTTGAATACGGTGATGCTGTCCCTGCCGACCACTTTCCCGTACACGCCGAACTTTCGCCCGGACTGGTCGAGATAGTAGCGGGACAAGCTCCACGGCACAGTCGAATCGAGCGCGGCACTTGCCCAAGATGGCATCCGGTAGGTTACCGGATTGCAGACGCGCTGTCCTGGATCGTGTCCGATGGGCCAACTCTGGGGAAGTGAAGCGGAATCCGCGGTGCAGACAATCCACAGAATCTTGACTCGTCCCGTCCCGCTCGTAATACCCGTAATGGGCGTCCCTGAGTTGACCGCTTCGCAATCCACGCGGGGAATGCGGGGGTCATATGGTGCTTGCGCAAAGCCCCAAGCGGCAAGCACTACCAGGAATGTGATCAGCCAGAATAGACGCATAGCGGCCTCCTGTCAAAAGTTACTCTATCGTATTGTACTTGGTACTTACTGTACCGTGATAAAGCTGAATGGAAATGAGATAGGTCCCAGCCGACAGCGATAGTTTCGGTAGGACGCTTGAACTGTGCTGGCCGTCTGAAGTGAAGGTGACGGGATATTGTCCTACCAGTCGTCCAAGGATGTCATGGATTTTTACTACTTGCTCCCCGTGGAGGGCTACGCCGGATAACGCCAGCCTAAGACTTCCTGAACCCTCCCCAATGGCAGATAGCGTTGGTTTGGGCTTCGACTCTTGATGCTGCCGGGGGGTTGCTGCCACGTTGGAGGTGTCGATGGTGACCGCGATACGGTAGGCTTCGCAGGGGTAGGGCGATTCACGAATCCATAGGGTTCTTCCATCTACCGCCATGCAGGGATCGGCGTCGCAGCTTACTTGCGGGTAATTGTTGGGAGGCGAAGGCAACGGTACGGCTTGTTGCCACACTCCGTTCACCTTTTCGCTGACATAGATGTCGCCCATCATTTGGCCCGTGTGCCAGAAAAAGATGCGGTTGTTATCTGGCGATAAACACGGGTGCTCGTGCCCAGACAGGTGGCCGAGATCATTGATTTCCGGGGGGTACAAATTGGCCGGCCCCCATGTGCCATCGGCCTGCCTTTCGTGCCAGTAGATCACCGGAAAGACACCGTATCCGCCCCTGCTGGAGGACACCAGCAGAGTTCCCCCGTCCCGACTGATGCCCACGGAGAATTCCCGGTCGCTGGAACTGACATTCGGCCCGGCATTATGCACTGGTCCCCAGCAGGTGTCACACGGCCCGGTGCGAATGGTGTAGTAAACGTCCCACAGGCCGAAGTTCTCGCAATCCGTGCGCGCGTCGCCGATGAAGTAGAGGGTGTCATTATTCGGACTGACAGCCGGACATCTCTGTGTCGGGGTCAGGCATATGCGGTCTGGCATGTCTGTTCGCGGCCCCCACGCCGAATCAACCGACGGGCGAGAGAAGACACCCAAGCAGGCCATACTGCTCATATAGAGGTGCAGGTTATCGTTGCTGATCCACGGGGACTCCGCTCCCGTTCCCGGCTGTGGACAACGAGTGGTATCAGGAATCGTCCATTGGGCAAAGCCTGTGGTCAGGCCGAAGAGGAGCAGGGTAAAAGCAAATAGTAGGTATTTCATGAAGGCGTTCCTTTCAGGAAGTTGTGGCTCGCTGTGCGACGAGGCAAAAGGCAAAGGCGATCATGGGGAGTCTCTTCTGAGCAACTTTGCATAGAAAAGAAGATATCAATTTGTCAAGCGGAGTCAATAGGGTAAACGCCTTGGCGAATATTCTAACTTCAATAATTTCCTCGACCTCCTGTTTGATGTTGAAGTTGTAAGGGCATTACCAAAAATATGGCGTGGTATATGCGGAATATGGGTGGCTTTCAGCTAACGATGTGCTATATATTACGAATTTATTTTCGTAAGTAGTTTTGATACAAGATGATATTATAAGACAGGCCAACAGAAAGGGCGGATCCGCAGGTCCGCCCTTCCATCCGTGAGTGTCCGGGCGGCGCAAAACCGCCCGGTGCTGGCTGGGGAAACGCTATTTCATCAGGAGCATTTTTCTCTCGGCCACAAACTGATTGACCTCGATGCGGTAGAGATACACACCCGAAGGAAGGTAGGATGCATCGAAACTCAACACATGGTGGCCGGGATTGAGAGTCCCGTTGACGATGACGGCGACCTGCTGGCCGAGCAGATTGTACAGGCCAAGCGACACATGGCCCTGCTCGAGCAGATCGAAGGCAATGCGCGTCGTGGGATTAAAAGGATTGGGGTAATTCTGGTAGAGCGCGTACTGGATGATCAGCGCCTGACCATCGGTTTCCGGCGTGGCTTCCACGCTCTTAAGCAGCGACCGCCCGCCGTTCAGGTCCACACCGTACAGGTCAAAGTGGGCGACGCGGCCATTTTCCAATCCGGTTTCGGTCCAGGTGTAGCTGTGGCCTGTCGGTGAGTTGCCTTGCGAGGAAATGGTGGCGACCCGCTGCCCATCACGTTCAATGTCGAAGTGGTCATTGCTGGTTTCGGAGGCCGTCTGCCAGTGCAGGGTGACTTCATTGCGCCCGGCGGTGGCCGTGAGCGAAGCCAGTTCCACCGGCAGGATGACATCACTGTGAATGCTGAGGGTGATGTCTCCGCAGTCAAAGCTGAAGCGGGAAACGGCGACATAGTAGACACCTGCCGCAAGGTGCAGACTGTCGATCCGTTCGGCATGGGTGATGGATGTGTCCGAAGAAGCGATGCAGGTGCCGGTGGGATTGGAGCAATCGGTGAACACCATGATCTGCGCATCACCGCCGATGGCACTGAGGTCTACAATGGCCGGCGCCGCCGGATGAATGCGGAAGATGACCGCCCGGCCCGCGGCATACATGGTGCCGCTGCAGGCCCGCTCAAAGACAAAGGGCAACGGACTGGTGGCACAGCAGGTGTTTACCAGCAGGCTGAAGTCTGTGGTCTCGCCGACATTGATGGGGTTGGCGCAGTAGTCCCGCAGCGGACAGCAGGACGTGGCGATTTTATAGCGGTTCAGGCAGGCGCCGTCGCCGTGGACATCGAGATAGAAGGTAACCGGAATGTCCCCGGGGTTGGTAAGGACCCAGCCGGTCGAACTGCCGGAGTCAAGCAGCTCGCAGTTTTCACCCCGCACATCACTTTGGATGCAGGGCGAAGGCAGCGAGTCACAGTCTGTTCCCGCCGAAGGGATGACCGTCATCACCGAGCGCTCGCGAACGGAAACCCGGTACACGTCATGGTCATCGGCGGGGCATAGGGTGCCATACAGCAGCGTTTCCACCACACCGGTATCATCAGTGGGGCAGGTGATGGTGAGCGGATCAAGCTGCGAAGGACAGATATTATTGGGTTCGGTTTCGGCGGGAGTGCCGCAGGGAAGAATGTCCGTGCAGTTCGGCTGGTGGCAGTTGATGCCGTTATCGGTGATGTCCAGCCGGAACCCCCCGTAGGCCCCCTGATAGCCATGCACCAGCATAAAATACTGCACGCCGGCCACCGAGCACCAGGTGACCTGCGAGCGGTTGTCGCAATAGTCATCATTGCCGCCGACGCAGGTCAGACTCGGACAGGGGCCGAGGAAGACACTGAGTTCGGTATCCCAATCGGCGGAAACGTCGCATAGGGAAGCGGTCATCATGTTGCCGGTGCCATTGACACGGTACCAGACGCCGGGCGCAGTAGGCGCGTCGGCATTGCCGCAGGCGGGAATCGCATCCAGCGACGCATGGAGCGTGGTGCCCATAGTCTGGGACGGTACGGCCACCTGCTCGGCATTCACGCACAGATCATTGGCCGGCGGAACATTGGGCCCATAAGCCCGGAAGTTGTACGGGCTGGCGGTGGACGTGTTGTACTTGCCGCATTCGATGTAGATGATCTGTCCGGTGGAAAGAGCCAGCGTGAGGGAGGGGTCGTAATCGCTGCCGCAGGAGTTGTCATCGGCGACGTTGTTCCCCGCACAGCAGGTGCCTTCGGTCCAGAGCCGCATGTAGGTGTCTCCGGAACTGCCGCACATGTTGAAAGTGTGGTTGCCGTTCTGGATAGCCGTGTAGCGGTAGAACACATCGCGGTAAGGACGCCCTGCACAGTTGTCTGTTGAGCCCAGCGTACCGGACTCACTGAAGGGCAGCGCGGGAATGGTAAAGGCATTGGCACAATCTTCCCCCCCTTGGCGGGTATCGGTTGTGCTGGAAGCGGACGGCATCTTATCCAGTGCCCCGCCCCGGGTGCCGCGGGATTCTCCAGTCAATTCATCGATACGGTCAAACAGAGCCGGATCAGGCTCCTGATCAAGGGCTCGAGCTTGATCAATCTGCGCCATAATCTGCTGGATTTCCACTTTGGGTGGAAGCGGCGCTTTTCCAAGGGTCGCACCGGACCGGATCACACTGGGGGTAGCAAAGAGCGAGGTGCTCATGATCAGGATAAAGGTACACAGCCAGTAAGAACTCTTCATTATGGCTCCTGTGAATATAATAATGCTCAAGATGGTCCGTAAATGGTAACAGAAATATAGGAGCTATCCTGAAGCGAGGCAATCTCAGCACAATTATTACAGAAAAACACCACCCCGTTTTGCTCCCGCTGTAGGTTGATCGAACGGATTTTTATAGTTGCTATAGGTAGTAATTGGGATGGCGAGAGATCGGGAAAGGATGCAATATCTCCGGCACACCCAGAGCACAGGCCCGCCTTGAACAAATTAGACCATAGAGGCGCAGGGGTAACCCCTGCACCCGGGGCCGGCTTTGCCGGGGGGACAGCGCGGGGGTACCGCGCGGTCCCTTCCGCATTGATCCCTAGCGGCGGCCTCTGGTCCGGCGGAGCCGAGATCTCGCCTTCAGCGGACCGTCAGCCCGGAGGGCAGCAACCACCAAGGCAATCCAGCACGCGGGAGCGTGCTGGGTAGTAGGTGAGGAGAAGAAAACAGGGCGACCCCTGCGGATCGCCCTGTCTTGTGTTTCGATTCTTGTTCAACGGGCGGTCACTTCAGCAGCAGCATCTTCTTGGTGGCAGTGTAGCCATTGGCCTGCAGGGTGTACAGGTACATGGCCGAAGGGAGATTGGTGCCGTCGAAGTGTACGACATGGTGGCCCTGGTCCATCGTGCGGTTCACCATAGTGGCAATTTCCTGACCGACCATGTTGTAGAGCTTGAGCGTGACAAAACCCCTCTCCGCCAGATCAAAGCTGAGACTGGTGGTGGGGTTGAAGGGATTGGGGAAGTTCTGATAGAGAGCGTAGTCGGTGATTTCGGCAGGGTTGCCGGCGGTGGCGGTGGCATCGCGGCTGCCCAGCACCGTGCGGTTGCCCAGCACATCCACGGCGACCAGCGTGTAGGTGTACGATTCACCGGTCTGCACCGACTGATCGGTCCACGAGTAGCGGGCGCCGCTGGCGCTGTTGGTGGCGTTCACCCGGGCAACGGTCTGGCCGTCCCGCTCGATTTCGAAATGATCATTGCGGTTTTCCGCGACCGTCTGCCAGCGCACGGTCACGCCGTCGGCTTCGGGTACGGCATCAAAACTGCGCAGTTCGGCGGCGAGTTGATTATCCGCCGGGGAGCAGTTGACGCTGGCGACGTAGGTGCGGCAGCCCATCCACTGGAAGTGGGCCGGGGCGACATACAGCCAGTAGGTGCCACGATCCAGCACGGCACTCACCGTCAGGGGATGGCATTCCTGCGCCACGGCGGGGGCGGTATAAGCCACGCGGTCTTCGCAGCCGTTGGCGCCGGGGCCAAGGATCATAGCCAGAACATCGAATTCGGCGGTGACGGTAAAGGTGACCGTATCACGCTCGGAGACGGTCAGTTCATACCAGTCGGTGTCACGGATCAAAAACCACGAGAAGGCGCTGCCGCAGATGACGTCATTGCAGGCGATGGGCATGAACGCGGGGGGTGTCGAGAAACAGCCGCCGTTATAGTGGTCACAAAGGTTGAGGCAGGGCTCGCCTTCGGGGCGGGCACCAGCCGGGCATTCCACGGTGCAACCGCAACGCGAGAAGCGATTTGCATCGGTTGAACGTCCGCTGTGCTCGCCGAAGGAATCGGTCTGGGAGAGCAGATCATTCAACGCCGCGGTGTCAAACTGCGAGAGTCCGGACGAACCCGGAGCCACGGCGCCAAGGTAAACGCTCTCTGCGGGGGAGCCGGCAAATGCCAGCGCACAGACGAACAGTAACGTGCCAAAGAAAGCTAACAGTCTCATCATCATCATGTCCTTTACCAATGCTATGGGAGGTCATCAAAGTCAAGTTTTCGACACGGCGGGGGTCCCGCTGTGGGATGCATAACATACACAAGCCAAAGCGGGAGCACAAGAGAAAGCCCGCCTTTTTCTCGGGATAATTTGCCGTGGCACGGGCGGTTACGGTATAGTTGGTATAGTTGAAAAGGGTATCCGGATTCGACCGCATCATTTCAAATATGTCAAAAGATGAGAGAAAATTTTCGAAAGTGTGATCAGGATTGCGGACCCGCCGGTGGCCTTGTGAGACAAGGTTCTGTGCCCCGAGAGGCGCCCACAGCAAGAGGTGACCCCTTGACCCGGGGCCGCCTACCGGCGGGGGGACAGCGCGGAAGACCGCGCGGTCCCTTCCGGATTCTTGGTTTCGGCCGGGTTGTGTCATCAACGAATGTGAAGGAACGATCCGGCTCAACCCGGCTCGGCGGTATTTGTGCAGCGGGCGCTTGCATGGCGGCGGGGAAATGGCTATTTTGAGCGGTGGTTTGGAGGCGGATTGTCTATGGGAGAGAGGGCTGATGCGAACGATTGTGCTGCTGACATTGTCGAATGTGTTTATGACCTTTGCCTGGTACGGGCATCTGAAATTCCGCAGCGCACCGCTGCTGATTGCCATTCTGGCCAGTTGGGGAATTGCCTTTTTCGAGTACTGCCTGCAGGTGCCGGCCAACCGCTACGGCTACGGGCAGTTCAATGCGGCCCAACTGAAGACGATTCAGGAGGTGATTACCCTCGGGGTCTTTGCGGTCTTCTCGACGCTCTATTTGAACGAACGACCGACGTGGAATACCCTGATCGGCTTCGGTTTCATAGCGGTGGGCGCGTGGTTCGTGTTTAAGAAGGGCTAAGCAGCGTAGAGCCGTAGGGGAGGGTTAAGGTACTCCGCAACCCTCCCGTCTTGCTATTGCCGGGATCAAAACGGGCGGGTTGCGCGTAAGGCATCCACCGTCTGGCGACATTCTTCTGCTTAACCCGCCCCTACACGAGGTTGCTGTGGTGTGAGGGCAGCACAACTATACGCAGCGAGGTCGGCGGGTAGAGCGGTCTTTCAAATTTTCAGCCTTTAGCCCTTCTTCACTGGGGGAATGCCTCTCTTTCTTAGGGGAAGCGACGCAGGCAAGGAGCTTCTCATAGCGGGCGGGAGGGTGTTTGACCGGCAAATGGGAGTATGTGGCCTTGGGACTCAAGTTGAGATTAGGGAGTGGTTTGAGAGTGAGCGGCGGGGTTTATCGATGGGGAGAGAGCGGGAGGTGTGAGCGCACTATGAGAAAGGCGGAGCGCGCGGGGAAGAATCAGGAGTAACGGCGAAAAGCCCTTGACAGAGAGAGCGTCCCATGAGTATATTAGCGCGTTGCACTGTGGCTGGCTGTTCTGGCGGCCGGCGAGATCCTGATACCGGCGCGATTTCCGCCTGACGAAGCGGGCTGCGCCGGTCCCTATGCCTGAGTTCAGTTCACTCAACGTTGTTCACACTCTGTGGACCAACCGTAAACCCCGAAGGAGAATCTCATGAAGAAAGCTCCCGCTAAGAAGGCCGCCCCGAAGAAGGCCGCTCCCGCAAAGAAGGCTGCTCCGAAGAAAGCCGCCCCGAAGAAGGCCGCTCCCGTGAAGAAGGCTGCCCCGAAGAAGGCCGCCCCTGTGAAGAAGGCCGCTCCGAAGAAGGTCGCGCCGAAGAAGGCCGCCCCGAAGAAGGTTGCCCCGAAGAAGGTCGCGCCGAAGAAGGCCGCCCCGAAGAAGGTTGCCGCCCCGAAGAAGGCCGCTGCCCCGAAGAAGGCCGCCCCGAAGGCCGTGAAGCCGAAGGTCAAGCGCGCGCCGAATCCCGCTTTTATGGCCCCGATGGCCCCCGACGCCATCCTCGGCGCCGTCGTTGGCGACAAGCCGATGCCGCGCACGGAGATCACCAAGAAGTTGTGGGAGTACATCAAGAAGAACGGCCTGCAGGACAAGGTCAACAAGCGCATGATCAATGCTGACGAGAAGCTGCGCGCGTTGTTCGGCAAGGGCGCCGTCTCGATGTTCGAAATGAACAAGCTGTTGCAAGGCCACCTGAAGAAGGCGTAAGCCGGAGAGCAGGATAGAGTTCAAGAAGCCCGAAGCGATTGCTTCGGGCTTTTGCATGGCGGGGAATTTTCATCAAAAGCGGGCCGGTCTAAGACCGGCCCCTACACCGACAGATGGTGAATTATTGCAATTCCCATTTGCAGAGGCCGGCGCGGAGAATACGACCGTTGTGGATGCGGACGGTGAGGGTGTCACTGGTCAGATGGCAGGGGCCGCCGATCATGCGGCCCGAGGCGATGTCATAGGGGACCGCGGCACCGGGCATGCTGATGAGAGCGACGGTGTTATCCGGCGAGAGCCAGCAGGCATTGGCCCCGCGCAAACTGAGCAGCACGGCACCCACGGGAAGCCGGGGGGCAATGCCAAGGTTGACAAAGGAGAGCGCCCCGGAGGCTTCATAGACGGCGGCCACCCGGCAGCTTGCGCCGAGCGCAAAGCCCTGCGGCGAGAGGGCAAAGCCCTGGAGTCCGATCTGCGCCGCGTCAGATACGGCAACCGTATCACTGCACGGTGCGCCCTGACCGTGGCGCAGGTCATAGAAGGCCAGTTCGCCAAAGGGGGATACATGCGCGCAGAGGCTGTCGCAAGGCTGGGATTCGATGCCGAAGGCGAGCCGGGTAAAAGGGCCGGTCTGGCGCTGTATCCAGAGCCGGAATTCCTTGCGGACGGGCTGCGGCAGGCTGTCGGAGACGGCTTCGAGCACAAAGTTCAGCTTGCCGGTGGGAGCCTGGCCCAGCAGGGGAGTCAGATGCACGGTGGCACTGGCCGTCGTGTCGAAGCTGGCCGAATCGATGCCGACCTTCAGCCAGCCGGGAGTGTCCGAACCCGGTTGCAGCCGTACGGGAATCCGGCGGCCAGAGACCCAGAGGATATCCAGCGGGATGTTATAGGTCAAGCCCCATTCGAGAGTATCTGAGGAGACGGATGAGGTGATCACGATGCCACGGGCAGGCGGCAGCTTGCGTGCATCGGGCTGGGGCACCGCCATCGGCGGCTGCGGCGGTGCAGACGCGCAACCGGACAGAAGCAAATAGGAGATGTGAAATAGGAAATAGGAAAGAAGACAAGACTTCTTCATTTTCAGTTTTCAGCTTTCAGCTTTCAGCTTTTCGGAAAGGGCGGCAATGTGCTCGGGAGTGGTGCCACAGCAGCCACCCAAGATGTTCGCACCAAGGCTTACCATCTGCTCTCCCCAGCGGGCGAATTCTGCGGGGGAAAGCGGGGCGGAAAAGTCCCACGGCTTGCCTTCCGGTGCTCGGAAGTTGGGATAAGCGCCCAGCAGGATGTCACCCTCGGGCAGCGCGGCGCGCAGGGTTTGGAAGGCCGCCGCAGCCAGATCGGGCGGGCAGCAGTTGATGAGCACGGCATTGGCTCCCAAGGCAAAGGCGACGCGAGCGGCATCGGTCAGGGAATCGCCATTGTATAGCTCGGTGGCGCTTTTGGGCATAAAGGATGTCCAGACGGGCAGGCCCATGTTCAGGGCCATTTCCGTGGCAATCTGGGCTTCCCGCGCACTATTCTGGGTCTCGACGAGGATCAGATCGGCCCCGGCATCGCGCAGCAGCCGCGCGGTGTGCGCATGTTCGCGCAGCAGAATCTCATCGGGCGGGCACAGGTCGGGGCGGTAACAGTCTTCCAAAGGGGCAAGGGAGGCGGCGACTCCTGGAAAAGGCTGAAACGCTGAAAGGCTGAAACGCTGAAATTCGGAACCCCCTTCTTTTCCCCCTTTTTCAAAGGGGGAAGGATCAGAGTCTCCCCCCTTAGAATAAGGGGGGAACAAGGGGGGTAGAACTTCCCTTGCCAGCCTGATGGCCAGCCGTGTCAATTCCTCCGCGCGGTCGGCCATGCCGGCTTTAGCGAGGGTGTAACGGGTGGTGCGGAAGGTGGCGGCGGTGAGGATGTCGGCTCCAGCGGCCAGATAGTGCTTGTGGATGGTCTGGACGAGGTCCGGGGCTTCGATCAGGGCAAGGGCCGACCACAAAGGCAAACGGGCCACAAAACCGCGCCGTTCCAGTTCGGTGCCGAACGCGCCATCGAGGATAATGGGGTAGCCGGACGCCATCAGGCCTCCGCACCGTGAAGGCTATGCAAAAGATACATTATCTTACCCACCTATCCACAAGACAAGCTCTTGTTTATTGAAGGCCAAATTTGTCGCACGGGCTTTGCAGCGACGCTTTAAGGATACCGGAAGTTCTGACCTAAGCTGTGGGCTGCATTGCCTTTGGAACGGCGAATCCGTATCTTAACTGTTTGGGTAGAAGGCAGTTTAGCGATATTCGCGGACAAAGGCAACCCCCATCCTGACCTTCCCCCACGAAAGTAAGGGAAGGGACCAACCTCGGAGGACGCTATGCGGCGGTTTCTCTTGCTTGCTTTGGCACTTTTGCCGGTGGTGTGCTGGGGGCTGATATGACAGATGAAAGCCGGACGGTCTTGGACTTCGACTCAGATCAGCCAAAGACTGATATGAAGGATGATGCGCTTGGCCGGACGGGTTATGCGCGCTATTTGGGCGATTCCATCCTGTCGTACAAATCAACCGATAGCTTGGTTGTGGGTATTTACGATGAGTGGGGCTCGGGCAAAACCACGCTTATCAATTTCGCCCTTCAGCATATTCGGAAGAAGACAGCCGGGCACAACGACAGGCCAGTTGTCATTCATTTTAGCCCTTGGCTATTCTCAACTTCCGAGGCCTTGGTTTCGGCGTTCTTCAAAACTCTGTCGCAGAATTTGAAGCGTCAGGACTGGAACGCCGAGTTGCAGAAAGCTGGCGCGTTGGTGTCATCCTATGCGGCTTTCTTTGCATTCTTGTCGTATGTACCGCAGGACGGGATGTCGCATTACTGGGTCGTTGGTTCCCAAATGCTCTTTGCGGCCGCGTCTGTTCTCAAGAAGAGCGGGAAGGTATTGAAGCGTGACCTCGAGACGAGAAGAACGGCACTATCTAAGGTCCTAAGGGATCAGCCAAGCAAAGTCATCATTGTAATAGACGATCTTGACCGTCTGCCCGATGAAGAAGTCAGGCAGATATTCCAGTTGGTCAGATCCATGGCGGACTTTCCCAACACCGTTTACCTGCTTGCTTTCGACCCCAAACCTGTCGCGAAGGCTCTTGACAAGTCACAGGATGGTTGTGGCAACAAGTATCTGGAAAAGATTATACAGGCACCGTTCGTGGTGCCCAAAGCGACCCCAGAGGCGTTGTCAAGCTACGTAGGCGCCAGGATACGCGCCCTGCAGGAGGAAGCCCCAGCGGAACGTCGAGACAAAAACGATCGGTTGTTCAGTATCTTGGACTGGAATGCGTTCCATTTGATTCAGAACCTCCGACACGCGAACCGTTTTTTGAACATCTTGACGTTTAACTTCGATAGGCAGAGGGAACATATAAATTTTGCCGATATCGTCGGCCTGAGCGTTCTTCAGGTATTCTGCGAACCTGTTTACCGTGGGATTCGAGATAACCACCTGATTTTCAGACGAACGATCTCGGCTGGACTTCGCCTGCCAGACACCCACGCCAAGGAGTCAATTAAGTCTGTCGTCGAAGGCTTGTTCGCCCAGATCATTCCAGAGCACCGCAAGTACGCCGAGGGCATACTCTTTGAACTCTTTCCCGACATAGGGGCCATCTGCAACAAACCGACGGGAGGTCCGCACGAAGAGGAAGACGATCTGCGGACAGGTCGAATATGCCATCCTGAGAACTATAACAGAGCACTTGCATTCGACGTTCCGGAAGGAGAAACCACGGATGCCGAGGCTTCAACGCTGTGGGATGACGCTGCTGATCTCGAGATGGAACAACTGACAGGCAAGCTCGGGGATCTATGTCGTACTCATGAAGTGTCGCAGCTTTTCAGACGCCTTGCTGCAAAGGCGCCCGTTGAACTTCAACAAAACACCGCTATCAAGGTCATCGCTGCGTGTCTCTTACTCTGGGAGCAATTCAGCGAAGACGAGTCGGTGATTGGTGGCTACCCGAGTGACGCAACGGGGTTTGTGGCACGCGTGCTGCGTCGCTTTCCTGATTCGATCGCGCGCGGGAGAGTGCTGCGTGATGGCATCAGTTACGCTTCCGGTTGTGTTTGGCCGATAGGTGACTTGGTTCGCCGTATAAAAGTTGAGGGGTCACCCGCATCGGGAGCATCGCTGTACGACACACCTCTTGCCTTGCAGACGTATGCCGATTGTAAAGGGATTGCACGCGGCCGCATTCAAGCAGCGGCGAGAGATGGGCTTTTGTGGTCGCATCCACACTTCTATTACATTCTGCGGGCTTGGCACGACTTTGGGGGTACTGAAGATGTGCGGGAATTTATATCGCGCGAGACTTCTAGAGACGGGAGGCTGCTTGAGTTACTTGACCGTCTCCCGTTAACAAAGGAATCTGTGCCGTTCTTGGGTTTGTTTATGGATATACCGGCTTTGGTCGCTCGCTTAGATACCATTGTACAGGCGGGTATTGGCAGCGCGGTGTATGATCGAATTGACTCGGTCACTCGGTATTTGAACATATTGAGAGGGTCGCAGGCCACCGACCGCGGGGAGTCACCAGGTGAGCTTTGAGGGGAAGGGGTTGGCCTCGGGGGTGTATGTGTATCGATTGCAGACGGCGGATGGGGTGCGGGCGGGGAAGATGGTTTTGCTGAAATAAGGATGAAGGCGGCGCGAAGACGAACCCGAGGTCCTTCAGCCCGAAGACGGGCTTCAGGATGACAAGGGTGGATGGGGAACAGTTCTTTTCGCAAACAACAACTTCAACATAGAAGACAACAGATGAGCAAGCATTGGGTGAAGGTGGGGCTGGTGGTGCTGGCGGCGGCGATGGCCGTTATGGCGATGGCGGCTCCGAAGGCGGCGCAGCGAATGGTGAATGTCTATCAGCAGCTTGCGCCGTGGCGGGCCTACTATAATTCGCGCACCGACTGGCCACGGGCGCACGGCTACAAACCGTTCAAACGTTACGAATGGGATGTGATGCAGCGCGGCTTTCCCGACGGCAATATTCCGGCGGGAGCCTACTGGGAAGCCTTCCAGACACGTGGCCGGATGCGGCACCATTCCCTCGATGAAGCCTGGGTGAACCTTGGCCCGTACAATCACGGCGGGCGGGCGCGGGTGATCCGCTTCGACCCGCGCAATGCCAATATAATGTACGCCGGGGGAGTAAGCGGCGGGATTTTCAAGTCTATCGACGCCGGAGAATCCTGGCACCCGCTGACCGATAATCTGCCCAATCTTTCAGTCGGCTGCTTTGAACTGGACCCGTCGCACCCCGATACGATGTACCTCGGAACGGGCGAGGGCTACTTTAACGGCGACGCGATTATGGGCATCGGCCTGCTGAAGAGCACCAACGGCGGGCAGACGTGGGCCACCACGGGACTGTCCTATCAATACAATCAGGGCGAATCCATCTTAAGGCTCTCGATTGACCCGCGCGACGGGCAGATTGTGATGGCCTCGACCAATGACGGCCTCTACCGCTCGACGGACGGCGCGGCCAGCTTTACCATGGTGCGCTCGGGAGACATTAAGGAACTGAAGCGGGATCCGCAGGATCCGGATATTCTGCTGTGCGCGCCGGGCAATCCGGGCGGCAGCGGCGTCAACGGCATCTACCGCTCGACGGACAACGGCATAAGCTGGACCCGCACGTCGACGGGACTGCCCTCCATCGACCAGATCGGGCGAATTGTGCTGGCGTTCTACGCGGCCAATTCGCAAATCGTGTACGCGGGAATCTGCGGCACCTGGTCTTCCAACGGTTCGCAGATGGTGGGAATCTACCGCTCGATGGACAATGGACAGAACTGGACGCAGATGTCCCAGACGGGCGCGAACCATTATGCCAGCCAAGGGTGGTATGACATGGCGCTGGCGGTGAAGCCCGACCAGCCCAATACGGTGCTGTCGGCGGGGCTGGACACGTGGCGCTCGACGAACTCGGGTCTGGCTTGGACACAGGTCAGCCACTGGGATTACAATTTCGGCAATCCGGCCTATGTGCATGCGGACCATCACGAAATCGTGTTCCATCCGACCAACGCCAACGAGGTCTGGCAGGTGACGGACGGCGGGATTTTCAAGTCCACCAATGCCGGTTCGACATGGCTGGAAAAGAGCAACGGCTTTGTGACCTTCCAGTATTATGCGATGGGCAACGCCACGCTGGATACGGCGCTGGCCTACGGCGGGACGCAGGATAACGGCACCTTCCGCTATCACGGCAGTCAGGATTTTGCGGCGGTGTTCGGCGGGGACGGCGGCTATTCGGTGGTGGACTTTACGAACGACAACACGGTGTATGCCGAGTGGCAGGGCGGACACCGCTCCCGCAGCGACGACGGCGGCAACAACTGGAGCGACATCAATCCGGGAATCAGCGGCGACGGCGCGTGGGTATGTCCGATGGTGCTGGATCCCTTCGACCATCTGACGATTTATACCACGACCACCGACGGCAACGTGTGGAAATCGCCGAACCAGGGGCGCAACAGCAGTTGGGCGACCGTAGGGCAGACGCTGGGCGGCACGATGCAGGTGATTGTCCCCTCTCCGGTGCAGCAGGGACGGATCTATCTGGCGACGGATAATTCGGTGTACCGCCTCGACCCGGACGCCACACAGTGGGTGAATATCACCGCCGGACTGCCCGGCGCCTATGTGACGCGGATTGTGCCGGACCCGGTGGATGCGAATACGGTATTTGTGACCCTCTCCGGGTTCGGACACGGGCATGTCTACAAGTCTACGCAGGCCGGCAGCAACTGGGTGAACATCAGCGGCAATTTGCCGGATGTGCCCTATCAGGATGTGGTGGTGGACGTGCGCGACCATAACACGCTGTATGTGGGCGGGGATATCGGCGCGTACTATTCTCCCAGCGGCGGCTCGGACTGGCAGATTATGGGCGAAGGATTGCCCGCGGTGCGGATCGACGACATGGATATGCAGCCGGTGACGGGCGTGCTGCGCGCGGCAACACACGGGCGCGGCATGTGGGAAGTGCCCACAGGCTCGGCGCGGCTGGCCCTGCTCTATCCCAACGGCGGCGAAGTGCTGCAGCCGGGACAGGCCGTGGGGCTGCGCTGGAGCGGCACCAGCTTTGGCGGCAATGTGCGGCTGGAGATAAATCGCAGCTACCCGTCGGCGACGTGGGAGACCCTCTTTGCTTCCACGCCCAATGACGGCACGGAAAACTGGACGGTGACCGGACCGGATGCGGACCATGTGCGCTTCCGGATCACGCATGTCACGCAAGCGACCCTGACGGACAGTTCCAACGCGGATTCGCGAATTGTGAGCCCGTCGTTGCATCTGGTGTGGCCCAACGGCGGCACGGTGTTTACCGGACTGCGGGACACGGTGCGGTTTGCCCGGCAACTGGTGACCGATCCTTTGAAGCTGGAACTCAACCGCGATTATCCCAATGGCACGTGGCTGGAACTGTCGAACAATATCACGGCGGACAGCACGGCGATGTGGATTGTGCAGCTTCCGGCAAGCAACAATGCCCGGCTGCGGGTGACCTCGATGGACCGTCCCGAGCTGACCGATATGTCCGACGCCGACTTTGTGCTGCGCGCCCCGCAGATGACTCTGTCCGCGCCGAACGGCGGCGAGCAGCTTGCGGCGGGTACACCGTACAATATTCAGTGGTCCGCACCGGAACATCGCGGCACACTGAAGCTGCAACTGAACCGCGATTACCCCGGCGGCACGTGGGAGACCATCAACTCCAACACGGCCAACGACGGCGAATTTACTTGGGTGCCTTCGGGGCTGGGATCAACCCATTGCCGCGTGCGGGTGAGCACGGTCTTCGATCAGCAGAGCTTTGTGGAGAGTGCGGCGGACTTTACGATTACCTCTCTGGCCGCCGACAGCAAGCCGGCTCTGCCCAAAGAGTTCGCACTGCACGAGCCCTATCCGAATCCGTTCAATCCCACCACCGTGGTGGCGATTGATCTTCCGGTGCGGATGAAGGTCAAGGCCCGGGTGTTCAACCGCCTTGGCCAGCAGGTGGCGATGCTGAAGGACGGCTTTTTAGAGCCGGGCTCACATGATATGGTCTTTGACGCCAGCATGCAGCCTTCCGGCGTGTACTTTATCCGGGTGGAAGCGGCAGGGAAGATGCAGATACTGAAGGTAGCGCTGGTGAAATAGCAGGAGTAACCCCTGCACCTGTATCGCCTGCTCGGCGTCGCAGGGATTCGGCGTGGAGACAGGGGTGCCATCGGTGAGGGGAACAGCGCGGGGAATATCGCGGCCCCATGGGGCGTTGTCATTCTGTTCCTCCGTAGACTCGCGGAGGGACGGAATGACATTATGCGGGTGGCAGTAGTCGTGCTAAGGAAATTCAATCATTGAGGAAGGACAGCATGCGAGTTGGGATATTGGTTTTGCTGCTGGCGGGGATGACGGTTTCGGGGTGGGCACATAACAGTTATACGGGATATTCGAGCGCGCCGGGCAGCCGGGGGACGTGCGCGTCCCAGTGTCACGGTTCTACGGGCGGCACGATTACGATCACGGGGTTTCCCACAACGTATACTCCGGGGCAATCCTACAGTCTGACCATCGGCCACAGCGCGGGAAGTACGATCAGCAACTTCAATGCGTCGTGCCGCGCGGGCATGGGCAGCGCCAATGCGGGCAGCTTGACGGCGGGGACAGGCACCTCGACATACAACGCGACGGGGGAATCCAACGGCGTGAAGCTGTCGAGCAATAATCAGAATTCCGGCAGCTTCAACTGGACGGCTCCGGCGGCGGGGACGGGGACGGTGCGGCTGTATGTGGCGGGTTTGCAGGGCGGTTACAGCGGGCAAAATACGCGACTGATCCTGGTGTCCAATGAAGCGGCGGCAGCGCCGGGCGCGGCCAGCAATCCGGTTCCGTCGAACGGTGAAGAGGGTGTGACTCCCGGCGACTCGCTGTGGTGGACGGCGGGGGCAGGAACCACACTGCATGTGCTTTACTTTGGCGTAAGCAACCCGCCGGATTCGGTGGGGGCGTATGCCCTGCCGGTCTATTACAGCACGAACACGCTGCCGGGGACGACCTATTACTGGCGGGTGGATGAGCAGAATGCCGCGGGAATTACTCCCGGAGAGCTTTGGCACTTTACGACGCTGGCCTTGCCGGATACGGCGAGCCATCCTTTTCCGGCCAATTGCGATACGGCGATTGCGGTGCGGGTGACACTTTCCTGGCTGGCTGATGGCACGGTGTGGGGGCACAATGTTTATCTGGGCACCACCAACCCGCCGCCGCTGGTCTCTACCGAGCAGTCGGGCAATTCTTATCCGCCGCCGCAGAATCTTGAAGAAGGAACTCTTTACTACTGGCGGGTCGACGAGATCAACAACGCAGGGACGACCGAAGGGCCGGTGTGGAGCTTCCGCACGGAGAGTCCCAATGCGGTGGGTGATCCGAAAGCGTTGATACCGACGGAGCTGGCCTTGGGTCCGGTCTATCCCAATCCGTTCAATGCCACGGTGACGATTCCCTTTGCCCTGCCGCAGGCCGCCAAAGTCAGTGTGGCCCTGTATGATGTCACCGGACGGTTGGTGGCGGTGATGGCGAACGGCACGTATGGCGCAGGGGTTCATTCGGTACAGTTTTCTTCGGAAGGGGTAGCCAGCGGGGTGTATCTGGTGAAGCTCGCGGCGAATGGCCATATGCTGACCACCAAGGTGGTGGCGCTGAAGTAAAATGCTGAAAATCTGAAACGCTGAAACGCTGAAAGGTCAAGCTGATGAAATTCAGACCTTTCAGCGTTTTCTTTGGGTGCAACTACCGGGACGGTTTGCGCGTTTTCATACTAATGAATATCTTTGTACTGGACCGGGAGCCGGAGCGGGCGGCGGAGTACCATTGTGACAAACATGTGGTGAAGATGGTGCTGGAAAGCGCCCAGCTTCTGGCGACGGCGCATCATGTCGTGAAGCCCTCCAGGCGGCTGCCGCCGATCCGGGCGACGCATCAGAATCACCCCTGCGCCTTATGGGTACGGGGCTCTCTGGCCAACTACCGCTGGCTGGCACGGCTGGCACTGGCGCTCTCGGCGGAATACACGCGGCGCTACGGAAAGGTCCATCGCTGGGAGCCCTATATTCACTGGCTGGCCGCGCACGAGCCGCCGTTGCCCGATGCGGGATTAACGCCCTTTGCGCAGGCCATGCCGGAGAGTTATCGGAATAAGAATGCCGTAAAGGCCTACCGGGACTATTACCGCGGCGAGAAAGCCTACTTCGCCCAATGGAAAACCCGGCCGCCGCGCTGGTGGACATCCTAAGGATGGCCGTATGCTTGAGCCAAAGGAACGCGCCCGCGCAGAAAAGATCCTGAAGATTCTGCACCAGACGTATCCCGATGTTACCACGGCTTTGATTCACACGAATGTATTCGAGCTGTCGGTGGCGGCGATTCTCTCCGCCCAGCAGACGGATGCAGGCGTAAATGCAGTGAGCGGGGAGCTTTTCGAGCGCTACCAGAATCCGCAGGCGCTGGCCGAAGCGAACCTCGATGAACTCGACGGGATGATCGGGACTATCAGCTTCCACCATGCCAAGGCGCGGTACCTGATCGGTTTCGGGCAAGGATTGGTGGAGAAGTTCGGTGGCAAGGTGCCGAAGACGGTGGAAGAGCTGACCTCGCTTCCGGGCATCGGGCGGAAAATTGCGCAGGTGATTTTGGGGACGGGCTACGGCCTGGCCACCGGAATTGTGGTGGACACGCATGTGATCCGCATCTCTTACCGGCTGGGTCTGACCGAGAATAAGCAGCCGCTCAAGATCGAGAAAGACCTGCTGCCGCAGATTCCGCAGCAGGATTGGATCTGGTTTACCCATGCCATCATCTGGCATGGCAGGGCCATTTGCACCGCGCGGCTTCCACAGTGTTCGATCTGTCCGCTGAATGAAGTCTGCCCAAAGAAGGGCGTCACACAAAGAAAATAGGAAATAGGAAACTTGAAATAGGAGAGAAGAGGTCTCTTCGCTTCCGTATTCTGTTTTCCTTTCCTATTTCACATGTTCTATTTCCGCTTATGCTCCACGCAATTTCGCGCCGCTTGGCCCCTTATCTTCTGCTGCTCTTGATGTTCTTTCAGGCGATC
The DNA here is from genome assembly GCA_036504735.1 of bacterium. Classification (NCBI taxonomy): domain Bacteria; species bacterium. The sequence continues at coordinate 208,389 of DASXUQ010000009.1, forward strand.
AGCGGGTTTGCCGGCGGAGTGACGCTGCTGGCCAGTCCCGATGGCCGTCTGATACAGTTTCCCGCCGATGCCCTGGATAAATCGCCCTTTCCCGACTATCTGATTCCCGGTCTGGCTTTGCTTCTGCTGCTGGGGGTGTACCCGGCGCTGGTGTGCTATGGACTGCTGCGCCGTCCGCACTGGAGATGGGCCGAGGCGCTGAATGTCCACAAGGAGAATCACTGGAGTCTGACCCACGCGCTGTATGTGGGGATCATGCTGATATTCTGGATTGACGTGGAGATGATCTGGATCAGCTATTCCCCGCTGCAAACGGTGTATGGGTTGCTGGGGCTGGCGATGGTGATTACCGCACTGACGCCGGGGGCGAGACGGTTTTACCGGAAAGTATCGTAAGATACCCCCTTAGTCTCCCCTTATGCTAAGGGGGAGACTCTAATCCTTCCCCCTTTGAAAAAGGGGGAATAAGAAGGGGGTTCTGTTTTCCTATTTTCTACTTCACATTTTCTTCTTCCATTCCTATGAAAAATTCCATTCAGAAATTCACCACGGCGCTGTTTGAGAGCTATCCGAATGCGGCCTGTGCGCTGCATCATAAGGATGCCTTTCAACTGGCGATTGCCACGATTCTCTCCGCGCAGTGCACCGATGAGCGGGTGAATCTGGTGACCAAAGACCTGTTCAAAAAGTATAAGACGCCGCAGGCTTTTGCGCAGGCGGAGCTTGAAGAGCTGGAACAGGATATCAAATCCACCGGCTTCTACCACAACAAGGCCAAGAGTATTCTCGGCTTTTCCAGGGCGATTGTCGAGCAGTTCGGCGGGAAGATTCCCAAAGATCTGGATGCTTTGGTGAAGCTGCCCGGTGTGGGACGCAAGACGGCCAATGTGATTTTAGGAACCGGCTTTGGTCTGGCGACCGGTGTGGTGGTGGACACCCATGTGACGCGGCTCTCCAACCGCATGGGACTGACCACTGAAGAGGATGCGGTGAAGATTGAGCAGGATCTGATGAAGCTGCTGCCACAGGAGCAATGGATCCTGTTCAGCCACGCGATGATTCTGCATGGGCGGCAGATCTGCGCCGCGCGCAAACCGAAGTGCGCGGAATGCCCGATGGAGAGTTTCTGCCCGAAAATCGGCGTTTGAAGAAAAGGCTGAACTGCGAAGGATTCCGTTTCGGGGCGGAGCAGCTTAACAACCTGAGTGTATGATTGGAGGCAGCGGGAATGGACCCGCTGCCTTTTTTTGTGGGCGGGAGCTACGAGCGGGCATGCAAGGCTGGCACGTTCGCTTCTGCTGCGGCAACGGCGGAGGCGGCAATAGGCAGGGTTTGGGATCCGATCCGCCTATGCCATCACAACTTACTTTCGAGGATAAGAATAGGTGTCTTTATCAGCCCGACCGCGCGGTCGGGCTTTTCTTTGGATGTACAGTTTATCGAGCCGTGTCACTATAGCTAATATAACCAGAGCGCGACAAGTTTATTATAGACCCAACATTTATTTGCAGTTATTGGACTCTGACGGTATCTTTTACAAAAATCATCAAATGGAGGTTGCCGTGAACAGGATCTATGGGACTATTTGGTGTGCACTTCTTGTGATCTGGTGTGTGTCGCCGGCGATCGGCAGGGACTTGCGGACAAGCATGAACATGCACGACCGCTCTCCCGTGACGGTGTCGGGAGATATTTCGGGCGTGTGGAACCTGGCGGGATCGCCCTATGTGATCACCGGCAACGTAACCGTGCCCACGGGTCAGACATTGACCATTCAGCCGGGTGTACGGGTGCTTTTCGGCGGCCACTATACCTTTGTGGTCAACGGCACTTTGAATGCCGTCGGTACGGAGCACGATTCGATTGTTTTCAGCCGTGAGTATCCTACCGAAGAGTCCAAGTGGGGCGGCATCCGGATGTATAGCGCCGCGCCGAACACTCATCTGGCCTATTGTGTGATCGAGTACGGAAAGGCTATCGGAGGGGACTTTGAGAACATCGGCGGCGGTCTGATGACGCACCTTTGTTCCCCCACGGTCGAGCATTGCACCTTCCGCAACAACGAAGCGATCTGGGCGGGCGGCGCTATTTCCTGCGACACCGGCACGCCGGTGTTTTCCCGTTGTGTCATTACCAACAATACCGCCCCGTATGGCGGCGGCGTGAACTTGTGGCACTCCAGTGCTACGCTGCTGAACTGCACGGTCAGCGGCAATATGGGATCGATTGATGGCGGAGAGCTGCGCATCGGACAGTCCGAGGCCATTATCCGGAACAGCATTTTCTCTTTCTCCGCGGGAACCGGTGTCACCTTCGCCATGGGCGCGCCATATGGCACGTTCGACCACTGCAATTTCTTTGGCAACAGCCTTGATAATCTTTCGGGTGAAGTTCCGGCGGGAATGGGCGTGATGGATCATGTGAATGTCCACGGCGATCCCTGCGATGCGTCCTTCAATATCTCATTGGATCCGCTGTTCTTCAATGCCGGATCTGCTAATTTCCGGCTGACGAGCGGCTCGCCGTGCATTGATGGCGGCAATCCGAGTTCGCCCGCGGATCCGAACGGTTCCGTCGCGGACATCGGCGCTTTCTCGGCTGGCACGGTGGTATGCGGAAATGTCTCCGGCGTCTGGACGCTGGCCAATTCGCCGTACTACGTGTCATGCCAGGTCACGGTGTCCTCCGGACAGACGCTGCGGATCGAACCCGGTGTTCAGGTCAAGTTTTTGGGGCATTACAAGTTTGAAGTGGAAGGCACCCTGAGGGCTATCGGAACGGCACAGGATTCTATTCTGTTCACGCGGGCCTTCCCGACGGAAGCGTCCAAGTGGTATGGCATCCGTTTCTGGTATGCGTCAAACACCTGCAGCCTGGCCTATTGCAATGTGGAGTATGCCAAAGTGGATGGACCGGCAGGGACCTACGACGCCGCGGGTGGCGGAGTGTTCTGTCTGGCCTGCTCGCCCACCGTCGTGCATTCGACGTTGCGCTACAACTGGTCGCGGGACGGCGGCGGTGGTTTCCACTGCGACGCGGGTTCGCCGCACGTGTCGGACTGCTATGTGCATGATAATGTCACCGCCTATTATGGCGGTGGAATGAGCGCCTGGCATGCCAACCCTTATGTTGAGCGCACGCTGATTGTGCGTAACACCGGTGTGGTGGGTGGCGGGTTTTCCTGGGGCCAGGGTATGCCGACGCTGATTCATTGCACACTAAGCGACAATACCGCCAGCCAGATGGGCGCCGGTGTGTATTGCTATGATACGGACAATTCCAATTTTACGATGACCAGTTGCATCGTCGCCAATTCCCACGGTTCGGGCATTGCCTTCTGGGAGCCGAACAATGTGTGCCACATCCGCAATTGCGATGTCTACGGCAGCACCGGCGAGAATTTCCAGAATCCGACGTGGGGCCCGCCGGGCATCGGCGTGTTGAATCACACCAATGTCAACGGCGATCCGTGCGATGTGTACAATAATATCGTGCTGAATCCCGAGTTCGTCAATTCGGCCAACGGCGATTACCATCTGAACGGCACGTCGCCCTGCATCGACTCCGGCGATCCTGCCCTGCCGCATGACACGGATGGCAGCGTGTGTGACATGGGCGTGTTCCCTTATCTGCACGGCACCGAATCCGGACGCGGCTATGTGAACGTGATTCTTTCCGGCCCGCCGAACTGGGGCTATCGCCTGACGCGGCAGAGCGGTGCGCTCTCCCGCCTGGTGTTCACCCGTTTCTGCCCCGGAACGCAAGGGTCGGTGGGCGGTGCGGCGGCGGAGCACTGGACTGTGCTGCCCAACGGCGACGGCAATGACGGCGACTCGATTATCTTCGTGTCGGACGTGCCGTTCACGGGCGCGATGCTGGACACCTTCCGGCTGAGCCATCCGTGGTGCACGGATGCCGTGCGCTGGTGCAGCGGCGACTCCTGCGGGTCGGTGGAAGGTCCGTTGCCGGTGGAACTGTTGAGCTTCGCCGCCGATGGCGGCAATGGTTATGTGCGTCTGAAGTGGGCCACGGCTTCCGAATCCAACTCCGATCACTTCGAGATTTTGCGTGACGGCATTGCCTTGAGCCGGATCACCGCGGCGGGAAACAGCTCCGCGCGGCATGATTACGCGTACGTCGACCGCGCGGTGACCAACGGCGCCACGTACCGCTACACGCTTGTCGAAGTCGACATCAACGGATCGCGCAGTGAGCTGACATCCGCCAGTGCCACGCCGGTCTCCAACGTGGTGCTGATCGACGAGTACGCGTTGCAGCAAAACTATCCGAACCCCTTCAACCCGACGACCAGCATTGTCTTTGATCTGCTGGAGAGCGGCACGGTAAATTTGAAGGTGTACAACCTGATGGGACAGCAGGTGGCGGATCTGGCTAATGGCACAATGGCCCAGGGCAGACATCAGATCACCTTTGACGCGGCGAATCTTCCGTCCGGCGTGTACCTGTACCGTCTGAAGGCAAATGAGTTCGTGGCGGAGAAGAAGATGCTGCTGATGAAGTGACCCTTCGGGGTTACTACTCCACACCCTCAGGGTGTGGGTAAACGACAGAAGAAAAAAGGGGCGATCCGCACGGGTTGCCCTTTTTTTCTCGCAACCAAATGGTCTGGAACTTTGATCACGCGTTCAGAGTGTGAGCTATATTGAGTCAATCTAAAGATTCCCCTGAGTTTTCAGGGGAAGGTACAAGAGTTCGGGTCGAGGATAATCTAAAGTCTATTCACAGGGAGAGTTGAAAGATGGCAAACGGGATCACACATTTTGAGATCATCGGTCAGAACAGCAGCAAGCTGCGCGAGTTTTACGGCAAGCTGTTCGATTGGAAGATCAAGGTGGAGAAGATGGGCGGCGGGGAGTACGGCATGGCGGACACCGGCGGGATGCCGAACGGCGGGATCACGGATCCGATGCCGGGCGGGGGCAGCATGGTAACGATTTATGTCGGCGTGGATGACCTCGAAGGGACCCTCAAGAAAGCCGAATCGATGGGCGGCAAGACCGTCGTGCCGCCGACCGAGATTCCCGGTGTCGTGACCTTCGCCCAGTTCAAAGATCCGTCCGGCAATGTGATTGGGCTGACGAAGAATATGTAAGCCTTGGGAAGCGGCTGAAAGAATATCGGGTGTAGGGGAGGGTTAAGGTCTGCCGCAACCCTCCCGTCTTAGCGATTGCAAGGTGTGGCGCGGGCTGAACGCAAAACGGCGGCCCAAGGGCCGCCGGAAGCAGGAAAACACAGGCGAAGCCCGGCCAGAAATGGCCGGGTTTTTTCGTCTTTAGAAAAGGCGGAAGAAAGAGAATCAGGCCGGGACGGGGGCGCCGGTGCGGGGGCGGTGCGCGCCTTTGCTGGTCAGGGCGTAGGACAGGGCTTCGATTTCGATCACCATGTTCTCGTTACGCACAAAGACGCCGGGCGGCACCAGAATGGTCACGGGAGCGAAATTGAGAATGGCCTTGACGCCAGCCTGCACGAGACGGTCCACCACGCGCTGTGCCGCGGGAGCGGGCACGGCGACGACGGCGATCTTGATCTTCTCGCGACGGATCAGCTCCTCGCAGTTCTCGAAATCCTGAATCTCCAGTTCGCCGATCTTCTGGCCGTACTTGGAGGGATCGCTATCCAGAATCAGCCGGAAGATAAAGCCCTGATCCTGGAACTGCTTGAAATGCACAAGGGCGGTACCGATGTTACCGGCGCCGACGAGGCAGACGTTCCAAGTCTTGTGCAAGCCGAGAATCTGGCTGATGTTGCGGTGCAGATCGGAGACATTGTAGCCCAGACCGCGCCGGCCAAACGCGCCGAAGAAGGACAGGTCCTTGCGCACCTGCGCGGCGGTGAGGCCGTTGATGCGGGCGATTTCTTCCGACGAGATCGTGGTCTTTTCCGCCGCAATGGCGTTTTGCAGCGTACGGTAGTACTTGGACAGCCGCTTGACTGTCGCATCGGAAATTTTCGGGCCGTCCAGATTTGGGATCGTCGCTTGACGAGGCATATCCTGCGTTCTCCTGCCTTTAAAGAATATTTGCCGTTGTACGTTCGCCGCTTACATCGCGCCGCGGCCCCGAATCACTTCGATGACCGTGCGCAGCAGAATGCGGGCGTCGAACCACAAACTCCAGTTCTCAACGTAGTATAAATCGTATTCGGTGCGCTCTTCGATGGTGCTCTCACTGCCCCGCAGCCCGCAGACCTGCGCCCAGCCGGTGATGCCCGACTTGACGCGGTGGCGGTCCAGATACTGCGGAATGTGCTTGGAAAATTCTTCGACGAAGTAGGGCCGCTCGGGACGCGGGCCGACCAGTGACATGTCGCCGCGCAGCACGCTCCAGAATTGCGGCAGTTCGTCCAGCGACCAGCGGCGCAAAAAGCGGCCCACCCGCGTGACGCGCGGATCGCCGGATTTGGCCCACACCGGCCCGGTCTTGGCTTCGGCGTCGGTGCGCATGGTGCGGAATTTGATCATGTCGAACTCCCGGCCATCCATCCCGACGCGCGGCTGCTTATAGAAGATCGGCTTGCCGCCCTCCAGAAAGACAATCGCGGCCAGCAGGCCGTAGAGCCAACTGAACAGCAGCAGGAAGAGACCGGAAAAGGCAAAATCGGTAAGCCGCTTGACCACATAGCGCCAGCCGGCCATGGGCAAGGTCTTCATGCGCAGAATGGGACGGCCGCCGACTTCGGTGACGCGGATGCGCGACTTGGTGATTTCCAGCGCGGCGGGACAGTAGAGCAGTTCGATGGTCAGCCCTTCGGCGTAGTGCATCACTTCTTCCATCTGCTCCTCTTCATCCGGCGGCGGAGCCATCACCAGCAAGTCCAGATCGTGTTCGAAGATCAGATTCTTGAGGTTGGGAACATCGCCGAGGGACTGTCCGCCTTCCACCGGCGGTTTGCCCAGCGCGCCGATCAGGTCAAAACCCTGTGTGCGACCGTGCACGAAGTCCTGCCAGAGTTTGGCGGCCACGTCTCCCGCACCCCAGAGCGCCACACGCTGCACGCCGATGCCGCGGCGGAAGAGCGCAATCTGCAACCGCTGAAACAGCGAGCGCGCGATGATCAGCGCGGGGATCATCATCGTAAGGGTCAGCAGGAACACGAAGCGTGAATAGGTGAACTCGCGGTAGAAGAAGATCAGGGCGAGGGCAACCCCCATCGACAGCAGCGCGCCGCGCAGAATGCGGCCCACCTCCTGTTCGAGGGGCACACGCAGCCGCGTGGCATAGCTGCGGTAGGACCAGGAGACCATCACATAGATGAGCCCAAGGCCGATGCCGAACAACAGATAGTTGACGATCCACGGCTGCCACGTCTCTTTGTAGCGGCTGATGACTCCTGCCACCGGCGTGTAGAAGCGCAGATAATAGGAGAGCAGCGCGGCCGCCGTAACCGCCGCGACGTCGATAAAGGCGGCAGTGACCGGTAGCCAGAAGAATACGGCGAGGGAGCGTTCGCTGGAGCGGCGCTCGCGTTTTTGTCTTGTCTTTTCCAAAGCGGGTTCTCGGGAAAAATAGGAAATAGAAAATTTGAAATAGGAAAGCAGATCCGCTTTCAGATTTCGGTTTTCAGTTTGGTTTTCTATTTCCTATTTCAGATTTCAGATTTCCTACTTCTCTTCCTCGTCCGGACCTTGCTGGATGATCTGCATGAGCAGGTTGTTGGCCAGTTGCGGGTCGAGTCCAGCAAGCTTTTCGAGCTGGGTGGCGGCTTCCTGTCCCTTGCCCTGGCCAAGATAGACCAGCGTCAGCAGGTAATGACCATCCACGGAGTCGGGACGCTCCTGCACAAAGCGGCTGCACATGGCTTCGGCATCGGCCAGACGGCCCAGTTCGGTGTAGGTGCGGGCAAGGGCAAAGATGGCCAATTCACTTTCCGGCTCCAGCGCAAAGGCGCGCTCGAGAACCGGCAGGGCATCGGCGGGGTGACCAAGGGTTAAATACGCGCCGCCCACGCTGACCATGGTGGAGGTCGAGTCGGCGCTCTTGCTCAGCAATTCCTGCAGCACGGCGTCGGCTTCGGCATAGCGGTCAAGGTGACCGAAGGCAATCGCCTGGCCAAGACGTGGCTCTTCACTGTCCTCATCGGATGCCAGCACGCGCTCATAGGATTCGAGGGCTTCTTCCCAGCGTCCGGCATCGGCATACATGTCGCCCAGCCGCAACTGCACTTCGTCATATTCGGGATCCATCTCGGCGGCCTTTTCAAGGACTTCGATGGCACGGTTGCGTTCATCGAGCATATAGTGGGCAAAGCCGAGACCCAGCAGGGAGTCGGAATCTTCGGGATCGAGTTCAGACGCCTTGGTGAAGGCGCGCACGGCTTCGGTGTAGCGTTGCAGGGAATTCAGCTCCTGGCCGAGGAAGAAGTGCGCTTCGGCCTGGGTGGCATCGAGCTGGATGGCTTTGATAAAGGCGCGGGCGGCTTCTTCATGCTTGCCTTCCGAAGACAATTCGATGCCCTCGCTCATGGCTTCAAGAAACTTCTCCGGGCTCTTGGAATCTTCCGACATGGTGCCGCCTTTTCGGTTAAAGGTAAGGTTTTGCCCGGCGTGGCCGTCCACCGGCGGTTAGCGTTCGATGGCGATTTGTTGATGCTGATAATCGAGCGTCAATCGCATCTCTTTGAAAAATTCATTGCCGAGGCTGCCGCCGCGCTCGGACAGGATCTGCTCTTCGGGGCTACGGGAGGCAAAGTAGAGCGACACCGAATCGAAGACCGCCGTCTGCAGCCGCAGTTCGGCGCGGGGGCCTTTGCGCACCTCCAGAACGCCGCCGTACACCAGCGTGGTCATCAGCCGTGCGTTCCGGGCCGCTTCGTTCAAACCCAATTCGGTGGTTGCGCGCGGGTAGAGCAGCAGACCGAGGCTGGAGCCGGTGTCCAGAGAAGCGCGGAGGGAATGGCCGTTGACATGCAGGGCATCGAACAGCGGAATCATTTTGCCGGAGAGAAAGTGCATCGGCAGCATCACATTGCGGCCGCTCTTTTCGATGGCGGGCGGATGGTTCAGGAAGCGAACCACATGCTCGCGGTAATCGATCTGGACAATGCGGTCCTTGAGAAAACTGTAACCAAGTACCCCGTGCAGCGGCCTGCGCAACGCCTGGCTGACGTCGGCCAGATTGGGCGCCCAGGCAAACAGGCTGTCCATCACCAGCAGGCCGACCTTCAGGTCCCGCAGCCAGACGGTGGCGGGAACGCCGCCGCGAGAACTCTCGCTGAGCATCACCTGCAGACCGATGCGCCGGGCGGTGGCTTCATCGATGGTGGAGTTGTCGGTGCCGGTGTCGAGCAGGAAATTCAGGGAATCATGGCCATTCACCGAGACCCGGAGAATAATCTGGTTGTTCTCGAAGGTGAAGGGGACGTCCCCCGGGCTGCGCTGCAGCGCCGGAGAGCCGACTGACATCGCCCATGCCAGGAGAATGGCGAAGATGGTCATGGCAAAGCCCGGATTAGAGACAAAGGACCGGATACTTGAAATCGCGAGACGGCTATTTCAGCACAATCATCTTGCGGCTTTGAATCTCTGTGCCGCTTTGCAAGCGATAGAAGTAAATTCCTGATGGCAGCTTGGATGCATCAAAGGTTGCGTTATGTACTCCCGCCGGAAGAACATCATTCATGAGCTGCGCCACTTCCTTCCCCAGCAGATCGTATACCTTGAGAGATGTCTTCCCCGCCCGCGCCAGATCGAAACGGATTTCGGTCGTGGGGTTGAAAGGGTTGGGGTAGTTGCAAAGATGGATAGAAGACGGTGGTGCAGCATGGGACCCCTCAGAGAATGCCGGCGCATCATAATGCAACACGCAGCCACCAGTGCCTACCGCCCATATATTCTCCGGACCGGCGGCGACGAAATTGTAGCGAAAATCTCCACCCGGAAAATCCACATGCTCCCAAAATGTTCCTTCGTCGGTGGTGTGTTCCACACCATCCCTGGCATAGATATTTCCCAACGACCAGCCCTCGCTACGCGAACAGAAATACGGGTATAGAGGATCTTCGGTGCGCTCCCAAGTGTCGCCCCCATTCGTGGTTCGTATGACATACCCGTACCCCAACTGCTGATCGGCTACGGTTACCCAACAATAGGCAGAGTCGAGGGCAAAGAAACCCGCAGGAAAACGGTATTGGCCGAACACTACCGAATCCCAAGAGATACCACCATTGCGGGTGCGGAACAGACTGTCGGTCATCACCCATCCGTGCCGGCGATCGACAAACTGCAACCGGGATAGGCTGGCGTGCGTCCATCGTCGTTGCGGCATCCATGTCTGTCCACCGTTAGTGGTGCGCAACACCGTAGTGGTATCGCCCAAGGTTAAGCCGAACCATCCATAAAGCGAATCGGTGACACTCAATCTGTCGCCATACGAGAGCGGCTGTCCGGCGCGCATCTGAGCCCACGTCGCGCCGCCATCTACCGTCTTCAAAATCGCGCCATCACCGACGACGATCCAGCCGTGCAAGCTGTCTGTGAAGGTTATACCGCCCATCCCGTGGACGGTATCGTTCACGGTTTGAGTATTCCACTCCTGTCCCCCGTTCGTGGTGTACAGTAGGTTAGGACCGGCGGCGATCCAGCCGTGACGTGCATCGGAAAAGCACATCTCCGGAATGCCATCACACAGCACGAGCCCCCCGCAGGCCCTGCTCCAATGCGTACCGCTGTCTACAGAGGCCAGGATTGTGCCTCCTTCCGCTACCGCGAACACGCGGCCGTTACCGTCCGTCCAACCGCCATTTAGCGAACCGACGTTCAACAGCGTATCCGGGGACGCTATCCATGTTATGCCACCGTCCGTCGTACGGCTCGTGAACCGGTTCCCGAAAGACCATCCGTGCCACTCGTCGGTAAAGAGCAGAGTTTTCCCGTAACTATAATCATCGTGCAGTTGGGACCAGGTAACGCCGCCATCTGTGGTGCGGTACATCGCCAAGCCAAAAAGCGGCACGGTCGCCCAGCCGAGTAACGGGCTGGCAAATTCAAATCCGCTTACATTGTAGAAAGGTGTATCGGGAATGATATGCGAGCACATCCAAGTCTGGCCACCATCGGTCGTGCGAAGCACATTCGGGCCGCCGACAATCCACCCGTTCTGACTATCGACAAACTTGAGATGGCGGGCGCGGACCATGCTGTCCAGAGGTGTGGATGCCCACGTGTCACCACTGTCGGTAGTTCTCCACAGCACGCCCGTCGGAACCTCGATGCTGGCATAGCCGACCATAAAGCCAATAGCCGGCGTGGGGAAGGCTATGGCAGAGGGAAAGCCGTCCGCAGAAATTGAGGTCTGCTCCTCCCAGCTCTCACCGCCATCAGTGGTGCGGAAGACTGCCGAGGAAAAATCGAAAAAGGCAATCCCACGGATACCGATGGCCCAGCCGTGCAGCGAGTCCGCAAAGACGATCTGTTGCACATTGGCCCAGCGCGGCAGAATTCCAGAGTAATCATTCCAAGTCAGGCCGCTGTCAGTGGTGTGCAACAGGGTGCCGCCCGAGCCAGCCGCCCAGCCACTGCCTGTGCCGTTGAAGGTGACGCTGTTCAGGGTATTGCCCGTCAGCGCCGGACGCTGCCATTCCCAGACTTGTGCGCTCAGGCTCGGAGTGATGGCCAGCAGCCCAAGCAGCAGAACGAGGTGAAAGTACTTCATGGTGCCCTCCAATTGCGTGTACGAAAGTGGTCTTGATCTGCAATTACCAGTCGGTGTTTCTCGGTAGCCGAGACAGATCGGAATCGCAGATGCCTGATTCACGATTTGCCCTGGCGGCAGAGAATCTCCTTCACTTCCGGCTCTTTCCCACCATCCGGGAAAGAGCAATTGTAATGCGAGCAACAGGGCCAGGTGATCTCAGTGCCGTATCTCGAAAGGTTGTTTTGGTTGTGGTGATCTGACCCTTTCCGATAGTTGACGGCCGGAGGGCGGCGCAGCCGTATGTTTGAGTCCGAAGTGTATCGGGCGATGTGCGAAAGCCACCACTGTAATCATCAGCGTGATGAGCAGCCGGAGTCCACGCATGAGCCGTCGCCTCCAAACTGCGGAAGTTCTCTTACCGGATCGTCAGGTGGTGCTATCGGCCCCTACCCATATTTCATCGCTCATAGCTCGATGGAGATCAAGCCGTTCTTATAATCGAGGGTGAGGCGGGCATTGCGGAAGAAGGCGTTGCCGAGCGCACCATCCCACAGATCGGTCCCCTGGCTGCTCCAGCCCTCGCGGGTGAATTCGACGGCGGCGGCATTGAAGCGCATCTCCTCGATCTGCACCGTGGCGCGATGGCCGCGCAGAATATCGGTTTCCTCGCTCTCGCCGTGCAGCACCGAGTCGGCGCGGATGTTGGCGCCGTAGTTGTCCAGCCCGAGGGCCGCCACTGTGGCCGGAAAGAGCAGAAAGGAAAAGCTGGAACCGGTGTCGATGCCCGCGTCGAGGGGCGTGCCATCCACGGTGAGGTCGTGGATGAGGGGTGTGGTCTCGCCTTCAATCATCATCATGGGCACGGTCACGCCATTGCGGCCCGGATCCACATCCGGACGGTCATCATAGAGCCGCACCACGTGGCGGCGGTAGTCGATCTGCACGATGCGATTCTGGAAAAAACTGTAGCCCAGCACTCCGTGCAGCGGCAGACCGATGTAGCGCGAGGACAGGCTGAGGTCCACCGTCATTGCCGGGATACTGTCGATATACACTCCACCGACATTCAGATGGCGCAGGGGCGCCACATAATCCAGCGAATTGCTGCGGGACTCGTCACCGGGGGCATGGCGCGCGGGACGGACAATCAGGCCGCGAGCCTGCGCAGTGGTCAGATCGACCAGCGAGGGGTTAGCCCCGGTGTCGAGCTGAAAGTTCAGAGTATCCCCTTCGATCACCACCGGGAGAATGATCTGGTTCATCACCCAGCGAAAGGGGATCTCGGCAACGGGGTCTGCGGCGAAGAGTCCTCCACAGCAGAATAGCAGCGCGAGGAAAAGCACAACCGTTTTCATGGAAATCAGAGCATAGGAGGTTTGAAACAGGAAAGAAGAGGTTCTTCTGGACATCTCTTCGGCAAGACCGCACGAAGGGTCCCGCTTCTATTTCCTATCGCTTTGCGCCGATTTAGTTCCCCTGTTGCTGCCGCTTAGTCGTCCGGCGGGGTAGACGGGCACGACATGTCCGGCGAAACCGTGATCTCGCTCTGCGGATCGTGCTTCTACGGCCGATTGCGTGCCTGAACCGAGGGTCATGCTGCCCTTTGGGCTGACGGCCAGAGGCCGCCGCTAGGGATCAATTCGGAAGGGACCGCGCGGTCTTCCGCGCTGTCCCCCCGCCGGTAGGCGGCCTTGGGATCCAACGCCCCGCGTTGGGTGCAGGGGTTACCCCTGCTCGCCGAGATCGATCTCTTCCTCGTCTTCGGGGACGATCTTGGCCACATCGGCCACGTGGTCACCGTTGTCGAGTTTGATCAGCCGCACGCCCTGCGTGACGCGGCCCATCTCGCGAATTTTGGCCACGCTCTGGCGGATCATGACACCGCTGGAGGTGACAATGATCAGATCGTCGGCCTCGTTGATTTCCTTCATCGCCACCAGCGGTCCGGTCTTGGGAGTGGTTTTCAAAGCCAGGACGCCACCCGCACCGCGCTTGGTGCGGCGGAAGTCGCCGGCCGCCGACCGCTTGCCGTAGCCCAGATCGGTGACGGTGAGAATCGAGGATTCCTTGTGGACGACGATCATGCCCACGGCCAGCACGCCAGAGCGAAGCGATACGCCGCGTACGCCCGTAGCGCTGCGGCCCATGGGACGGACGTCGCTTTCCTCGAAGCGCACGGCCTTGCCTTCGCTGGTGCCGATGATGATTTCATTCGTGCCGTCGGTCATGGTGGCGTCGAGCAGTTCGTCACCCTCGGTAATGTTCAGGGCAATGATGCCGGAGGAACGCGGGTTGGAGAACTCGGAGAGCGCGGTCTTCTTCACGGTGCCGTTCTTGGTGCACATGAGGACGAAGCGGTTCTCGTCGAAGTTCTTGACCGTCACCCAGGCCCGCACCTTCTCTTCGGCGCTGCGCTCGATCAAGTTGACCAGCGCCTTGCCGCGGGTGCCGCGTCCGAGCTGCGGAATCTGGTAGACCTTCAGCCAGTAACACTTGCCCTTATCGGTGAAGAAGAGGATATAGTCATGGGTGGACGCCACAAAGAGGTGCTGGATCCAGTCCTCCTCGCGCGTGCTGGCGCCCATGCTGCCGCGTCCGCCGCGTCCCTGCTTGCGGAAGCCGGAGACGGGAAAGCGCTTGATGTAGCCCGAGTGGGAGATGGTCACCACCATGTCTTCCTGGGCAATCAGGTCTTCCAGTTCCACTTCGGCGGTGTCATCTACCACCAGCGTGCGGCGATCATCGCCGTACTTGTCGCGCAGGTCCTTCAGTTCCTTCTTGACTACCGCCATGCGGCGGTCGTGGGATGCTACCAGTTCTTGGAGGTCGGCAATTTTCAGTTTCAGTTCGCGGATCTCGTCGATCAGCTTCTGGCGTTCGAGACCGGTCAGCCGCGCAAGGCGCATGTCGAGGATCGCCTTAGACTGCAGTTCGGAGAGTCCGAAGGCCGCGCGCAGTTCCGCCCCGGCCACTTCCACCGAGGACGCGCGGCGGATGATCTCGATCACCTCGTCGATATTGTCCACGGCTATCTGCAAGCCTTCGAGGATGTGCATGCGGGCCTGCGCTTCGCGCAGATCGTACTCGCTGCGGCGCAGCACGACCTCGTGGCGGTGCTCGAGATAGTACTCGATCATCTGCTTGAGGTCGAGGATTCGCGGCGCGCCCTTGACCAGCGCCAGCATAATCACGCCGAAAGTTTCCTGCATGGGCGTGTGCTTGAAGAGCTGGGAGAGCACCACGTCGGGCACCGCTTCCTTTTTCAGATCCAGCACCAGCCGCATGCCGTCGCGGTCGGATTCATCGCGGATGTCGGCGATGCCTTCAATCTTCTTGTCGTTGACCTGCGAGACGATGCTTTCGATCAGGCGCGTCTTGTTGACCTGATAGGGGATCTCGCTGACCACGATCTTCTGCCGTCCGTTGGCCTTGACCGGCTCTTCGACATTGGCCTTGGCACGCACGGTGATGCGGCCACGGCCCGTGACGTAGGCGTCCCAGATTCCCTGGCGGCCATAGATGATGCCGCCCGTGGGAAAGTCCGGCGCGGTGATATGCTTCATCAGGTCGGGCACGCCCATGTCGGGCTTGTCGATCAGCGCGATGCAGGCGTTGACCACTTCACGCATGTTATGCGGCGGAATCCGCGTGGCCATGCCGACGGCGATGCCGTCCGAGCCGTTGACCAGCAGATTGGGGATAGCCGAAGGCAGCACGTTCGGAATTTGCAGCGTCTCGTCGTAGTTGGGGCTGAAGTCGACCGTTTCCTTGTCGATGTCTCGCAGCATTTCTTCGGCCATGCGGCTCATGCGGGCTTCGGTGTAACGCATGGCGGCGGCGCCGTCACCGTCCACCGAGCCGAAGTTTCCCTGGCCGTCCACCAGCGGATAGCGCAAAGAGAAATCCTGCTCCATGCGCACGAGGGTATCGTAGATGGCCGCGTCGCCGTGCGGATGGTATTTACCCATCACGTCGCCGACGATACGCGCGCACTTTTTGAAGGGACGTCCCGCGCCGAGGTTCAATTCGGTCATGCCGTAGAGAATCCGGCGGTGGACCGGCTTGAGGCCGTCGCGCACGTCGGGCAAGGCGCGCGAGACGATCACCGACATCGAATAGTTGATGTACGATGTCTTCATCTCGTCTTCGACATTGACCGGCAGCAGCCGCTCCTTGCCGTTGCCGTTCAGATCCAGTACTGTGTCGTCTGTTTTCTTGGACATTGCGTTTCTTTATTGGTGAAAAACAAAAATCGAAAAATCAAATCCCCCGGCGGCCTATGCCACCTCAATCGTCGTATCAATCGCCCCTAGCGGCGGCCTCCGGCCGTCAGGACGAAGTCCGGCACAAAGTCCCGATTCCGGTTAGGCGAATGCGCGGTTCCATGTCAGGGTTTTTCCGGCGGGACAAGCGGCTCAAGCAGCCGAATGAGTTCGGGTATCGCCTGTTGGGCGGCTTTCCACACCATCTCATAGTTGACGAGCTTGTATCCGTGAATCATCCGGTGACGCATGCCAATGATATTGCTCCACGGAATTTCCGGGTGCCGCTTTTGAAAGGCGTCCGAGACATGATTTGCGGCTTCGCCGATATTGGAAATCTGGAGAACTACAGAGTCGCGCTTCTCCCGGTCGGCCAGGAATTCCTCCCACGTGACTCCCTTGGCGGACTCCACGACATACCCTGCATATTCCAACATGTAAAGCAGGAGCGTTTCGTCATGCGCCATAATAGGTCCTCAGATTGCTCAGAATATTTCTGCGCAAGATGTAATTCTTGCTTCGCTCAAGTGCGGGACGGGTCACGACGTCTACGTCCCGCCCCACAATCTGCGCGAGTTCATTTTCCAGATCCACCATGTCAAAAATCGTCCACGGCGCATCGTCGGAGAACTTCACCATCACATCCACGTCGCTGTCGGGGCGGAAGTCCTCAGTGAGCACGCTGCCGAACAGAGAAAACTCCACGATCTTCCATTTCTGGCAGAAGGCGGCGATCTTCTCTTTGTCTATGGGGATGCGGGGTTCCATTTGGGATACGGGTTTATTTCACACCCTGCCCTATGGGCAGGGCCACGGGTGCAGGGGTCACCCCTGCTGCTCCCGGCAGAACCAGATGTAATCGGTGATGACGGGTTCGAGGCCGGCGGCGCGCAGGTCGGTGGAGATTTGCGCGCGGTGGTGGATCGAATGGCCGTGGAGCTGGGTGAGAATGTCCACGATGCGCAGCGTGACCGGGCCGTTGGGAGACGGGAAGGTCAGCGTCTGCCTGTCCAGCGGATCCGGCAGCGCCGCCAGATACCGCGCCCAGTGCTGCGCGCTCTGCTCGTTTCGGGTCAGGCACTCTTCAACCGAGAGCTGGGGAAACCATTCGAACCGCCGGAAGTCGACCGCTTCACCGGCCAGCCGCTGCTCCCAGAAACCGTGAGCCGCCATAATGTGCGGACACAGTTCGGCGGTGCGCGAAGGCACGGACGGCGCGGCTTGCAGTGCGGTCAACAGCTTATGATTGGCCCACTGCTCGTGGGCAAAGAGTTTTTGCAGATAGGCGCGCATGGGACTTTTGTTACAGGCGCTGCGGCTGGACCTCAAGATGCGCGTACCAGGGGAAGCGCGCCTGCTTGATAGCCTTGACAATATAGATGATCTGGCCGGCGTGGTAGGCAAAGTGCTCGACCACGTGGTAAATATCCTTCAGCAGCGTGACCTTGTTCCCCTGAATCACGCGTTCCTCGGTGAGCAGTTTGGGATCGAGCGTCGCCACCACGTGGAAGGCTTCCAGCACGGTGGTTTCGAGATTGTTCAGCAGCATGGCCTTGGAGATGCCGCCGTGGGCGGTGAACTCCTTGGGACGATTGCGCTCATCGGGACGGCCACCCACGCCGGAAAGAATGTGCTGCCGCACGTTTCCAGTCAGGTGCATCAGCAGATTGCCAACACTGTTGGTGGACTCGTTTTCCTTCGCCCAAAGTTCGTCTTCGGACAGAAGCGCTACCGCTTCCTTGATCTTCGGCAGATACTGGTCGCGCAGGGTGCTTGCCGACACGGCCAGAAACTGACGTTCCATAGACTCCATGACTATCACCTTTCATGTTCCGCGTTGCAGACGCGAAATGTATGATTTATGCAGAGCCAGCCGGAAAAAGCATAAGCCTTTCCCGCCATTCCAGTCTGCTTATTAAACGCATGTATCAAAGAATCGAACCAAGCGGAAGGCGAAATGAAAAACTCAAAATCAAAAGTCAAAGAGCCTGATAATCCTTCTCGGTCACTTTTATCATTTTTAATTTTTAGTTTTTCGTTTTCTCTTAGTAGTTGAACTCGTCCTTCTTTTCCTTGGAGGACGGGGCGGCGAAGCGGAAGTTGGTGTAGAGTTCCTTGCCGTCGATGTCGGCATAGACGCCGATGGAGCCCTTGTCGCCGGGGGAAACTTCAAGCAGCCGCTCGAAGGCCACTTCAGCGGCGCGGATCATGTTGCCGTAGCCCTTGCGCTCCAACAGGTGCCGCAAGTGGGCCAGGATCTGCTGCTTGTTTTTGGACTTGGCAATCGCCTCCATGTAGGCGTCCCAGTTCACATCTTCCACCGGCTGCCAGCCCGGCTTGATTTTCGGTTTATCGTCCATAAAGGATCCTGCGTTTCCCGGTAATTAAGCCCATGTTTCGCATGGACACGGCAAGCCATGTCCCTACTTCATCCTTCATCCTTCCGCCGTCATCCTTTCTTCCGTCGCGCTTCCGGAAAGTCCCGGTAGAGCGCGGTGGAGACATTCCGCACGGCATCGCTCAGCGGCTTGTGGAACGCCAGAACCTCCTCGCCGCCCTCGGAGAGCAGGGCAAAGGCGCGGTTCATCTGCGCGATGCTGGCAAAGTCGACGGTGATCTGGAACTCGCCTAAAAGCGGCGGCGAGATGACAAACTTGCGGCGCGTGATGTAGTAGCCTTCGATCAGTTCGCGCTCATGCAGATAGCTCAGAAACTCGCGGACGCTTTCACAGAACTGGAGAACATTCTGCCCCGCCTTGAGATTACACCAGATGTGAAAGTGATTCATGCAGAACTAAATCAAAAATGAAAAATTGGAAACCATAAATGACGATGCTGAAGACGTGGGACTTTTTAGTTTTTCATTTCTCTTTCCCCGTCCGGAAAGTCGCGGTACAAAGCCGTGGTAAGATGGGTGGCCATGCTGTAGACGGGGCGGTGCAGCTCTTCGATCCTGCCGCCGCGCGTGGCTACCAGCGCAAAGGCATCATCCAGCCGTCCAAGATTCTCGCATTCCACCATGATGTGAAAATCCCCCAGCCCCGGCGGCGAAAACCCGAACTTGCGCCGCGTAATGCGATAACTCTGCACATGCCCCTGCTCCTTCAGATGCCCGAGGTACGCATGCACCGCGCGTACAAACTCCAGATCCTTCGATCCGTCCTTCAGGTCGCACCAGATGTGGTAGAGGGTCATAAGATTATCAGTTGAACCGTTCACTCACCATTAACATCACTATGAATTTCGAAACAACACCGGCGCACCCCCACACCTTGTCATCCTGAAGGCCGTCTTCGGCCTGAAGGACCTCGGGCAAGTCTGCGGTGTTGGCTGCTTGCAGCCGAGCCGTTCGGCAACGCAGTACCCAAACGATCCGATCAAACATGAGAACTATTTTGTTATGACTTCTCGCTGTTCAGCTATGATGATTTGATCCTGCATCCTTGCCCGAAATGTGAGAGGAGCTTCCACTTTGGTAAAAGGCTGCTGCGTTCCGCCGGAGCCTACTACGGTTAGTTTTCCGTAGTTAAACATGCGCCCGAAGATTCCTTGATTGACATGAGCGCCTTCGACTTTGGAGAGGAGAATCTCGATTGTCCGCCGTCTCAAGAATCCATCTTTCAAGACGACTCTTCGGGTCGTCACGGCAAATTCAGCACTCCGCAATCGAATCGCGTTCGAAATCAACGAGAGCAACGTCAGCAGTCCACAAAAGAAGATCAGTGGTTGCACTCGAACGAGAATCGCCCATATCCATAGGAGCGCGAAGAGGAGTGAACTTGAGAAGATATACGGTGAGAGCTTCCCCTTGTAGACCACGGTTTCGTTCGCCGCCAAAGACTGCTCAATATATCCCATGATTCGGTCTCCGTTTTTGCTCTCCTCTACGATCAGTCCGTTTCTGCATCTTCAGATACTTCTATTTCGAACGTAACGCAAAGCCGCGCCAGCTCGATTCCGAAAACCGTGCACAACTCTCCAAGCGCCAACCAGAACCCGAGGTCCTTCAGGCCGAAGCCGGCCTTCAGGATGACAATGTTTGGGTTTGCACTATCGTTGTCAGGGATTCCGTTCCGAAGACGGAACGGAATGACAAATCTCTGTGGAGTCGGCGCCATTCATTGTCCTTTCACCGCAGCACAAACATGGCGGTATCGGGCGCGGCGACGGTGCTGTCTTCCGGGGCTTGCTGGGTGGAATCGGTGTCGTCGGTCTTGGGGTCGGGGCGGCGCTTGGAGTGCGACGAACAGGAAACCAGCAGCAGACCCAGCAACAACACGAGCAAGTACTTCTTCATAAGCCTCGCCTGAAAGAAAAACAAAAAGCAGAGAGCAGAAAACAGAAACGACGATCATGCGCTTCTGGCCTATTCTCCTCTTTCATCCTTCATCCTTCCGCCTTCATCCTTTTGAGGTCACCATCCCATGCGTTTGCGCAGTTCGGTGACGTGCGCGACGTGGTGCGGGCCGTGCCAGGCATAGATGGCCAGCAGGAAATCGAGGCTGCGGACGCCTTCAAAATCGGGATGGCGGTAGCCACGGGCAAAATCACTCTCAGCCATCGCGCGCAGCACATGGACCCAGCGCTCATGCAGACATTCCAGAAAGCAGAGCGACGTGTGAATGGGTGTGCTGACCGAATCCGGCAGCATGGCCCACGCCGCTTCGTCGTAGGGCTTGACCATCGGGCTGTCTTCGGTGAGCGCCAGCTTGAAACGCGTGTAGGCATTCAGATGGCTGTCGGGCAGATGATGCACCACCTGCCGCACCGTCCAGCCGCCCTCGCGGTACGGAGTATCAAGCTGCGCGTCGGACAAACCCTGAACCGCTGCGCCGATCTGCTCGGGCGTGGCGGCAATCGTGTTAATCATTTCCTGCCGCAGAGACGGCGTCATTACTTGCGGCGGCGCGAATTTTCCAAGGGGGTAGCGGGGATCTTTCATAAAACGAAAAATCGAAAATAAAAAATTAGAAAATCGAACACACTGAAATCAGGAGCGTTTTTGTCCTTCGGCGATCATGCCAACGGCCTTTTCGATGCGCGCGGCGCGGGTTTCGGCCTTCTTGGCTTCCTCGATCCAGCGCACGTATTCCTTCTTATGGGAATAAGCGAACTTCTCGAAGACTGCTTTGGCGGCCTTGTTCTTGTTCAGCGCCTTCTGAAAATCTTCCGGCGCCTCCACGGAGCGCTCGGCGGTGTCGCGCTCGAGGATCACGTGCACCACATCGCCTTCGCCTTTGCCAATCTTCTCGCGGATTGCCTTCAGCACACCCAACTGATGACAACCGCCGCCCATGTTGGCCAGCGAGCCGCGATAGGGCACGCCGTCGATCAAGGCATTGACCGGCACCCGTCCCTTGGTAGCGTAGATGTCCATGATTTTGGCAGGGACTTCCACCCACGCGCCGCCGCCGTCACCGAAAATGAGCGGAGCTTTGAATTCCTGTTGGTCGGATTTGGGCATTGTTTTACACTACTCCGTTGCTTGTCATCCTGCAGCATTGTCCCATTACTTTGTCATCCTGTAGACCGTCTTCGGGATACAGGATCTCTCTTCTCTGCTGCTTCCCGAGAGATCCTGCATTTGAAGCCAAATGCAGGATGACAATGCTGAGATAACCGCCACATTACGTATTAGCTCACAAGAATGCGCGAGCCCCACCAGCTCAAGCTTTCATCATAGCGGTAGTGCGTCTGCATATGGCCGGCGTTGAATTCGCGGTGCTCGATGGACAGGCCGGCGGCGCGGAGTTTTTTTACCAGAATGCGCGCTCCCCACTGCAGGTTGAATTCATCCTGCATTCCGCATTCGATGTAGATGCCGCGGAGTTTGTGCAGGTTTTCGGTTACGGCACTTAACTGTGCCATGCGCACCGGATCATGCGCCAGCCAGCGCAACCAGACGTCTTCCCGCAGTTCGGCGGTTTCCAGATCGAAAGGATAATCGAAGCCCCACGGGCTCTCGCGGTTGGGAGAATAGCAGGCAGCCATGGCGGTCACGTTCAGCGCCTGCATGTAACTTTTGGACATCGGTCCGGGTTGGCCGATCTTCCGGATAAATTCCTGCGGCCCGCCCGCCTTCTGCAACTCTCCTGCGGTGGCGGGGAAATCGGGCAGCAGGCTGTACTCGAAATAGCAATCTCCGCTGTGCATGATCATCCAGCCGAACAGATCGGGATGCCGCGCGGCCAGCACAAACGCGCCGAAGCCGCCGGAGGATTTTCCGGCAATCACCGTCTGCTCGGGCTTAAGTCCTGCGCGGAACGTGGCGCGCACCCACGGAATCACTTCTCCCGTGATGTGATCTTCATAATCGCCCACCGCGCTGCTGTTCAGATACTGGCTGCCGCCCAGCCGCGTGAAAGCATCGGGAAAAACGGCGACGCACGGTGGAAGCCGCTTTTCGGAAATCAGCCGCTCGATGCGCTGCGGCATGGTCTCGCCCCAGGGCATCCAGTTCAGATGCGAGAGACCCGATCCGGTGAAGCCCGCCAGAACCAGCAACAGCGGATAGTCCCGCGTGCCGTCATAGCCTTCAGGCAGATACACCGGAATCTCGCGCACGGCACTGTCGCCGAGGGGATTGCCCTCGAGGCAGCGGCTGTGCAGCGATTCGATGAGTAGTTGACCGTGAAGCTTCATTTGATGAGCAGCACCTTGCGCGTCACGGCCTGGTCATCGGCGTTCAGCCGCACGAAATACAACCCGCTGGCATGGCGAGCGGCGTCCCACGTGTGAATATGTCCGCCTGCCGCCGCATGGGTCTCGGTCAGCGTTTCCACTAAGCGGCCCGTCAGATCGTAGACGCGCAGCGAGACATTTCCGGCGCGAACGAGATCATAGCGGATTTCGAAGGTGGCATTACCGGGATTGGGCCAGACCGTCAGCGCAGGGCGGCTGGGAAGGTCGGCGTCGTGCTGTGGCGAGGTGCCCAGCGGTACCGAGGCCGTGCAGAGAATCTCCACGCGTCCGCTGGCGACGTTACTGACGCTCAGATAGCGGCTGAAGCTGCCGCCCGAACGGCTGGTAAAAGCTACATACAAGGGCATGGATTGACCCGGATGCAACGGCACCGGAATTCCCTGCCAGATCGGCGTAAACAGCGTGTCCCCGCCGAAGACTCCCGTCACAGTATCCATCGCGCTGCCCGCATTGGTCAGGGTCACGGCCAGTGTGTCCGTATGACCCGCGGCGACTATGCCGAAGTCGAGAGTGTCGGGATCGGCCAGCAGCAGCGCCCGCGAACTGTCGGGCAGATAAAGCTGGGTGCGCCAGATGCCGCCGCGAAAATCGGAGAACACTCCGGCGGCCAGCACATCCACATACGCATTGCTGATGCGGATGGCCTTGAGTGCGCGGATCTCCGCCGTCAACTGCAATTCCACCACCCAGGTCTGCCCGCCGTCGGTGGTACTCCACACGCGGCCTGTACCCGCCTGATAGTTGCCGCCCGCGGCAAAACCGATTTGCGGCGTCACCATTTCCACGGCGCGGACCGGCACCAGTGTGCTTAACACGCGGCCCGACCAGGTCTGTCCACCATCGGAGGTGACATGCACCCAGCCGTGCGAGGTGGGAGTAGTCATGCCGCCGCCGGCAAGACCATGCAGGCTGTCCGCAAAACTGATACAGGTATCGAACAGGGAATCGGCGGCCACGCGAATACGCCAGTGCCGGCCACGGTCATTGCTCACCCATTGATGAGAGCCAACGGCCAGCAGCCGGTTGCCGATGCTGGTGAATCCGGAAACCCACGTCTGTTCGGGAGTCAGGCTGTCTTCGCGTCCGGCGCGCTGAAAAGTCTTGCTGGTGTTGACTTCCGCCCACAAATTGCCGAACCGCAGTGTGTCATTTTCCCACAGCCGGCCCGTCATGCCGCCGAAGACCAGACCCGTGGTCGAGTCCGGCACCAGCACACCACTCAGCCAGACGGGAGTGTCGAGCTGGCGGAATGGATACAGACGGTGACCACCCTGATAGTAGATGACGCGCACATTGGATGTATCGGCGGTGGCGCTGTAGGCGCTGACCAGCACGGTATCCAGGTTGATGCCGGGCCGGGTGATCGGACGCGCCGCCAGTCCACTGATGTACATCGGCGAGCGCAGCACGCCCCAATCCGAAGGAATAGTGGACGGCTGCGGGTGCAGATCGAGGTTGTGCCACGTGCGGCCGCAATCGGAGGTTTCGAAAACCGTATGCAGCGTCGCCAGAAAGCCGTTAGTGTTGCGGCAAAACGCAAACTGCACAGGCACGGCATTCAGATAGGCCGCGTAATTCTGCGAGGTCGTGTCGGCGTCGTACAGGTACTGCACAAACTGCCACGGCTCATCCAGCGAGGACCCGGCTCTTTCGCCCGGACGCGGCGCTACATAGGCCACGGGTGAGACGGGCCGCAGCGGAGGCAGCTCAAAGGCGACGTTCGGTCCGTTGCCGAAGGTGCGCGCGAGGGCCGGTCCGGCCCCGAGCACCGCGCACAGGCAGAGGATACACAGCGCACTCAGTGGTTTCACGCAACCTCCGAAGAAAAAGCGAAAATAAAGCAGGCCGCCGGGGGCGGTCCTTATCCCTTAGCACTTAGCCCTTACTTCAAAAGCATCAGCTTTTGCGTGGTGGCAAAGTCCGGCGTGCTCAGACGCGCGAAGTAGATCCCGGAAGGCAGGGCACTGCCATCGAATCCGATGCGGTGCTCGCCGGCTTCATACACGCCATCGGCCAGAGTGCCGACCTGCCGGCCACTCACATCATACAATCCGATGTGCGCCCGCGCGCTGTGCGGCAGACTCAAACTCAGCGTGGTGGAGGCATTGAAGGGATTGGGATAAGCCGACAGCGCATAGCCCAGGGGGATCGGATCCCGGCGCGGCTCGATTCCCGCGGTCATGCGGTCGCGGCCCGTTTTCAGAATATAGAAATCCCAGTTGTGCGTCTGCGAGGTGGTGTAGCCCGCCATGATGTAGCAATCGTCGCGGGTCGGCTGCATGGCATACGGCAGCATGCTCCACGTGCTGTTGGTATACTCTTCATCCCAGCGGACAATACCGTCGGTGTCGATGCGCGCAATGTAGAAGTGGCCGCGCAGTGTGCCGCTGACAATGTAATTGCTGTCCGCCAGAATGTCCACCGAATAGAAGGCACCGCTGGTGCCCGCCGGGCCGTAGGTGTGCGTCCATTGCGTGCGGCCGAGGGAATCGGTCTTCACCAGATACGGCTTGTCGTCACCCGAGGAGGTGTTGCTCTTGCCCGCCACAATGTAGCCGCCGTCGTACGTCTGCTTCACCGCACGGAAAAGCTCATCCCCCGAGCCGCCGATGTACTTTGTCCATTGGGAGTGGCCCGTGGCATCGGTCTTGACCAGATAGCCGTCGCCTTCGAAGTAGTGGGTGCGCCCGGCGATGATGTAGCCGCCGTCGGCAGTCTGCTGCACCGAATAGCCGGCGTCATCGTTGTGGTTGATGTACCGCGTCCAGGTCGGGTTGCCCTGCGCATCGGTCTTGCGCAAATAGATGTTGAAGGTCTGCCCCACCGCGTCGGAGGCTCCGGTCAGGATGTAACCGCCATCCGTGGTCTGCTGCACGTCGTTGGCGTACTCTTCGGCGGTGCCGGTGTAGGTGCGGTTCCACTGCTGAATACCGAGGGAGCTGATCTTCATCAGGTAGACATGCAGCGGCCCGTTTTCCTGCGTCTGGGAATAGCCGGTGACAATGTAGTAGTTGTCCGCCGTGCGGCGGATGGCTAGCGCCGCATCGTGGTACGGCGTACCGTAGGTGCGATACCAAGGGGAATTGCCGAGGCTGTCCAGCGCGGCCACATACATGTCCCAGCCGCCCGCTCCCCAGCTTCCCGTGTAGCCGCACAGCAGATAGGTGCCGGCGCCGGTCTGCACAATTCCGGTGACGGTGTCAATCGAATCTCCGGCGATGGTCCGCGTCCAACGCGTCAGCGGGTTCGGCTGCGCAAATACCACGCTGCCGCACAATACCCAGATCCCAATCCACAAGCTGCGTGTCATGTTCCCTCCCTGAAACAAAACGCTGAAACTCTGAAAAGCTGAAAGAAGCGCTATCGTCGTCGGTGTTCCGTTCCCTTCCCAAGTACGTAAGGGGACCGAATGACAAGTTGTGTCTGATCGGTCTTCCCTTCATCCCTCATCCCTCATCCTTCCGCCTTCATCCTTCTCTTCACTTCCACACGCTCTCCCGGTCCAGCGCATATCTCCTCTGCCCGGCGGGAGCCGAGCGCCAGAAGATGAAGATGCACATGACCAGCCAAAGAGCATCCTCCAGAATCTTGTTGATCCCGACTTTGCTGGCCAGAGCCTTGGAGACACCGCCGCTGCCGAAACAGCCGCAGTCGATATTCAGGCCGCGCGCCACCGCCTGGCCGATGAGCACAATAAACATCAGCAACATGGCTCCGGCAATCAGGCTGGCTATGCGTTTCCATTTGTTGGAAAAGAGCGCAATGGCCACCACCGCTTCGAGCGCCGGCAAAAAGATCGCCACCGGATAGATGTAATCCTGGCCAATGATGGGGAAGGATACGCGGTAGTTGGCAATCGCCTTGGCAAAGTCGAGGGGATCGAGCAATTTGGGGATTGCTGCCAACAGATACACCACGGCAATCCCGAGGCGGCAGACCCACTCCAGCACGAGGAGTATGATACGTTTAGAGGTAGAGTTCATCACGTCAAAGGTACCGCTTTTTTTTCACAAAGTCAAGGAGAAGTCCTGAAAAATCCAGTAAGTTAGAATGAACGCAGAGCATAGAAATGGCCCGCCGATCCGGGCAAAATCCGGGCCCTTCCGGTCTATCCTAAAACAAAACAAGGTACCCTCAGCGGTACCCTGTCTTGTTGAATTGTGACATGGATCTGGTTGTCCGGAATGCTATTCTTTCTTCTCGATAAATTCCGTCTCTTTGGACCATTCATTCCAGCCGCCCTCATAGACCGCCAGCCGCTTGTAGCCCTTCCCCTGCATGTATTCGGCCAAGTCTTTGGACAGGTGACAGTCGCCGCCGTCACAGTAGAGCAGATACAGATCCCCCGCGGGCATGCTGTTGAACGCTTCGGTGTACTGTGCAACCTTTTCGAACGGGATGTTCACCGCGCCGGGAATATGGCCGGCATTGTACAGCGGGACATCGCGGGCGTCAATGAAGTGCACATTGTACTTGGTGCGCTTGGAATACAGACCCATCGTCGTGGAAAAGTCCACCAAATAGGCCTGTTCGGCGGGGACAAACGCACTGTCGGGCGATGCCGTGTTGACTGCGGCAAAGCCCATCTTGGGCTGAATCAGTTCTATCGGCTTGGGGAAACCCCAGAAAGGCACCGTTGTTTTCTGCACTACGCGCGCACCGACTCCCAGCAGCACAGCGGCCACCAGCATTACCAAGAATTGCCTGGAGAGCATCATTCCATTATCCTGTGTTTCAATCTTTCTGTATCAGAACCCGCTGACCATTCTACTCCAAAGAGGGCTCGTGGGGTTCCGTCGCTGCCAGCAGGTGAACTTCTGATTTTATAAACTCAAAGGCTTCCTCGGGAGTATTGCAAATCTTGAAAAGATTCAAGTCCTCCGGAGAAATCACGCCCCAGTCCAGCATGGTGTCGAAATGCAGCACACTTTCCCAGTAGGCGCCGCCGTAGAGCACAATGGGTAGCCGCTTACGGACCTTCTTGGTCTGGATGAGGGTCAGCATTTCGAACAGCTCATCCATCGTGCCGAACCCGCCCGGAAAGACCACCAGCGCCCGCGCCAGATACATAAACCAGTACTTGCGCATGAAGAAGTAGTGGAACTCGAAGGTCAGCCGCGGATCCAGATAACGGTTTGCACTCTGCTCCATCGGCAGGCTGATGCCCAGCCCCACGGTCCGGCCGCCGGCTTCAATCGCCCCCCGGTTGGCTGCTTCCATGATGCCGGGGCCGCCGCCCGAACAGATGACATGGCGGTCGCGGGCATCCGGCAGAGCCTGAAAGTACTCCGTCAGCATCCGGGCAAGCTGCTCCGTTTCGGCATAATAACGGGACAATTTTTCCATACAGCTCATGCGGTGCATGATCCGCTTCCGGTCGGCGGCGGACGCCTGCTCCGCTTCCGCCCGGGCCTGACGCATGGCCACATCCAGTTCCTCGGGCGAGAGTGCCCGGGCCGAACCGAACATGACAATCGTGCCCCGGACTTTGTACTGCCGGAGCCGGGCCTGCGGTTCGAGATATTCGGCCATCATGCGGACAATCCGCGCCTGCGGGCTGTAAAGGAATTCTTTGTTATTGTACGCTTTAGGGTAGAATTCCCGTGCGTTGCCGTTGCTGTTTTCTGCCAAAAGAAAATCTCCAGGAATAAAACCGAAATCTGAAAGCCGAAGAAAGACGCAGCCACCTATAGCCTCCGAGCTTCATCCTTCTGCCTTCATCCTTCGCTATTTCATCAGCATCAATTTCTGTGTCTGTGAGAGGGTCCCCGTTTCCAGCCGGGCAAAATAGAGTCCTGATGCAAGTGCGGTGCCATCAAAGCTCAAACGGTGCTCCCCCGCCTCAACATGTCGGTCCAGCAGGGTCTCCACGAGCCGCCCCGTCACATCGAATACCTTCACTTTAACCGTGCCCGTTATCGGCATCGAAAAGGAAAGCGTGGTCGCCGGATTGAAGGGATTCGGATAAGCCGGATGCAGAGCCGGAGTTGTTGGCTGTGAAGCACCTGGCTGCACCCCGTTCGGGTCGGCGCTGAATTTCAAGAGCTTCAAATACATGTTGTCGCTGGAATCCATAAAATATCCGCCCACCAGGAACCCACCATCGGGCGTGGATTGGACGAATGAACACACCGACATCCAGTTCTGGTTGTAAATCGTATTCCAGAGGGTCGTGCCTTGGGAATTGATTTTGATGATTCGTAAATCGGTCTGTCCGCTCGTCGAAACCAAAACCGCTGAGCCGTCCGCCGTAGTATCCATGCAGCAAAAGTATTCGTCGCTGGCGAGATCAAGCGTCCGTTCCCAACGAAGTGTCCCATCCGGCGCCAGGCATGAAACACCGAGATCCATGCCCCCATTTTCCCTGCCCGCAATTAGACAATCACCAGACCGCAGCAGCCGAATCTCACAGGGGCTCAAGAGAGCCTGCGGGTGCTGGATGGTGCAACGCCAGAGGCTATCCCCCGCAGAGTTGTATTTGATGATGCCTTGCCATGACGTGCTTGTGGACTTCTCGGCAAAGAGGATGCCGCTGTCGGCCGTTTCCTGCACCGCGCGAAACGTGTTGGTATAACCAATGTCCACGGTGCGCCGCCAGAGGAACGAACCGTCATTAGCCAGCCGGCACAGCGCTGCGGTCTCGCCACCTCCCGCGCGTGGGCTTTCTCCGCCGATCACGATCCCGCCATCCGACAGGGCAGCCATGGCCCAGCAGGTCGCTGGACAGGAATCGCTTCTTTGCCGGCTCCAGAGGCTGTCGCCTTGCGCACTGACGCCGCAGGTCCATCCATGAAACCCGGCAATGACATAGGTGCCATCCGCCGCGCGTGCGGCGTAGCGGGGAGCTTGGGCGGGATACGACCGTGTCCAGAGGGTGTCGCCCGATACATCCGTGCCCATCAGAACAAGCCGGAATGTCGAATCGGGGCTGCCCGAGTTGGCAATGGAATCAGATGCGATCAGAACATACCCCGTGTCCGCTGTCGCATAGCCGTGCAGGAGCGTTGGAAAGTTCCACGTCGTGCCATAATTGAAACTGTAGCTGTGGGCCCATTCTACATTGGGTTGGGCCTGCACATGCGTGATAAGAGACAACACCATCCACACACCAAAGAACATCCCGAAGCGATTCATAGCAGCCACCGTTCTTATGGTAAAATTGCGTCCCGCCTATTTGATCAGCAGCAGCTTCTGCGTATCTGTGTGCTCGCCAGCCTCCAGCCGCACAAAGTAGATCCCCGATGGCAACATGCTGCCTTCCATCCACAGTCGATGCTCGCCTGCATTCATTCGTTGATCGGCCAGCGTCTCCACCAACCTCCCTGAGATATCAAACACCGTCACCTTCACCGCGCTTGCCTTTGGCAGAGAAAAAGAAATTGTCGTTACCGGATTGAAGGGATTGGGGGCACAAGAAAGGCTGAAGGCGGAAGGATGAAGGACGAACCCTCGGTCTGCTGCGTCCAGCGCCGCCGAGCAGTCGTACACATCCAGCCGGCGATAGGATGTCACGAAGGCATAGGGTCCGCTCATCGCCACTTCCCCCGTCCATGCGGCGGACCTGTGATAGCCGCTTAAGACCGGTTGCGTGGGGTCCGTAACATCGTACACCAGCAGACCCTCATCGCCCGCCGGAACCATCACATGATGGCCCACCGCGGCGATTCCGTCGCTGTAACCATGCGTGATCACATAAGTGACATGGTGCGCTGCGCGCGGTTCGGAGACATCGATCACACTGAACGCGCCGCCGAACAGCGTGACATAGGCATAGCCATCCAGCACCGCCACGTGGATCGCGTCCGAGTCCGGCACAACCGCAACTTCTATCGGCAAAGCCGGATCATGGACGTCCACCACATGCAGACCGCCGGAGGCGGCGACATAGGCATAATCGCCGGCAAGGCACAGTCCGGAGGGATCATCCGCAAACGGCAGAAATCCGACAAGCTGCGGGTGGCGCGGATCGGCGATGTTGGCGGTAAACAGGCCGCGCGGCACATAGCGCACCGCATACAGATAGTTCCCCTGCAGCGCAACATCCCACACCAGTCCGTCGCCTTCGCCGATATTGCTCAGATGCTCGGGCAAGCGCGGATTGCGGATGTCATACAGATCCACCTGCCCCGCGGCAGACGCGATGGCGCACAGGCTGTCGGACACGGCAATGCCCAGCGCCCCCCAGATGGTGGAGACGGTATCGAACGCCGCACTGTCCGGATGCGCGGGATTGGAAACATCCACCACCCACAGCCCTTCCACCGTACTATCCCCGCCCGTCCCCGCAAACGCATAGTCCCCCTGCACCGCCACCCCATTCAAAAACCCCCGCGAAAGCCCCACCGATCCAATGCGGCGGATGTTGAGGGAATCCTGCGAGAAGGCGGAGGCGCTCAACCAGAAGATGACAAAGAGCAGAGCAAAGTATTTCATATCACGTCTCCGTTCCTTCAAGCGGCTCCGTCAGCAATGCGCTTCGAGAACATCAAACAACCGCTTGCAGTGCGGCGCAGCAGCGCAGACGCGGTTACGATCCAAGAGCTTCAAGATACCAGCAGAGTGTTTGCGTTTTTGATATACACCCTTAGTGGTCTCGCGCGTTGCGGCCTCCATGCCATGGTAAATATCATTCTTCGGGACTTGCTCAACTTTCGAATGCGAAGGCAATGCGTTTTCTCGAAATCGCTGTCCATAGTGAGTTCGAAGTGCTTCACGATCCGCCAGAAACCACGCTTCCATCACTTGGACCATCATGTGATAGTGTTCGTCCGGTAATTCAGGCAGGTTCCAGGATGGGTTGCTGGTCTGCAGGAACTGACGATAATTGACTTTGGCGGGAACATCCTGATCCGAATCCACCACCAAAACCACAAACGCCGTTTCCGAACTCGCCAGCGTGGCCTTGAAGTCGCTCACCGTATTATCTTTGCTGCCGCCGGGAATGATCCGAAAGCTGACCTTTTCTTTGAATTCACGGAAGAAAACCTCCAGACCTTCGCGGAATTCAATTTGCTGACTCCTGTTCTGACCACCGCCTTCAATATTGATCCAAATTTGCTTCTTCGGTATTTGCGGTTTCACCAGCGGGTTCCCCCAATGGCGCCCTTCAACCACACTTCGCCCAGAGAATAGCGCTCAAGCCAATCTTTCATCTTTTCCGGCTCCAAGCGCTGCATCCTCGTCCCCCTACCGTCATGCTCGCAAACCACGATAGCCTCGGGAATATCGGAGAGTGCCGAGATGAGAAGGTCGGAATGCGTCGTGACAATAAGCTGCGTTCGCGTGGCCGCATCTTTCAATAGCTCGGCAATCTTATGAATCATATCAGGATGAAGGCCAAGTTCGGGCTCCTCAATACAAACAAGAGGTGGCGGCGTCGGATGTAAGAGTACCGTGAGAAGAGAAAGAAAGCGAAGGAACCCGTCGGACATCCGTGTGGCAGGGACGGCTTCGTTGAGCCTTTCTTCTTTCACATAGAGTTGTATTGCACTTCCAGAGGGCGAAATGTGCAACGAGGTGATTCGCGGATAAAGTCCACGCAAGTGCTCTGTCACGCGTTCTCCTAACTCCGAATCGAGAAACAACGAATTCAGAACCGAAGCGAGATTTCTCGCGTTTTCCTGAAGGAAATCGCCGCGAAGATCTGCGCTCTGCGGTTGGCGATTTGCAGCGTGTCGCCCAGAAGACCAATCCGTATAAAGTCGAATTTCGGCCAGTGAGTTCCCAATCCGCGCCGCCTCCGGGTGAAAGAGTTCATCTCGAGTACGGTCGAACAGCGATTTTTGTGGATCAGGATCTTGATCATAAATGAAGAGATACTCTTCGGCAGACCTCTCGGGAAGTCGGCGCTTCACCTGTGCTGCTTTCTGCAATCGTACAAATAGCCTCTCTTCAGGCTGGTGGTCGCGCAGCAGAAGTAGCACCTCATTCATAATTTCAGCACGATAGTTCGCTATGACAAAAGATAGTGTGTACTGAATGGACGCTTGTTCACCGGTCCAGGGGAAATTGACCGTTATTATCGGCACGTTCTGTGTCGCTTGTTGATCGCCAGAAGTCACACCCTTAGACATCCACTCTATGGCGCCACTCATCAGGAAAGGTTCCGTGAAATCATCCCGTAATGATCGGAGAATGCTCACTACATCAATCAGATTCGACTTCCCCGACCCGTTCGGCCCGATCAGCACATTCAACGGCTGGAGTTCAAGATCGATCCCCTCTTCGTCAAATGAGAGAAGGTTCTGCACCTTGATGCGACGGATGAATCTTTTGCCTTCCATGAGTGACTCCTTGGCCTAATTGCTTTTCTGAATTACCACCCGATCCCGAATTTCCCTAACTGCTCTTTCATCCAGGAATAGGGCATGACCGTCTCCTGGGTGTGGGCGCCGGGGGGAACTTTGCCTTGCAAAATGGCAAGGGTGATGGCGGCGGCGGGGAAGGCGGTCATCTGGCCCATGGCGCTGATGCCGTGCTGCTCATCCTGCCGCACCACCAGTTCGATCTTTTCTTCGCGGCCACCGTCGCCGCGGGCGGTAACACGCGTCAGCACCACGTCGGGCACATTCTTGGGCAGGGTTTCTTCGAGCACCGCTGCCAGCATCTCCCGCGGACTGGCTTCAGCGCCGCTTTCAAGATGATACTTGCGGGTGGAAGTCATGCCGGTATCGCGCAGCAGCTTGAGGGCGTCGAAGTGTCCCGGATAGCGGATGGTCTTGTAATCGAGCCGGTCCACCTTGCCCAGCAGTGTGCGCGGCAGAGTGGAGGTGCCGCCGGAGGTGACAAACGCTTCAAACGTGCCGAGGCCGTCAAACTCGAGACTTTCCAGATCGGACGGCGCGAGTACCAGCGCCTCTTTGCCGTCGCGGATTTCCCGCGCGTCTTCGAGGTACTCGTTTAAGAGCCCGTGGATCGAAAAAAACTGCGCGTACTTCAGCGGCCCTTCCGGCTTCTGCGGCAGTCCGCCCACGCGCAGATGCACTTCCTCGCAGCGCTTGAAACGGTGCACGAGATCCCACGCCAGAATGCTGACCAACCCCGGCGCCAGTCCCGTATCGGGGATGAACACGATGCCCTTGCGCGCGGCTTCATTGCTCATGCCCAGCGTAAGATCGGTGATCTGCGGATTGCCGCCGAGGTCCACCATGGAAATGCGGCTGCGCAGGGCGGCGCGGGCCACGCGGGGATTCAGAAAATAGGGCACGCAGGACAGGCACACCTTGGTGCCGCCCAGCACATTGCCGACTTCGATCTCGCTGGCCGCATCGGCAATCTTGGTTTCTACCAGATCACTGTTCAGCCACTGCGCCGCACTGCGCAGCGTTGCCTCGCTGCTGTCCGCCAGCCGCACCGGAAACGGCCCGTCGGGATGATGTACAAAAAAATACGCCGCGACGCGTCCCATCAGCCCCGCGCCGAGAATCAGAATTTCTGGATTAGGCATAGGATTCCGAAAATAGGAAATTGGAAATTAGAAATAGAAAACTCTTGGCGCCGCTCATTTCAGCACCACAAACTTCTGCAATACCGACCGTTGCCCGCTGGACACTTTCAGCACATACATACCCGACGCTTCTGCCGTAGGGGCACGGCATGCCGTGCCCGTCTGTATCCCCGTCACCACCTGCTCCCCAAACTTCTGCAACGCGGCTGAGCACAAACCGCCGACGCCACCAGCACCATCACCCAAAGCAAACCCCTGCCGAACCAACCGGGCAGGGGTCGGGATGGATCGCAAGAGACATCTGTTGCCGCTGCCTTCACGATGCCCTCCAAAAATTGCGCGCGGCGTCTCCGCTTTACAGCGTGATGCCGTAATAGCCGAGCTGCTCTTTCATCCAGCCAAAGGGAATCACGGTTTCCTGCGCGTGAGAGCCGGGAGCAACTTTGCCTTGCAGAATCGCCAGCGTCACTGCCGCGGCAGGGAATCCCGTCACCTGCTCCATGGCCGAGAGGCCGCTGGAAGCATCGGGCTTGACCACCAGTTCGATCTTCTCCTGCTTGCCGCCGTCACCCGTGGCCGCTACGCGCACCAGCACCATGTCCGCCACATCCTTGGGCAGTTTGGCTTCGAGCACCTTCACCAGCATTTCGCGCGGACTAAGCTGCCCGCACTTGAATTCATACGGCGTCAGATCGGCCAGGCCAAGGTCGCGCAGATATTCCAGCGCTTCCATATGGCCGGGATAGCGCATCGTCTTATAGCTCAGCCGGTTGACCTTGCCTTCGAGGGTGCGCGGCAGCGTGGACGTGCCGCCGGAGGTCACAAAGG
Source organism: bacterium (assembly GCA_036504735.1). Classification (NCBI taxonomy): domain Bacteria; species bacterium. Next base: position 243,278 of record DASXUQ010000009.1, read on the forward strand.
CTTCAAACGTGCCGTGGCCGGGGAAGTCGATGGTTTCCAGATCGGAGAGCGAGGGCACCGTCACCACTTTGCCGTTGCGGATTTCGCGCGCGTCTTCGAAATATTCATTGACCAGACCGTGGATCGAAAAGAACGCCGTGTAGTTCAGCGGTCCCGTCGGCACCTGCGGTAGACCGCCCGCCCACAAGCGCACGTCATCGCACTTCTTGAAGCGGTGCACCAGTTCCCACACCACGATGTTCAGCAGTCCCGGAGAAAAACCGGTGTCGGGGATGAAGGCCACGCCGCGCGCGCGGCAGTCTTCGTCCATCTTCAGGATCTCATCGGTGACGTCGGCCTTCAGGCCGAGGTCCACATACGATACGCCCAGCGACAGGCAGGCGCGGGCGATGGCGGGATTCAAAAAATAGGGGACGCAGGACAGGCAGACGCGCACTCCTGAGAGCGCGCGCAGCAGCATATCGTTGCGCGTGGCGTCGAGCCGCATGGTATGCACCCGGTTGCCGTCGGCGAGGATCTTCTCCGCGCTGTCCAGCACCGCTTCATCATGATCGGCCAGCAGAACGGGAAAGGGACCTTGGGGGTGATTGCGGAAGAAATACGCCGCTGCGCGGCCCATCAGGCCGGCGCCGACGATCAGGATTTCGGGTTTATCCATGACGCGTTCTTTCTGGCGGACAGCGCCCGCCGATGTGGAAGTTCACCGGGAGTTTTTCCCGGAGCGGTTACGGTTCGACGTGCTCGATGGGCTCGGCGATGGCGGGCTTTTCCTGATGAATGATCGCTCCCATCGGCTCTTCCAGTTCGAGCAGGCGATGGGTCAGCAGATTGCAGGCCACTGCCGGGTGATCCTGCACCAGCCGCTCGGCTTCGCTGCGGCTCTTGACCTTCAGCAGCCACATGCCGCCGATGGACGAGGGATAGCCGCCGCTCATCAGCAGTTGCCCGCGACGGATCATGTCATGCATGCGCTCGGTCAGCTTGGGACGGATAGCGGCAAAGTGGGTCTTGCGCGCGCCCGGCACAGGTTGAAAGTGCACCTGAAAATACAAATGCTCGGGGCGCTTTTCCAGTGGCACACTTTCCACGGGAGCGGCAGGTCGGGGCACGCGCAGCCGACGGCGCACCACCGGAGGCTCTTTTTTCGGTTCCTGATCGTTTAGCATAAGGTTCCTGTTGCTCTTATCGTTCATGGATCAACGTCAATTCGGGTCCATCACTGCTTTCCCCGTGTACGCAGGGAAGCTCCGGAGGAAAGGATTTCCTTCATCCTTCCGCCTTCATCCTTCTTTCGTTGCTTCCGCCACCTTCTTCAGCTTTTCGAGAAAGTAGCCGCCCCAGGAGTTGCGCTCGCGGTCGCACAACTCTTCAGAGGGAAAGCCTTCCATCTTGAGCGTCAGCACCGACTTGGCCTCATGGGTCTCGATGCTGAAGGCCTGGCGCGTGAGAAAGGTGCCCTCGTCGGAATCTTCGGTGTTCACCCACAGCGGCGTAACCAGCCCGAGGAGGAACGGCGGATCATAGACCACGATTTCGCTTTCGATCAGGCGGCCTTCCTCGTCGCGCTTGCGGATCCTGCCCGCCAGACACATATCATCCTGCACCCACTGGCAGTAATCCCACTGGGTGATCCGTGCCGGATCGGTAATCGCCGCAAATACCGTATGCGGCGGCGCGGCAATAACAGTCTTGAGTTCAAAGGAGTGCATGGGCGTTTGTCGGAAAATGAAAAATCAAAAATGAAAAACCTGAAAGGGGAGATGCCCCGGCGGCCTTTTTCATTTCTAATTTTGAGTTTTTTATTTAAGCTAAAATCGTTCTGTCGGTTTCTTCCACGGAAAACGTGACGGGCGTGCTGCCGCAAGGGTCGCCATCCAGTTGCACAAAGGACGGCGGTGTGGTGGTCACGGTGATTTCCGTAGCCATGCCGCAGGTCACACCGTGCATCTTGGAGAGGGTTTCGAAGAGCATTCCCACCGCAAACCGGCCGATATTCCACTTGGACTTGCCGCCCAGAATCGCATAGGTCAGTTGCGGCAGACTGGGGTCTTTGAGCGGGAGCACGTGAAACGGTCCGCCGTAGTGCTGGCCGCGGCCCACGATGACACCCAGCACATCTTCTTCCCAGGGGACTCCGTCGATCGTAATCTGGAACTTCGGCGGCGAGTAGGAAAGATAGCTGGGGAAAATCTGCAGCGCGTAGGCCCCTTGGCTCAAAAACTGTTTGAGAGGGTAGCCGGTGCGATGCACCACCAGCGCGTCGAAGCCCACCGAGGCCACGCTGGCAAAGGGGCGGCCATTGCCGCAGCCCAGGCGCACCGAGCGCGTGTGGCCCGAGGCCAGCAGGCCCATCCACATGTCCGGAGAGCGCGGGATATTCCAGTTGAGGGCAAACAGATTGGACGTGCCGCCGGGATAGTAGGCAATGCGCACGTGCAGCGGCAACTGCGCGATCACTTCCCACAGCGTGCCGTCGCCGCCGATGATGATCACCGCTTCCATGCCGAGACGCACGCCTTCCAGCACCACCCGCGAGCATTCCAGCGCGCCGTGCGGACAGACCACCTTGTAGCCGCGCGCTTGGAGCAACGACACCAGTTTGCGCGCCCGCAGTTTGGAGCCCGCGTGTCCTGACACCGGATTGTAGATCGCCAGTGTCACGTCCGGCGCAAAGGGATGTTCGGCGCGAGTCTCGCTCGCCTCCATCAGATAATCGGCTTCAACCATGAATAACCCTAATGATAATCCACATTCCCCCCGCTCTTCATATGTAGGGACACGGCTTGCCGTGTCCGCCTGCCGCGTGTCCGTCTGCCGCATGCGCTCGTCAATCCGCAGGCGTCAAGTCTTTTTCCATATACAACGCGCCGGGAATAGGATTGTAGCGGTACGGTTCGATCTCCCGGAATCCCTGCGCCCGATACAGCGCCACGGCCGTCTGCATCTGCTGGGCAATGGTGTCGAGCCGCATCTGCCTGTAGCCGATCTCCCGCGCTTCGGTCATCAATTGCTCAGAGAGCAGCTTGCCGATTCCCAGCCCCCGCGCCTGGGGCCGCACATACAGCCGCTTCATCTCGCACACCGTTTCGCTGATCCGCCTGAGCGCCCCGCACCCCACCGCTGCCCCGTCGAGATACGCAATCAACAATCTCCCCACCGCCCCCGCATACTCCCCCGGCAACCCCGCCACTTCCTCTTCAAATCCCTGAAACCCCAAATCAAACCCCAACGACTCGGCATACTCTATGAAGAGGGCGCGGGCCTCTACGATCTGCTTTTCATCCTGTGCCTGAAGAATGGAGAGCATGCTCATCTTTCTTTTCTCCCGAGGAGAAGAGCGCACAGCCGTGCGGCACTACAACCATGTCACATCAACACCCCGGTCTTGTGCTGGTCTGCTGCCCAGCGCTCGGGATTCTTGAGAATGTACTGCCGCGCTTTGTCAACGCTCTCGTATTGGCGGATGATATGCTCATAGAAACGTGGCTGCCAGACACGTGCAGCGGCTGTGCGCCGAAGGTCATTGATGCGACGCGTTGTTGTCGCCTTGAATTGGGCAATGAAGGAGCAAAGGGACCGTGGTGCACGATCACGCGATCCGCGAAGCGGTTCGGCCTGTAGCGCCGCACGGCTGTGCGCTCTGTCTCTTTCATCAAGCAAATCCCCGGCAGGCCGGAGCCCTACCAACCCATGAAGATGATCGGGCATGACAATGAACTGGTCCAATATCAGCTCGGCTCGCACCTCGCCCGAACGCCGCCATTCCTCATCCACGATCCGGCCCAAATCATTCAAGACCATTTGTCCGGATTGAATCTCTCCGAACAGTTGTTCGCGGTTCGTCGTACAAATCGTGACGAAATAGAGATAAGGTTCGGTGTAGGCTACAAACGGCAGCCGAACGGATTTGTGAGGAGGCTTTTGATCCATGCACCTCTCCTAAGGATAAGGAGCGCACGGCCGTGCGGCGCTACGGCATCGTGTCCATCACCGCCCGCTCACCCTGTGCCGTCCGCCCATCCACTCCGACCGGGGCCGCCCCCGCACACAGACCGCATACAGAGCAAAAATGATCAGCACGATGATGAGCGCGATGCGCATTCCGCCGCGAAGAGGACGCCGGGGAGGAGCCAAAAGGAAGAACCGTCTTCTTTCCGCGTTTCAGTTTTTCAGCGTTGCCGCGTTTTCCGCAAACAGCCTGGCAAATCCCGGATACGGTTTCAAGGGCAGAAGCTCGAAGGCAATCAAACCTTCGCGCACCAGCGGCAAAGAATTCAGGGCAGCCTGTGCGGCGGCAAGGTCCGGGCACTCCAGCATCAGCACGGCCTCGGTGACGTCGGTGCGGAAGTAGATCTCGCGCAGCGTCCCGTCCTGCACCAGTTCCCACACGCGCTGCGCTTCGGCCTTCAGGTGCGGCTCAAACCGCGCATCCCGCGCGCCGATGTTCTTTTCCAGAGCAAGAATTTTCATAAACTCCGTTTGGCCTCTTTGATTCGCTCCTTCTCTACCCTTGTCATCCTGCAGACCGTCTTCGGGATGCAGGATCTCTCTTCTCCGCGACTCCCCGAGAGATCTTGCATTTGAGGACAAATGCAGGATGACAAGTGGAGGACTGTCGCAGAAATCAAGGCGACTCGCAAGCCGGGACTACACGTCCAGATTGGTTACATACCGCGCATTGGCTTCGATGAACTGCCGTCTTGGTTCGACGGCGTCGCCCATCAGGACCGAGAAGATCTTGTCGGCGGCGGCGGCGTCTTCCAGCGTCACCAGCATCATCGTGCGGCGGTCGGGATCCATCGTGGTTTCCCAGAGCTGCTCGGGATTCATCTCGCCCAGGCCCTTATAACGCTGCACGTACACGTTGCTCGCTCCGCCGAATTCCTTCATATGCACGTCGCGCTCTTTTTCGTCATACGCGTAGCGCACAGCTTTGCCCTTGGCCACGCGGAACAGCGGCGGCATGGCAATGTAGATCCGGCCGTCTTCCAGCAGGGCCTTCAGGCGGCGGTAGATGAACGTCAACAGCAGCGTGCGAATGTGCGCGCCGTCGACGTCGGCATCGGTCATCAGAATAATCTTGCCGTACCGCACCTTGGACAGGTCGATGTCCTCGCCGTCCTGTCCCCAGCCCGCGCCGATGGCCATGATCAGCGTCTTCAATTCTTCGTTGTCGAGAATCTTCTCCGGACGGGCCTTCTCCACATTCAGGATCTTGCCCTTAAGCGGCAGAATCGCCTGAAACTCGCGGTTGCGGCCCTGCTTGGCGCTGCCGCCTGCCGAATCGCCCTCGACGATGTACAGCTCGGAAATCGCGACGTCATTGGAGGTGCAGTCCGCCAGTTTGCCGGGCAAGCTCCCGGATTCGAGGGCGCTCTTGCGCCGCGTCAGGTCGCGCGCCTTGCGCGCCGCTTCCCGGGCTCGCGCCGAGGTCACCGACTTTTCGATAATCGACTTGGCCGCGTGCGGGTGCTCTTCAAGATATTGCCCGAGCTTTTCGTTGACGATCTGCTCGACAATGCCCTTGACTTCGCTGTTGCCCAGCTTGGTCTTGGTCTGGCCTTCGAACTGCGGTTCGGACACGCGCACGGAAAGCACGCAGGTCAACCCTTCGCGCACGTCCTCGCCGGAAAGCTGGAACTTCTCGTTCTTGAACAGCTTGTTCTTCTCGGCGTAGTTGTTGATCGTGCGGGTGAGGGCCGACTTGAAGCCCACTAAATGCGTGCCGCCTTCAATGGTGTTGATGTTGTTAACGTAGGTAAGGGTGTTCTCGTTGTAGCCGTCGTTGTACTGCATGGCCACTTCCACCGGCACGCCTTCGCGCTCCTGCGAGAAATAGATTACACCCTTGTGGATCGCGGTGCGGGTCTCATCGAGATACTTGACGAATTCGGCGATGCCGCCGTCGAACTTGAAATCGTGCTTGGTGCCGTCGCGTTTGTCTTCGGCCAGAATCCGCAGGCCGCGGTTGAGGTAGGCCAGCTCCTTGACCCGCTCCACCAGTGTGCTGAAGTTGAATTCGGTGGTCTTGAAAATCTCCGGATCGGGGAAAAAGGTCGTCATGGTACCGTTGCCTCGCCCGTTCCCGATCTCTTCCACTTTCCCCGTGGGAATGCCCCGCCGGTATTCCTGCCGGTATTTCCTGCCGTCGCGGCGCACAATCACTTCCAGCTTTTCGGAGAGCGCATTCACCACCGACACGCCCACGCCGTGCAGACCGCCCGACACCTTGTAGCTGTCGCGCGAAAATTTGCCGCCGGCGTGCAACACGGTCATCACCACTTCGAGCGCGGAGCGCTTTTCCACCGGATGCATGTCCACCGGAATACCGCGCCCGTTGTCCACCACGGTCACCGAGCCGTCTTCGTTGACGGTCATGCGGATCTCGGTGCAGTATCCCGCCATGGCTTCGTCCACGGAATTGTCCACCACCTCGTACACAAGGTGATGCAATCCCCGCGTGCCGATGTCGCCGATGTACATTGCCGGCCGCTTGCGCACCGCCTCAAGCCCCTTGAGGACGGTGATCGAAGATGCTTCGTAACTGGATGCTTTTTTCTTTTCCTGTTCGAGAATGCTCTCAGCCATGTATCGTTCCAATCGTAAGTGAAAAATCGTTGCCTACTGTCCCGATCCCTGAACCCCCTTCTGATTCCCCCTTTTTGCAAAGGGGGAAGGGCATCGGGGATCCCCCGTTCACGGGGGATTAAGGGGATCAGGTCTCCCCCCTTAGCATAAGGGGGGACCAAGGGGGGTTCTGTCTCCCCCGTTCACGGGGGACCAAGGGGGTAATTCGCCAGAGCAAACCCCTATAAAGTTAAACGCTTCAGCGCCTGCCGAATCTCCTTTGGCGCGGTCACATTTCCGGCCAGAGCATGCCTAAGTTCGGGCGGCCATACCATAGCCAATATACGAAAATCGCCAGCAGGATGGTTGCCAGAATTGCGGCGGCGGTGCGGCTCATCCCCACCGGTCGCCCGGCAAAGACGCCGTTGAAAATCAACAGCCCGGCCAGCGCAAGGAAGATCCCCGCGCCAAGATATTTGATCAGGGTATGCATTCCAAAATGCCCGCATTTCCGCTACATCTGCGGCCACCACTCGGCTACACTGGGATAGCTCCACAGCAGCCAGACAATGAACAGCGCAAGCGTGATAACCCCGACCCCGATCGTGACCGCTTTGCCTTGCCACACCGGCCGCTCGGCAAACACCCGGTTGAAAATGACAATCGCGGCTATGGCCACGACGAACCCCGCGCCGCCATATTTGATCAGCGTATGCATCATGCCGCCGTCATTTTTCGAACGCACCGTTTTGCATGCCGATCCAGAAGGCCCGGAAGAAGTTGTGCCGGACGGCAATGCAAAACGCCAGCCCAAGCACCGCCAGCAGAACCAGCGCAATCGTGATCAGCGCCGTGGTCCGCCGGCCTTCGGTGAGCATCGGCGGTTCCATGATCCTCGATGTTCCCCAAGACACGCCGCCGCGTTTCATGGCTCGCCACACGGCCAGCCCACCCAGTGCCAACAGTCCGAGCGGTGCGTTCCAGCGCGAAAGCCACATCAACATGGTCGTGTTTTCCTGGAGAGCATCAGCGATTGATTTCCCCACCGCAGGCGGCCCCGGGTGCAGGGGTCACCCCTGCTTGAACAGGTCCTTTGTCTGCTCCGCTGCCCAGGAAATATCCTTGGCGCGCGGGTGCTTGTCCGACCAGCGCACAATCGCCAGCCCATAGGTCAGCCCGCCGCCGAAGGCATACATGAGGATCGGATCGCCCGGCTGGATCTCCGAGAATTGCGGATCGTGCAGATGCCGCGTGAAGGCTTCGCCCAGCGCCAGCGGCACCGCCGCCGAGGTCGTGTTGCCGAAGCGGTTGATATTGCGGATGACACGCTCGGGACGCAGCCCCACCGCGCGCGCCAGCGCCGTCGTAATCCGGTCATTGGCCTGATGCATGCAAAAGGCCGCGATGTCATCCGCCTTCAGTCCGTTTTTTTCCAGCGCTTCGCTGATCAGACGCGTGCCCAGCGGCACCACTGTTTCGTACACTTGTGGACCCTTCATCCACACCCGCCGCAAGCCGCGCGAGACCGCTTCATCGGGATAGTTCGCCGCCTCCGGAACCACCATGCTGCCGATCAGATCAATGCCGGAGGTATCCTGCCCGGACGTCATGTACAGGAAACAGTCATCTACCGGGGCGCATGCCGCCAGCACCACGGCCGCCGCCGCATCGCCGAACAGCATGAAGGAGCCACGGTCGCGGGGATTGGCCGCTCCCGCCATAGCATCCGCGCCCACCACCAGCACGCGCTCCGCCATACCCGAGCGGATGGCCATGTAGCCCTGTTCGAGGGCGTACATGAAGCTCGAACAGGCGGCGGTCACATCATGTCCGGAAATCTTCGGATCCTGAAAGGAGTGCGTGACCCAGGCCGCTTCCGACGGCCAGTGGTCTTCCGGCGTCACCGTGCCGACAATAATCCGGTCGATATCTTCAATGGTGCATCCGGCGGCATCTAAGGCCCGCCGGCAGGCCAGCGCGGAATAGTCGTAGAGCTTTTCGCCCGGGTTCATCCAGCGCCGCAGTTCGACGCCCGCCGCCTTGCGCACCCACTTCCCGTCCGTCGGCTTTCCCGCCGCAATATTGACACTTTCCGGAGGATCCAGAAAGGGAATTATCGCTTCCGTGACGTCCTGATTGGTCACCTGTCGAACCGGCAACCCCCACCCCAACCCAGCAATATAAGCGCCGTACGGTCCGACGCGCGTCCCTGCCTTTGCGGCAGAATATACTTCACTCATTCTACATCATCCCAAAAGTTGTTATGCTGCGCTCCGCACCGTGCGGGCCAGCGGAAAAGAGAATACGATTTTTCTGAACACGGTTACGGTCTAAACGTAACCAACTTGTAGGGGAGGGGCAAGCGGAAAGAAGCCACAATGAGCATTCCGTCCCACGCGCGACCCGCCCGTCTTACCGAAATGACAAAAAGAAGATTGCAGCAACAAGAGCGATCAGATGAGTTTCTGCGGTCAGCGCTTTTCACCGATTGATACACTCTGCTCTCCAGACTCGTTTGTCACAACGACGTTATGGTCGCCGTATATGATGTATTGAACGAGTCTCTGAACCTTCTTTTGATCAGCGGCCTGTTCGCCGATTTTGCTTGCTTCTTTCTCAGGATATATCCGTTCCAGTTCTAGCACGAATTCCAATAACCGATTACGGATGATATATAGTATTTGTTCTAATTGAGCCTTGTTCAGCACTTTCCATGCTTGCATGCAACGCATACCGGGATAAAGAATATCTGCGAATGGTGTCAGGTAGCGCTCGGGCCAGAGGACCTTTACGCTTGCTTCCCGGTCCATGCTTAGCAAGCCCTCGATTTCTTTTACACCTTGAGCTACCCGGTGATACGGAATTGTGTTCTCAAATTCTTCTTTGATCTCATCGGGTAAATACGAAGATCCTATCTGTAGATTCTTGGCCTGTCTCCCCCAGGCGTCGACAAATAGACCGAGATTTGCCACACGGACAATCCGATAGTCAGGGACCGCCATCATGTCTTCAATGTAGCCTGACATTTCGCGCTGAACCCAGTCTTTTAATTGTCCGTTGTCTAGCAGATATGCCACCTCCAAGGCGTTCCGTAGCACAACAGACAGAGGAAGGTCATGATTCACTGCCGCTCGGCGCAAATCTTTCAGCTCGGACACATCCAACTCCTTCTGTTCAACATTTGCGCTTCAACTCTATGACCCGAAAAATGCCTGCCACAAACCGACTACCGTTCCCCAAACCCCCTTGCCCTTCTCATTGACGGTCTTGCCTTCGGACACCTCACTGCTTGGGTTAGCGACATTGACAGCGCCCTTTTGGATAGGCACGTGCTGTTGGCCAGAGGCGTTTGAGACTATATAGTTATTATCGCCCAAGATAATGGTGTGAACGGAATGCTCTATAGCGGCTGCTGATTCCTTGATCTCTTGCGGCGTTGGTGTACGATCTTTGGGAAGCGTTTTCTCTAAGTCAATCACAAAATCTAATAGCCGGTTCCTGACGGTGTCCAGCACTTGTTCCAACTGTGCTGAGGAAAGGATCTTATGCGCTTCCATCAGCACCATATCTTGAAATATCTTTTCGCCGACTGCGGCTACGGTGTTTGGCGGCCACTGAACAATCAGTTGGTTGTCGCCCTTGTTCTCTACGGTTGATTCAATGGCCTTGATCCCATCGTACAGGACGTGTTTGCCTGCCCATTCCTGAAGCTTTGACGACAGATTGAATGTCGGTATTGGCTGATTGCGAATGCCGCTTCCGAAGGGGCCCGAGAAGTTGCCTATTGAGTGGGTGGACAGGACACGATACGATGGGACGGTATCGCCATCAAATGCGTAACCTTTCATCTCCTTGTCAACCCAACCCAACAACTCTTTGCTGCCCAGATCCGTTGCGAGTACTTTCGCTCTCCGCAATATTCCCGATAATGGAGTTTTCTCGTCGAGAATTGACTCCTTGAGGTCCGACAATGCAGACATATATGTCTCCTCCGAAATTTTCTGTCCCCGCCGGGGGCACTCGCGCACCCCCGGCGGAGAACATCAGATATTCATTAAGCTGCCTCGACTTCTTCGAGGGACCGCGCCGTCTGCGGCGCTGTCCCACCGCCGAAGGCGGCTATGGGTGCAGGGGTCACCCCTGCATGTCTGAAGTTGGCAAAGGTGACAGGAAACGCGTCAATGGCTTCAATCGTCGCCTGGCCCATCAGGCCCTGCGCGATGCGGTTCATGCCGAAGCCGCAGCCGGCGTGAGGCAGACCGTGGGAGCCGACTTCTTCGAAGTACGGTTCGAAATCTTCCAGCACCGATTCTGCCGCTTCATCCATCGTCGGATATTTGCCCGCGGCCACGAGCCACTCAAAGCGGCGGTTCACCAGATGCTCGAACATCAGCGAATGCACCAGGCGGTCTTTCAGCAGATCCAGCTTGTGCAGCCGCACCGCCGCGCCCACCGATTCGCCGCTGCCGGGCAGAATCAGGTCCGCGCTGTCAATCCGCCCTTCGCCGTCGGGCAGCATGTTGAAGAACTTGATTACCTTCAGCTCGCGCTTTGTAGCGCCGCACGGCTGTGCGCTCTGCAGTTCCGGATGCTCCCACAGCGGATCGGGGAACTTCATCATAAAGACCGGCCCATGCGCTTCGGCCAGCTTCAATTCCTGCCAGTGGGTAAAGTCCTCGCCCCACAAAATCGGCTCGCCGAGGCTCTGCAGTTCGGCAATCGCTTCGCTGTAAGTCAGACGGGCAAAGGGCGTGCTGGCCCACTTGTCTAAAAGTTTGACGCGCGCATCCGAAAGGCCAAGCCCTTCGGCATTGGCGGCAAGCTGGCTGCACAGCGCCTGCACAAAGCTCTGAATTTCGTTCAGCAGGGCATCATACAGGTCGGCAGGTTCGCCGCGGAATTCGATTTCATGGAGGGAAAATTCGAGGCAGTGACGGCCATCGGAGGGATCATGCTGTTCACCGCGGAAACTGCGGCCGGCGGTGAAGACTTTGGGGAATTTGCCGAGCGCGCCTTCAAGGTGAAGCTGCCCGGTCTGCTTGAGGAACACGGGCTGTGCGCCCCAGTTCAAGCGTCCGTCGAGGGAGGCTTCCATCAGGGAATCTACGAATTCGCAGGCGCCCGAGGCGCGCACTAAGGCGGGTACTTCCACGTAGGTGTAACCGCGTGACCACCAGTGATTGAAACTGGTGCGCGTGAGCAGATCCCACAACTTCACTTGCTGAGTCGTCTTCATGTTAAGCTCCGATCTTTCTGTTTAGAACCGTTTTTTCTTAGGGGCGAATCTCTGTTCGCGCCATACCTAATTCTGGTGCGGATCACTGTCCGCGTCATCCCATCGGTTTGCCCGCAGCAGGTTCATAACTCCCCTGCCGGCCTGTCACTGTTCGCTTTTCGATCTCCTATAGTTTATTTGCCGCGTTATCTTATTATTGTCATCCTGCATTCTTCTTAGAATGCAGGATCTCTCTTCTCTGCCCTTCCCCCTTTGAAAAAGGGGGAATCAGAAGGGGGTTCTGCTTCGTTGCAAGTAGAAGGCCCAAGTCCTTCCCCCACTTTGTGGGGGAAGTTAGATGGGGGTAACGCACAAGCCGGGGATGGGGGTCCGCCCTCACACAACTAAGCACCACGCTCCCGCGTGGTGCGGGTGCGGCGAATCCAGCACGCCGGAGTGTGCTGGCTAATGAGAACATCCACCGCTCACGCCGTCACCATCCCCTTGCGCTCCGCCAAACTTTCCTGCAGCATCTGCAACGCTTCCGCCCGGTTTTCGATCCGCTTCAAACTGATGCGACGTTCGCCGCCACCTTTGCGGTGAACCGTAAGGCGGTTGTCTTTCAACTCTATGCTCTCAACGTCGGACCATGCCATTGCCAGGGAGGAAATGGGCCGTGTGCGCAGGGAAAAACCGTGATCGGTTACGCGCAGGCGGCGCAGTTTGGGCAGCTTTTGCTGCAGGATCCCGGCCAGCATGACCACGAACCCCGCGGCCATGGTCAGCGTGCCCGGCTGCCACCACTTGTGCCCGTGCAGCTTGTGGACTCCTTCCATCATGATCACCACGCCGGCGACGACATCGTACCACGCCACGCGGGAATGGCTGTGCGCTCCCTTGCGTGACGCTTCCCGCTTGAACAGGATCATCAGCGCGAGACCGGCGGCAATGCCCAGCAGGTTCAGCGCCAGATGCTCCTGCTCCCCCTGCACCAATTCTCCCATACCGAGGATAATCAGCATCAGCGCCGGCGCCAAGTGCGAGCGGTGCTGCGCCATGTGGGCGCGGTGCGTCAGCTTCAGGTGCAGGGTTTTAGAGGCCATGATGTCAACGGCCTACAGTTGATGCCATTCGCTGGGTGGACGTTTCTTCGGCCAGAAGGTGATCGCCACCATCGTCAGCAGGGCTCCGGCAAGAAGTGACCAGAAGAGTGTGTCGCCAGGCTGGAACAGCGGCGCCAGTTTCACGGCCAGATAAATCAGAAAGCCGTAGACCAGTGCGAAGATCAACACGTATGCAAAGCGGTCCAGCCCGTGCTCGCCTGCCAGCGCGTCGTGCGCTGAATAGGCCTGGCGCAGACTGAGCGTACCGTGCCACTTGGGCAGAAAGATCATCACCAGTAGCACGATAGCCGTCGTCAGGACACGCAGCAGAATGGAAGCGGTCATCGGTTACCTCACAGCGCCGGGCGGCTCGTCATCACATGGACAAACAGGCCGATAATCACCACCATCGCCACAAACAGGCTGATGACCAGCATAATCCGCTGCCGTGGTCCCAGCCGTTTGCTCTGCAGATACTCCAGCCATCCCACATGCGGCCGCTTCCCGCCCAAAGACCACAATGCTAATCCGAAAACCGCCGCCACAATCCCTATTCCGGTCAACGTCATGCGGTCTGCAAGCGTCATCGAAAAACCTTTCTCCCGGCAAGGGTTATTTGGCGGTATACCCGCCATCAATCACCAGTTCGCTGCCGGTGACAAACCGCGATTCGTCGGAGGCCAGATAAAGGATGGCATAGGCGATATCCAGCGGCTCGCCCAGGAATCCGATGGGGTGCTGGCTGGTCAGAATGCCGCGCATGGTTTCCAGATCCCCCAGCGCTTTCATCGCGTTTTCGACCAGCGGCGTCCACACAAATCCCGGATGCACCGAATTGACGCGGATATGATCCGCCGCATAAAACAGGGCATCGGTTTTGGTGAGCAACCGCACGGCGCCTTTGGATGCATGATAGGGCGGGGCATCCTGCGCGCCGACCAGTCCGTAAATCGAAGAAAGGTTGATGATGCTGCCGCCGCCGGCGCGCTTCATGTGCGGCACCGTATGCTTGGTGCAGAAGAACACACCCTTCACGTTCACCGCCATCACCTGGTCCCATTCTGCTTCGGTGATCTCGGTCGTCGGCTTGGAGACGCCGCCGATGCCTGCGTTGTTCACCAGAATATCGATCTCGCCGAAAGTGGCCACAACATCACGGATCACGCGCCGCACATTCTCTTCGCTGGAGACATCCAGCATGAAGAACTGGGCTGAGCCGCCCTTGCTCCGGATCCGCGCCGCGCATTCTTCACCAGCATCGGCCAGAATGTCGGTCACCGCGACTTTCGCGCCTTCTTTGGCCAGAAGTTCACAGGTCGCCTGCCCGATCCCCAGCGCTCCCCCCGTCACCACAGCTACTTTTCCATCTACTCGTCCCATCTTGCTCTCCGTATCGTTAAGGATCCTTTTTCGGTTTCCCTGAATACGGTCAAGCAAGATGCGAGTTCCCAGAGGAAAATATGAAAACCGACGAATCTGCCTTACCTCAACCAGATCTCCGTGACCACACCTTCGCCCATCCCTTCGGCGATGCGTTTGAGAAGTTCGGGTTCCAGATATTGCAGTTCCGTGCGCCAGACATCGTGGTCACAATGGACTTCCAGCCGCTTGCCGTGGAACCTGTACGGCTGGGCATGCGCCGAGATTTCCGGCCCCACCAGCTCGGCCCACATCTGCTTGAGCTTGGCCATCTGAAAATTCGACTGCCACTTCTTCTGCCGCAGCAGACTCGCCAGCAGATCGTCAATCCTAAGTGCTTGTTCTTTGCGCATTTTGAGAGTAGGCTCCAACGGAGTAATATACTGATTTTCTACGAGAATAACAACCTTTCAGAGCCCTTTCGGCAACTCCCGTAAGCCATAATTGCACAAATGTTTAACTTCCCTTTGCATACGTTTTTCCCGCCCCGTAAGTTCCTGCTCCCCGTCCCCGCCTCCGCCCCAAGTGGATGATACACTAGTCCCACTTACGAATAAAAGCGAGCCTTGGTAGCCCGCTCTTTTCATCTTTGATTGCGCCGTTTCCCTGTCTGTAGTCGTGTGAACGCGCCCGGACGCTAAGTCGAGTGTACAACTCAATTTACGCGGCATAACTTTTTTATTTCCTTGCGCTTACCTCTTGACAAGACAAAAATATTTTCGTATCATTATGTCAATTCGCCTACGGGCGAAGGGAGATGAGTTTCCATCGCAGAAGGACCGCGGCCGCGGTCCTTTCTGTTTTTGTACGTTCAGCTCGCTCACTTCGTTGGGTATAGTTTGAGGCCCCAGCCCTTTGTTCGCCCATGAATGTCTTTATCAATTAGGTGACCTACCTCGCCCATAAAGTGCTGATCACGTTCTCGTAGTGGCCGAGTATCGGCGTGGTATTCAAAAATTGTGGCCCAAGTCAGCGGATTAGTTATCAGATCTACCAGTTCCAGTCCTTCAACTTTATCACCCTTAGATCGAAATGGGAGATCATGACGAGGTATGGCTGTTTGGATTCTTTTTGGACTGAGTGTACCTTGCTGGTCGAAGAGCAGGTGCCCACTGCTCCAGATCTTCATGTAAGCTTCATTCACCAGTCGGTTCTGTTGTGGGGTTCTGGATTCGGCTACCACACGTGCCGCCCACTGTGTTTGTCTTTTTCCAAGGGTATCAAGATGAAACACGATACGCTCGATATGAAGCGCCAGCGCAAGTTCATAGGGGTCTTTGTGGGGATTCTTCTCCCATAGAGGAATTTTTCCCATCAGTGCCAATTTGTCAATACAGACACAGCGTAACTTCACATCAAGGCTTCCGAGAAAACGAACAATCTTCTGCCATGTCCTGGCTATTTGTTCGTCTGAATATTCATCGAAAGGCGGTAGACGGTGGAACAAGGCTCGGTAATGGAGGTAAATTCCCGGATCACCAAACACATTTGCCTTGAAGACTCTATATCTCGGCAACAAGATGTCTTGATAGTAATTGTGGCGAACACACAGAGCCGCAACCGATAGGTATCGTGCTAACGGTTGACCGCTGGGTTTCAGAGACGAGTTTCCGTACTCATCCAAAAACACGAGCATTGTGGTTCGCGGATCATATCGAAAGGTACTTGTCACGCCTGCTTCCAAATGTGATATGGAGCGAGAGCGGGCGCCGCACGCCCGCTCTCTTTAATGACCGCTTTGCCCCGAACGAGTCCCAGTCCGGTTCAGTTCAATCGGACCGGCATGATGAGCATCAGCAGGTCTTCATCCTCTTCCTGCTCGGTGGGCTTAACGATGCCCGCCGAGGTGGGAGTCCCCAGTTCGAATACCACTTCATCGCCCATGTCGATCTGCTTCAAAACATCCAGCACATAGCCGGCGTTGTAGCCGATGTCCATCGGATCGCCCGTATAAGCGCAGGGCAGGGTTTCCTGGCCTTCGTTGCCCTGCTCGATATCTTCCACCATAATCCGCATCTGGTCGCCCGTAAGCTTCAGACGGATCTGGCGCGAAATTTCATTGGAGACGATGGACGCGCGCAGCACAGCCTGCATAAACTGGTAACGGTCCACCGTGAGCGTATTCTTGTTTTCCGAAGGAATCACCGCTTCGTAATTCGGATAGCGGCCTTCGATCAGCTTGGTAATCAGCGTCGTGTTGCCTACGCGGAAGCCGAGCTGATTGGTTCCGAACAGGACCTGCACTTCGCCTTCGCCGGCGCACATCCGGGCCACGGTATTCATGGCCTTGGCGGGTATAATACACTCGCGCGGTTCGCCGCTGTAGCCGCTGTGCTTGACGTTGATCTTCGCCAGGCGGTGACCGTCGGTGCTGACCATGCGCAATTCTTCGGGAAATATCTTCAGATAAATTCCCGTGAGCTGCGGACGCAGTTCGTCGCGCGACACGGCAAAGATCGTCTTCTCGATCATGCGCTTCAGCTTGGCGCGGTCAATCGTAAAGGCTTCCGCTTCCTCGAGCGAGGGCACCTTGGGATAGTTCTGCACACCTTCTGCCGAGAGATTATATTCCTTGTCTTCGGCGTTGAGTTTGATCCGGCCGCTCTCGTTGGCTTCCACGGTGACCATCACGTCGGGAAAGACGCGGATCTCCTCGAGAAACTTGCGCGCCGGCAGCAGCGCACGGCCATCTTTCTGACCCTTAACCTCCATCCGCGTCTCCATCGAGACTTCCAGATCGGTGGCGGTGATGGTCAGCGTATTGCCCGCAAGCTGCGTCAGGAAATGCGTGAGCACCGGCATCGGGCTTTTGGCGGGTACAACTCCGGCGAGGGGTTGCAAGCCAGTTTGCAGACTGCTCTGGGAGGCGGAAAACTTCATGAAGGCCTCATTACAAGTAGGTTAAGAGAGAGTAAAAATTCGTAATAGTAGTAGCCCCTGTGGCTTTGTGGAAAAGGGCGGCTAAACTGTTTGATTTCGGCTCTCTGCGGTGTGCACGGCGAGTGACTTGCGAGCCGCTTTCTCAAACAGTTTTCCGCTCTCGTTCACTCTCTCCCTGAAGGTCAAGTCAGTCAGGTTCTTCAGAGGAGCGGAAAAGAGTGGCTTTCCCGTCTTCTGTCCACAGTTATTCACCGCTGTCCACTCAACAGAGTGGATACAGCAAGGGTCTGGCTAAGAGTGCGCAGCGCGTTCAGGACTTCCGGATCCTGGGCTACGCGGCGGTCGTGAATCGTGTCGCGGGCGTGAATCACCGTCGAGTGATCACGGCCGCCGAAGGCTTCGCCGATCGCCTTCAGAGAGAGCGCCGTGTGTTCGGTCATGAGCATGATGCCGATCATGCGCGCGAACACTAATTCTTTCTTGCGCGACTTGCCGCGCAACGCTTCAGGAGTGACCCGGAAATGTTCAGCCACCGCGCTGATAATTTTCTCCGTGGGCGGCCGCATACCGTTCTGGCCGCTGCGGCAGCGAAGTACTTCCCTCGCGAGGTCCAGCACCGGGGGGACACGCATCAGTTGACACCTTGCCGCTAATGTGACATAGGCTCCTTCCAGATCGCGGATGTTGCTGGTCACATGGGACGCCAGAAAATCCGCGACGTCGCGCGTGAGCGGGAAATGATCCTGCTCCGCTTTGGTGCGCAAAATCGCCACCCGGGTTTCATAGTCCGGCGGATCGATGTTGGTGACCAGGCCCGAGTCGAAGCGCGAGATCAACCGCTGATCGAACCCCGCCATGTCCGAGACCGGGCGGTCCGAGGTCATGACGATGCGTTTGCCGTTCTGATACAGCGTGTTGAACGAATGGAAGAATTCGATCTGCGTCCGTTCCTTGGCCGCAAAGAACTGGACGTCATCTACCAGCAGCAGATCAATGGAGCGGTAGCGGTGGGAAAAGTCGGTGGTCTGCCGGGACTGCACGGACTGAATAAAGTCCGCGGTGAAGCGCTCGGCGCTCACATACAGTACACGGTGCGTCTTGTATTTGGCCAGCACCCGGTTGCCGATAGCCTGCAGCAGATGGGTTTTGCCGAGGCCGGTTCCGCCGTAAATCAGCAGTGGATTCCACGGGCTGCGGTGCGCCACGTCGGCGACGGCCATGCAGGCCGCGCGGGCAAAGGAGTTGGAGTCCCCTTCGATAAAATTCTCGAACTGGTAGCGGGGATTGAGAAAGGTCTCGATCTCCTCACTGACCGTTTCGGAAGGGGAGTGCACGCGCGGCATCGCGGGAGCAGTTACTTCTCCCTTGTGGGGCTGCACATACAGCTTAAGCCGGATTCCTTCGCCGCTGACCTTGCGCAGTGCGGTCTCAAGATTCCTGATATAGTGGCCTTCGATCCATTCCCTGTGGAACTGGCTGGGAACCGCGAGCACCAGGGCGTTGCTCTCCAGTTTCTGCGGGACTAAGGGCTGGATCCACGTTACAAAACTCTGATCGGGAATCTGACTCTTAAAAGCATCAAGCAACGCGGCCCATAATTCGGTCGCGGAGGAGTAGTCAAAAGAAGTCATAGAAGATAAGGTGGCTTAATGCAGAGGTGAAGGCTGGACTCTGCGCTCGAACATACAGTTCTCGAGGCGGCAGCCCGAAGGGCCGCCACATGCGGGATAGGACAATAAAAGGGAGCAAAGCCTGCTTGCGGCAGGACTACCGCTGACTGGCCCCCAGTTATCTACATGGCCGCCACGCTATAGGAAATTCTTTCTGCGGCAAAAAACGGCACGGGGGGTTGTTCAGCAGGCACTACAATATAACACGATTTCCCCTGATGTCAACTCAGTAACTCCTCATTTGAAGAGAACTTACAACCTTTACAAGACTGTATTTTTTGGCTCTGGGGAATTGGCATACCGCTTGGCCCCGAAGCTGAGAGGAGAGCCCGGACACACCGCTACCTCCAACTCCTCCACATTCGCACCGCCGACATGTGCATAACCCGCCGGACTCAGCCAAGGTTTCCGCTGTAGCATGCTCCCTGTGGCCTATTCCGGATAATAGCGTCTGCAAACTCGCCGTTCCCACACTCCTATCCTATTATAGTCTCCGGCCCAAAAAGGCAGCAGAGCCCCCCAGAAAGGCTCTGCTATTGCATATAAACACAGAATATAGCTCTACTTGAGCAGCAAGATATTCCTCATGAAGCCCGCCCTGTCCCCTTCCGCTCGGCTACCAACAATAAGAGACCCACCACAGCATCAGCCACCACGCGCTGTAGACATAATACTTGGTTTCCGAGGGTAATTCAGCGCTTCGTGGGTCTCAAAGGATGGGAACGCCCGTGCGAAGCGCAACTTCCACCGTGACACCTTGCTACTTCAGCAATACCATTTTCCCTGTTTGGCGGAAGCCGGACGATGTTGTGAGGGAACAGAAATAGAGACCGGACGGCAACGCTGTGCCGTCAAAGGTCAGCGTGTGGCTCCCCGCCATATATTGCCCGTCGGCCAGGGTTTGTACCTTTCGTCCCATCCTGTCGAAGACCAAAAGACTTACCCTTTCGGCTTTCGGCAGGCTGAAGCTGATCCGTGTGGCCGGATTAAAGGGATTCGGATAGTTGGGTGCCAAGAAGCACTCCCGCGGCAAGTATCCCCCGGCCAACGACGGGACGGTCAACGGTCCAGCGCTGGCACTATCCAACTCCACCCGCCCACCGTTCACATCCACAGCCACCAACATGTAATGGTAAACGTCCCCAATGGCCACACCGCCGTCTATGTAGCTGTAGGAATGCAGGGTGTCCGAATGAGTGCCGCTGACTCGAGCAATCGTTGTACCGTCGCGCATAATCTCAAAATGGTCGTTCTGTATTTCCGATGCTGTCGTCCAACTCAAATTCACCGCGTGATCCGCCGGGACGGCTTCGAAGCTGACCAATTCGATACCTATCATGAGACCGCAAATCCAATAGTCTTCCACTTCGCCTACAGAATCCAAAGCACAGGTGCCACTGTCCGC
This sequence comes from bacterium, assembly GCA_036504735.1. Classification (NCBI taxonomy): domain Bacteria; species bacterium. The sequence goes on from DASXUQ010000009.1 coordinate 263,537, forward strand.
CGGACAAGCCGGATCTTGCGGATTCAAGCCGTAGCCATACCGCCCCATTTGGTGGCTGCTGAGGCGGAAACGGAACACGCCCCAATGCGGGCCGCCATGCAGAGGGATATTTATCGGGTTCGGAAAGGTGTAAATATGCAGTCCGGGATCGACCACGGCATCCTGAATAATCCATTCGGAAGAGCCACTGGCACTGCAGGTAACGTCATCGTCGAAGCTTCCGTTCAGGTTTCCATCCTGCCATCCATTTAGGTAGAGCGAGCCGCCGCAATCATGGTATGCCGTATAGTTGGGACCCGAAGATACTAACACAGCGATCGTGACCTGCGAGCACGGTTGCCAAGGGATGCCAAAGAACGCCACGCCGTCTGTTCCCGGGTCGAGCCCCGGAAAGTTACCACTGCAACTATCTGCGGCAAGCGAGTCCCTCGGCTGAGCTTCCCCCGTGATTTGTGGTCCGAGCCAAGCAACACCGGAAAGGCCGTGGCCCGGATTGTTGACTTGGGTCGGATAGCAGGCCGCGAGATTGCCCATGTCCACTTCGGTATAAGTGAAGAGGCACGGCTGAGCAGCTCCGGTCTGCAATCCTGCCATCACCAGACACGCGACAAGTGCAGTAACAGTCAGTCCTTGGAAAAGCGCCTTCATAGAGGTACGGCCTAACTTATTAGGGAGGAGATTTGTGCACAAGTTAGCCTAACTCACCCAAAAAATCAATACCACGCATGGAAAACCCAAAGCCGGAAAGGAATATCAAGACATAATTTAGGTTCATCCTTCATAATTTATTTTCCGGACTTCCATCCTTATATCCCTCCGCCCTCATTCCTGCAAAGAAGAGTTGCGCCTTGATGCTCATTTTCTTATATTTAGGTTTCCCTGTCCGCTTTCGGCGAGATCTCGACTGCGTCGGACCGGATCACGGCGGGCTTATTTGAGTTACAACGACACACATAAAGCAGACCTCGCATGAAACGTACGTATCAACCTTCTCGCCGTAAACGTGCCAATAAACACGGGTTCCGCACGCGCATGGCCACCAAGGCCGGCCGGGATGTCCTGAAGAGGCGGCGGGCGAAGGGTCGCAAGCGGCTGACCGTATCGGATGAGCGACACTAAGTTTCCGCGCTCCGAGCGGCTAACCGGCCGCGCCGAGCTGGGACTGGTAAAGAAAGAAGGCCGGCGCCGGGTCCTCCCCGAGTTGGTCCTTTTTTTTTATCCGCTCCCCACAGCCGCCACATCGGCTTCGGTGCGACCAAACGGGTCGGCAACAGCCCCGCCCGCCATTTCCACGTGCGCAAACTCCGCGAGTTCTATCGCCTGAATAAACAAATCTTTCCAGAAAACGGCCAGCTCTTCTTGCTGATGCGTAAGCCCATTGAAGACTGGAAAGGGTTTGAAGAGCGGCTGCGCAGAGAAATTGGAAATTTGAAATAGGAAACCTCATTCCGACCTTCCCGTGCAACGTGGAGGAAGGAACAGAACGTCTGCTTTTGGCATTTGGGCTTTTTGGTTTTTGCCCCATGCGTATCCTCTCCTGGCTGCTTCTCCGATTGATCGATCTGTATGCGGTGACGATTGGGCCGCATTTTGGAGGGCGCTGCCGCTTTGAGCCGTCCTGCTCGCGCTATGCCCATGAAGCCATCGCGGTGCACGGCCCGTTTAAGGGAGTACGTCTGACCGTTGTCCGGCTGGCCAAGTGCGGCCCGTGGCACCACGGCGGGTTCGATCCCGTACCGCCGAAAAAGACAGGATTGTAGACTGGACAGATACCACGTTGTTTTTCCCGCGAAGCGGGCCGCGGGTGCAAGGAGCACCCCTGCCCGCTGTTTGCCGTTTGCTGTTTGGACCATGCTCGATTATGTGCAGAAAAAGAAATAACAAAAGGTTCGCATGTTCGACCGCAGAACTCTTATCGCCTTCGCCGTTGTTGCGCTGATTCTGATTCTCCTTCCCAAGTATATGCAGTGGGTCAATCCGCCGCGGCCCGTTCCGGTAACCACCGAAGCGCCTAAGACCCCGCCGGCAGACACGACCACTACCGCTGCCGCGCCGAGCGCGCCGGTAAAGGCTCCGGCGGATACCGTCGCCACCACAATGCAACCCAAGACAGAACCGGGAGTCATCTCGCCCGACACGGCGCAGCCGGTGCCGGGGTATGTGACCGTGGAGACGCCGCTGTTTGACATGGCCATTGGGTCGAATGCGCAGGTGACGCGGTATAATCTGAAGAAGTACCACGTGACTACCGGCCAGCCGGTGGCGCTGCATCAGCCGCCGACTCAGGTAAGTCCGGCCATCGGCGCGGTGGACTTCGATTTCGGCGATGCCAATCCCCACACGCTGAAGAATCTGCGCTTCAAGGCCAGCAAGACTACTCTGAATATCGGCGAGGGCGGCGCGGACTCGGTGGTGTTTACGGCGGGCGATTCGGTGGGCCAGCAGATCCGGCTAACTTATATTATCCGCGGCGACAAGTACGGGTTTGATCTGGCGCTGCGCACGGAAAAGCTGGCCGTGCCCGAGACCGGGGAATTCCACGTGCTGTGGAAGGGCGGCGTGCCGGTGACCGAGCCGGATCCGGCGCGGGATATTCAGTATGCCGGAGCCTATGCCAAGGTCGGCGATGAGGTGGTGACGGTTAAGGCGGGCAAGGATCCCAAAAAGGAATTTACCCAGACGGGCTCGACCGGGTTTGTGGCGGTGCGCTCCAAGTACTTCATCGCGGCGGTGATTCCCAATTTGCCGGCGGCGGGAACGGAGATTGTAGGCCGCAATGCCGCGCCCAAGGACAAAACCTCTCTGCCTTCCTATGATGCCACGCTGCGCGAGACCTGGGGCAAGAACGCGCTGGGCTACTGGACGGTCTATTGGGGACCGATGAAGTATGAGAATCTGAAGGCCCTGAATGCCGGCGTTGAAGAGACGATGAACTGGGGCTGGGCGATTATCAAGCCGATCTCGCGCCTGATTTTGAAGGCACTGGTGGGGCTGCACAGTGTCATTTCCAACTACGGCATTGTGATCATCATCTTTGCGATCTTCATTAAGCTGCTGCTCTGGCCGCTGACGCGCAAGTCGCAGATCTCGATGAAGAAGATGAGCGCTTTGCAGCCGGAAATTCAGGAGCTGCGGGAGACGCACAAGAATAACCCGCAGGCGATGAACGCGGCGATCATGCGGCTCTACAAGGAGCGCGGGATCAATCCGGCGTCGGGCTGCCTGATGCTGCTGCCGCAGATGCCGGTACTGTACGCGTTGTATGCGATCTTTTCCAGCACCATCGAATTCCGCCAGGCGCCGTTCTTCGGATGGATCAAGGATCTGGCGCAGCCGGACATCGTGGCTCAGTTGCCGTTTTCGATTCCGCTCTACGGCGCGCACGTCACGATTCTGCCGCTGATTATGGGCGTCACGCAGTTCTTCATGGCCAAGCGCACGGCCACGGACCCGAACCAGAAGGCGATGATCTACCTCATGCCCGTGATGATGATGCTGATCTTCAATAACCTTCCCTCGGGCCTGACGCTCTACTACACGCTCTTCAATCTGCTGGCCATCGTCGAGCAGAACTTCATCAAGGTCCCCGACTTCACGCCTTCGGTGCAAGTGATCGAAGAAAAAAGCCAAAAGGCCAAAAAGCCAAAAAGCCAAAATTAGACGCGGGCACTTACGCTGTGAACGAGGGGTACAAGGGGGCGATGCGGACTTCTAAGACTGTGTTGTCACCTTTGGTAGCTGCTTGGAAAGGCTGGGGTTCGGCGGCGGGGAGTTATCGGCTCGACGTCAATAACTCTTCATAGGGGAAATTCTTTAGCCTTGCCAGAAGAGACTGAAGACTAAAGACTTGGGACCGGTGCCGAAAATCGCGGTTTTGCAGGGGAAATGCAAAATAAGGTGCGGCGGGATGAACAGGATGCGAAGTGCTTGCACCATTATTAGAGCGAAGGATGAAGGCGTAAAGATGAAGGATGAAGTTAAGAGGTAGAGATATTGTAGATTAGGGTGGCATGGGGAGAGATGGGGAAGCTCTCCAACAGGAGAAACTGCGGTGCCAACACCAGAGATTGTCACACTTCTGACTCAGCTCGGCCAGATCGTACCGGGAATCGAGGCGAACATTGTGACCGCCCTGCTCTTCAAGTTCGGCGGCAAGTTGGCACGCCCGTTGGTCAAACGAATCCGCGAGGAACTGTCTGCAACGAGCGGTGCGGATTTGTGGAAGCAGTTGGAAGCGGTGGAAGCGGGCACTGTAGAACCAAATGATCTCGCGGCGTTGAATGGGGAAATTGCGAGGCTTATGGCACAGAGCCAGAGTTTTCAGGCGGACATCGCGGCTCTGCTGTCGGAAATCATCGCCGCCAGTGGCGAGGCTCGGGAGTTGATGGAGCAGACGCTGGCGGGGATGAAGACGCATGACGATGTGACGCGTGCAGATCATGACAAGCAGACGGTGCTGTTAGAAAATATCCTTGCGCGACTTGCGACACTGGCAGCGCAGAGTCCCGTGGTTGCCGTGGGGAATGCTTTTCCCGAGCCGGTGACGCTCTACGGTCGGCCCGATGAGACCAACCGCTTGAAGGACTTGTTGAGCTGCCACCAACCGCGGGTGATTCAACTGATCGGCCAGAGCGGAGTGGGCAAGACGGCACTGGCCGCGCGGGTGGTGCATGATTTGAAGCTGGACTATGTCCGCGTGGAGATGCACGGCGAAAGCGCCGAAGCGGTGACGAACAGGCTCTTTGAAATCTTGATTGGACAACAGGCACCGCAGAGACCGCATGCGGAACTTGTGGCGGCGATTGTGGACGCATGGCAGAAGCGGAAATGCCTGCTGGTGCTGGACAATCTGCACAGCCTGCTGACGCCGGAGGCCGTTCCGAAAGACGATGCGGCCAAGCTGTTGCTGGAAAAGCTCGGCGAGCACGGCCAACTGCTGACCTTGGGCTGGCCGGGAACGGACGCGCTGGGGACGAGTAACGAGCACGTGCTCACGTGGCCGCTGGAAGGGATCAAGGAAACTCCCGGTGTTGCCAAGATGCGGGCGGAGGGTGTGAGCGGTGAGCCCAAAACGATCAGCCTTGAAAAGGTTGTGGAAACGCTCGATGGCAATCCGAAGATGCTCGAGATTTTGGCCACGCTGATTCGAAAATATGGTGGCCAGGCGACGATTCTCGATCAATATCCGGATTGGGTTTCCGGCAGTATGGCACCTTTGCGCGCGGTGTGGGATGCCATCGGGAAGGAGTTGCAGGAACTGGTGGCGGCGCTGTGCGTGTTCCGGCGGGGAAGGAATGCCATGCGGTTAGGTGCGTTCCTTAACCGCAAGAATGTGCAGCCGCAGCTTGAGAGCTTGATGGCTTGGAGGTTGGTGCGGCCACTGGATGGGGTGCAGGATTATGGGCCGGATCATGATCTGGTTAGGAAGGTGGTAGGCGAGCATTTTGGCGAAGAGAAGCTGCATAAGTTGCATGGCCGTGCGATCGCGATTTGGTCTCGGGATACGGGGAACATTGGTAAGGAGAAGACACCGACGACACTTGAAGAGATTCGGCCGCTGCTCGAAGCCGGGTATCATCTGGCACAGAGGAAAGACGGCGACGCATTGTTAGAACTCATATGGTCGAAGCGGGGCGGACAGACACTTGATGAACTTGCCGGCATGTTCGGAGCTTGGACAGACATCATGGAGTTGTGGGCGGCGGCTTCTCTATATGCCTCGGATGAACGCAACCGTGCCGCAGCCCGACAGAATATGGGCATTTACATGCAGAGACGGGGCGACTGGGAAAGGGCCCTGGCGGAATACCGGGCATGTCTTGCGATCATGGAGAAGTTGGGCGATTTCGCAGGAGTGGCGAACAGCCGCGGTCAGATCGGGAGGGTGTATCACGATCAAAGGGAGTGGGAGAAGGCGCTTTCGGAATACCGGGCCAGCTTGGAGATTGCGGAGAAGATCAGGTATGTGGCGGGGGTGGCGAAGAGCCGTCACAATATCGGGGTGGTATATCAGGATGGAGGAAAGTGGGAGGAGGCGTTGGCTGAATACCGGGCCAGCTTAGAGATTGCGGAGAAGCTGGGGGACGTGGCGGGAGTAGCCAAGAGTCGTCACGAGATCGGGATGGTGTACCAAGCTCTGGGCGAGTGGGAGAGGGCGCTTTCGGAATACCGGGCCAGCTTAGAGATTGCGGAGAAGCTGGGGGACGTGGCGGGAGCAGCCAAGAGTCGTCACGAGATCGGGAGAGTGTATCAGAAGCAGGGGGAGTGGGAGAAGGCTCTGACGGAATACCGCACCAGTCTGGAGATTGCAGAGAAGATCGGGGATAAGCGGGGTGTGGCCGAAACGCACGGACAGATGGGCCTGCTCTATAAAGAGATCAAAGGATATGCCGAGGCGCTCCCGCACTCGCTGATGGCACTGTCGGTTTTTGCCCAAATAGGAGATCCACGAGTGAAGATCGTCGTAGGGCATTTGGTTCTCCTCCATCGGGCATGGGGTTCCGAGAATTTCGACACGGCGTGGAAGGAGCAGACGGGGGAAGAGGTGCCGGAGTGGGTGAAGGGGGAGACTGAAGGAATGCGGGAAGACAGGTAAGCCCGGCAGGTAAGCTGAGGTCCTTCACTTCGTTCAGGTCGAAGACTCCGTTGGAGTCCACGGACTCTAACGAGATGACAAGGGTTGTGAACGGCACGGTGCGGGGAAACGAAAGACTTGAGCCGCAGCCGCAAGGAAGCTGAGGTCCTTCAGCCCGCAGCGGGCTTCAGGATGACAAATCTTAAGGGGCAGGGCTTCATGGGGAGAATCGTTCAGGTCGAAGACTCCGTTGGAGTCTACGGACTCTAACGAGATGACAAGGGTTGTGAATGGCGCGGTGCGGGGAAACGAAAAACTTGAGCCGCAGCCGCAGGGAAGCGGAGGTCCTTCAGCCCGCAGCGGGCTTCAGGATGACAAATCTTAAGGGGCAGGGTTTCATGGGGAGAATCATCATGTCGAAGTACATTATGGGTGGAGTCCACGGACTCTAACGAGATGACAAGGGTTGTGAGTGGGACGGTGCGGGGAAACGGGAGATTTGAGCCCGGCAGGGAAGCTGAGGTCCTTCAGCCCGAAGCGGGCTTCAGGATGACAAATCTTAGGGGACGGGGCTTCATGGGAAGAATCATCATGTCAAAGTACATTATGGGTTTGGTGTTGTTGTGCGCGGTGAGCGGGTTTGCGCAGGGCGGGTGGGTGCAGATAAGCAGTCCGACCACGAATGATCTGACCTCGGTGGATTTTTCCTGGATACCGAATGGGCTGGCGGTGGGTGATGCGCGGACGATTCTACGAACATCCGACAACGGGATAACCTGGAGCATCGTGAACGCGGGCGAAGGGGCGCGGCTGAATGCCGTCGCGATGACGGAGGACTCGATCGCGGTGGCTACAGGGCTGGACGGGCAGATCCTCTACACCGACAGATACGGTTCACAGTGGGAAGTGGTTCAGGAAGGCTGGATGATCGACTACCATGCGGCACATCAGCTCTCGCGGAATGTGGGCGTCGTGATGGGCAGGAACACGGTCCTGCAGCCGTTCGGTTCCTGGACGACCAACGAGTGGCAGAGCAAGACCGATTTCAATTTCTATGTGAATCACGATGGTTCAGGAAACGAAGGGGCTGTGATGGGGGTGCACTTCCTGGACAACGCCTTGGGTTGCGCCGTGGTGCATATCTGGGACGGCCACGGGGCGATTGTCAAGACCACCGACGGCGGGGCAAACTGGACAACAACCTACTGGGGCGACTATCCACTGAATGCGATTACCGCCGCGCATGAAATTTCGGACGCCATGTTTGCCGCCGGTTCCAATGGCACTTTTCTGATCTCGACTGATAACGGCGACACATGGACGGCAGGCGCGCCGGCCGGAACCGATATCTACGGCCTGAGTTTTGTAAATTCTCAACTGGGCTGGGTTGTCGGCAACGGCGGCAGGATCAAACGCACGACCGACGGCGGAGTCGGTTGGCAGGATCAGGCCAATCCCGCTGGCGATGAAACGCTGCGGGGAGTGCGTTTCATCACCGCGGATATCGGCATAGCGGTCGGCGACGGCGGTGTAATTTTACGCACGACGACGGGCGGCATGCCCGGCAATACTCCTCCCGGCGCGTTTGCAAGAGTTTCACCGCCGGACAGTTCGTATCTGGGGTGCGGGGAAGAAAGTCTTGCCTGCATTCATTTCGGCTGGACCACGTCACAGGATGCGGACAACGATTCGGTGCGGTATCTGCTGCGGGTCAACGATCAGCACGGCGACACGCTGCACTTTGTCACGCGGGATACGGTGTTCACCGACAGCCTGCGCGCGTTCGTGGAGACCGGGGATATCGTCTTCCACATCAACTGGCGTGTTTGGGCGACCGATGGACAGGATACGGTTGAAGCCGAAAACGGCGCGGGATTCTTCACCGCCACTGTGCCCGACGCCGCGACGCCCTTCATCCCTCATCCTTCAGCTTTCAGCCTTACGTGCTATCCTAATCCGTTCAATCCCACAACAACGCTGGCGATCTCATTGCCGCAGGCGGGCGAGACGACGCTGGCGGTGTATTCGATTGAAGGGCGGAAGGTGCTGGAGCAGCGGTTCGGTGTGCTGACGGCGGGTGAACATCGCGTGACCTTTGACGGATCGAATCTGCCTTCGGGAATTTATATCTCGCGGGTGGAAGCCGGACGCGCGCGGTTCAGCCATAAGCTGGTGCTGCTGAAGTAATCCCGATACCCCCCTTTTATCCCCCCTTATTCTAAGGGGGGAGACCTGACCCCCCTTAGTCCCCCCGTAGACGGGGGGAGACCTGATGGCCCTTCCCCCTTTGAAAAAGGGGGAATCAGAAGGGGGTGCTACTTTCACCTGCAAAATTTAGACGAGGGTATTTCATGGCGGAGACGGCGGCGGAGCATAGTCACAAGGAAGAGCACTTCTCCGGTACGGAGACCGTGCGGGATATTGTGATTGGGATGTCGGACGGGCTGACGGTGCCGTTTGCGCTGGCGGCGGGACTCTCGGGCGCGGTGGATCAGGCACATATTGTCGTGATTGCGGGGTTGGCGGAGATTGCGGCGGGCGCCATTGCCATGGGCCTCGGCGGCTATCTGGCGGCCAAGACCGAATCTGAACATTATGCCAGCGAGCGCAAGCGCGAAGAGTGGGAGTGCGTGCATCTGCCGGAACGCGAGCGGGCCGAAGTGGAAGAGGTGCTGATGGGCTACGGCGTGGACCAGGACGGGGCACAGCTTGTGACCACGCGCCTGATGGAGAACCGGAAGAAGTGGGTGGACTTCATGATGCGCTTCGAACTGGGCCTTGAGGAGCCGGATCCGAAGCGGGCGCGGGTGAGTGCGGCGACGATTGGAGTATCCTATATTGTGGGCGGGCTGGTGCCGCTCTTTCCGTACATGCTGATGAGCACCAGTGCGCGGGCATTGGTGGTGTCGGTGATCGTGACGCTGATTGCGCTGTTCATCTTCGGCTTTGTCAAGGGCCATTTTACCGGTATCAGCACATGGCGCAGCGGTCTGCAGACGATGCTGATCGGCGGCTTGGCGGCGGCGGCGGCGTTTGGCATTGCCAAATGGATTAGCGCATAGGTCGCACGGGTTTGTCATCCTGTAAACCGCTGCGGTTTACAGGATCTCTCGGGAAGCCGCAGAGAAGAGAGATCCTGCATCCCGCAGACGGGCTGCAGGATGACAAGGTAAGGGGAGCGGGCTGCAGGATGACAAGGTGGGTTGAGTGATAGTTATAGTTGAGAAGGTATTCATGAAGGATGGGAGTTCTTATGAACACGTTATTATTGGCGGCCGTGCTGCTGTTTCCGACGGTGCACGGGCGGAGCGTGATGCAGCGCCATGTCGCGCTGCCTTCAGACCTTGCCGGCAGGCCGACGATTGTGCTGATTACCTTCGGGCAGGATCAGCAGATTATGGCCGATAGCTGGCTGCCGCTGTTCGGGCAGATTCAGACGGAATATCCCGCCGTCGGCTACCGCGAAGTGTCGGTCTCGAATTTCAATGACCGTTTGACGCGTTGCACGGTGGATGCTTACAACAATTTCAGTACGCAGGATCCGGCGGTGTATGAAAACACCGTGGTGCTGAGCGCCGGCCGCAGCCGCTTTTTAAGAGACCTGCATCTGCCCAATGACCACACCACGTATACCTTGCTGCTGGATGCGGCGGGTTTTGTGCGCTGGAGGGCCGCCGGAACCATGACGCCGCTGAATGGGCAGCGCCTTAAGGAAGCTGTGGGGGAATTGTCTGAAAAGAGTAAAAGTTAAAAATTGAAGAAGGAGCACATTATGAAGTACGGAGCACGCAATCAACTGGTCGGCAAGGTGACGGAGATCAAGAAGGGGCAGCTTATGTGCGAGGTCAAGCTTGACCTGTCCAGCCCCGGTTCGATGGCGTCGGTGATGACAATCGAATCGCTCGAAGAGTTGAATCTTCAGCCCGGCGACACGGTGAAGGTGGTGGTGAAGGCGGTCAATGTGCTGCTGGTAAAGGAGTGAGTCTATTCCCGTTATCTGGAGGCAATAGTTATGGACTTATTGCATCACTTCCGGAAGCTGTTCGAATATGACGAGTGGGCGAACCGGGAAGTCATTGAGGCGATTCGCGTCTCCGGAGCGCCGCCGTCGCCGCAGGTGCTCAAACGGCTGGGGCACATCGTGGGTGCCGAGGCCATGTGGCTGGCACGCTGGAGACAGCAGGCGAGTCCCAAAGTGTGGCCGGAGTTGTCTCTGGCACAGTGCGAGCAGGAATTGAGCGACATCGCCAAAGGCTGGCACGATCAGTTGCGAATGATCACTCCCGAGCAGCTTGACGGGAAGATCACTTATGTCAACAGCAAGGGCGAGCCGTGGGCGAACCTTGTGTCCGACGTGCTCACCCAGTTGGTGATGCACTCGGCGTATCATCGCGGACAGATTGCCTCGGACATGCGTGCGGCGGGCCTCGAACCGGCTTACACGGATTATGTTCATGCGGTGCGGCAGAGCCTGATTGCTTAAAAAGCGAAAAGCGAAGAGCGTAAAAAGCGAAAATGAAGACGGTGAGAGCATCATGAAAGTTGTCTTGCTGAGGGATGGGGAAACCTATCAACCGGAGCCGGAGTGGAAACGGGTAAGCCTGGCCGGAAGCGCGAACATGTCCTTAGAGTATTTTGAAAAGCCGGCGGGGCACTCCTCGCCGCTGCACACCCATCCGTCCGAGCAGGTGTCGCTCATTTTGCAGGGGCAGATGAAGGTGGTGAATGGCGACGGGGAAGAGGCGCTGCTGGGTCCGGGAGACACGGCCTGGTTCGCACCCAACGAACCGCACCGCATCGAGAACCCCACGGACAGCCTGGCGATTGGCGTGGATATTTTTGTTCCGGCGCGCGGTTTTGATTTCTGGACGAAGAAGCTTCAGGAAAAGAAGGCCCCGTGAGCGCCGCCCGGCCTGTGATGCGATGCCCGTGACCGCGACCGAATCCCCTTGCCTGCGATCTGCCCTGCCCATACCCGGCGGGGCTGTCGTGCTGGCTTTTATTGCCCGGAAACTTAAGAGGAGTTGACGCATGAAGCGTAGCGTTTCTCTTGTCACACTTGTGGTTGCGGCACTGACCCTCGGCGGCTGTGCCTCGATGAAGCTGTCGGTCAAGCCCGAGACTCCCCCCGCGCCGGCGACGCAGACGGTGCAGGCCTATACATCCTTCTGGGATGCCGTGGACAATGTGGATCTGCCGTATGCCCAACGGCAGGAAGAGAGCGCCGAGCATAAGGACTTGGCCGCGGCCATGCAGACGGCGCTGGACGGCAAGACCGATGAGGCGGTGGAAGCTGTGCGCAAGGTGTGGATGTCCACGGCGGATTCGGCCACACGCCACCGGTCGCGGGAGCTGCTGGAGAACCTGCTGTTTACCCGCGCGCGCTGGAAAGATATTCTGGATTTGTACACACGTGACACCAGCACGGTAGATCCACAGGAAGACATGCGCGCGCTGGTTAAGGTTTATGCCGCTGCTCCCCAAGAGCAGGTGGATCTGCCCGCTGCGCCGGATACGACGGCAATCAAACTCAACGGCGTGGGTCTGCCGACGGTGGAGGTGATGGTCAACGGCCATCCACGGCGGTTCATCGTAGATACAGGAGCCGCGGTGAGCGTGCTCTCTTCGGATTTCGCGAAGGAATGCGGCGTCAGGGCGGCGGAAGAAAGCGCACAGGCGGGAACATCCAACACCAAAACCGTGGCCATTCAGGCGGCGGTGGTAGACAGCCTGCGCTGGGGCAAGCTGCTGGTACAACACCATCCCGTGGCGATCATTGAAGCCTCCCATCTGCGCTTCAGGTTGCTGGGGGTGATCACGCTGCTGAGGATTGACGGCATTGTCGGCTGGAATCTGCTCCGCGAATTGAATGTAAAAATGGATTACCGGAACAAGATCGCCGTGGTGCAGCCGCCACAGAAAAAGGACGGCATGCCGCGCAACCTGTTTGATCTGGGCGAGCCGATGGTAATGCTCCAGAATGAGCAGGGCACACGGTTCAATTTTCTGTTGGACACGGGCGCCAATTCCACCTGTCTTGGCCAGAGCGGCCTTAACAAGCTCCCCGCCCAAACCTATCACAAGCGGCGTACGATGGTTGGCGGTGCGGGCGGCATGGAGAGTTTCAAGGCCGCCGTAGTGCCGCACCTGACGCTGTACACCAATGGCTACGCGTTGCAGTTCAAAAACCTGCGCACCGGACCTGAAGCCAAGACATCCGGCGTGAAGCGCGACGGGATTTTGGGCAGCGATGTGGCGGCCAAGGGGGCGATCACCCTCGATTTTCAGAATGGCCGTTTCGAGTATGAATTGCCGGCAACACATTGACATCAGCTTTTGACACGATCTGCGCCCTTTCGACCCCGCCCGGCATCGGTGGGATTGCCGTGCTGCGTGTGAGCGGAAGCAAGGCATGGGAGGTGGTGGAGCAATTGACAGGTAGGGGCGGGTTAAGTCCGCGCAACCCGCCCGTGCTGCCGGAGGCGAATACGGTACACTTTGCGCGCATCTACGCGCGAGAGATACCCCCCTTAATCCCCCCTTATGCTAAGGGGGGAGACCCGCCCCCCCTTGGTCCCCCCGCTAAAGCGGGGGGAGACCCGATGGCTGATGTGACGATATCGCAAGGCGGGGCAGGGCAGGCCCAAAGAGCCCTGCCGCCGCGAAGGTTACGATCACCGCAAGACTCAGATTCTTCCCCCTTTGAAAAAGGGGGAAAAGAAGGGGGTTCGTACTTAGACAACGGCGAACTCATCGATGAGGTCATCCTTACCTTCTTCCGGGCGCCGAAATCGTACACGGGAGAAGATGTGGTGGAGATCTCCTGTCATGGCGGCCGGTATGCGGCGGCGCGGATTCTGGAACTGCTGCTGGAGCAAGGGGCGCGGATGGCACGGCCGGGAGAATTTACCGAGCGCGCCTTTCTGAACGGCAAGCTGGATCTGGCACAGGCCGAAGCCGTGGCGGAGCTGATTCATTCGCGCACCCAGCAGGCAGGACGCGCGGCGGCACGGCAACTGGCGGGCGGGTTGTCACACAAGGTGTCGGCGATGCGCTCGCGGCTGCTGGATCTGCTGGCGCTTTTGGAACTGGAATTGGATTTTTCTGAGGAGGATGTCGAGTTTCAGGCGCAGAGCGAGCGGCTTTCGACCCTGCGAGAACTGATGGAGGAGATGCGGGCGCTAACGGCGACCTTTGCGCGGGGACGGGTGGTGCGCGAGGGGCTGCGGGTGGCGATTGTCGGCGCGCCCAATGCGGGGAAGTCGACCTTGTTGAATGCGCTCTCCGGACAGGACCGGGCGATTGTCAGCCCCGAGCCGGGCACTACCCGCGACGTGGTGGAAGCGCATATTGAAGTTGAAGGCATCGAACTGATTTTGCAGGACACGGCGGGGCTGCGCGAGGCGGCGGGCAGCATCGAGAGCGAAGGCATTGCCCGCACGCGCCGCGCCATCGAGCAGGCCGACGTGGTGCTGCTGGTGGTGGATGCGAGCGATCCCCATTGGCCTGAAGAGAATACCTTCGGCAAGCGGACGCTGCTGGTGTGGAATAAGACAGACCTGAACGGCGTCGTAGGGGCGCACAGCCGTGCGCCCGTTGCCTTCGTTTCCGCGCATCGCATCTCCGCTTTAACAGGCGCGGGGGTGGAAGAACTGCTGCATCAGATTCTCGCGCTGACGATAGGGGAGGAGTTCGGCGCACAGGAGATTATCATTTCCGAAGCGCGGCATCACGACGCACTGACGCGCGCCATCGGTAGCCTGGAGCGCGCGCAATTGCAAATTGGTCAATCCACCCTGATGGCTTCCGATCTGCGTGACGCGGTGAATGCCTTAGGCGAGATCACCGGCGAAACGGTGGGCGAAGAAATTCTGGACAGGATCTTTTCGAAGTTTTGTATCGGAAAGTAGGGGCGCACCTATGTGTGCGCCCGGTGCGAGAGAAGGTGCGAGGGAGCCATGGATTCCGTCCGCCCGTTTCCGAAACGCAAGCACATTCGGTTGCCACATTTTGATTATTCCGGCGTGGCTTCCTATTCTCTGACGATATGTACTCACCATCGGATCTGTTTCTTCGGTACGGTGGTTGACGAGCAGATGCGGCCCGGTCCCGCAGGGGAAATGGTGGAACGATGGTGGCTCGAACTCGAGCAGCGGTATGATGTGATGCTTGATGAATATGTGGTCATGCCAAACCACTTTCACGGACTTCTGCTGGCGTGTAATCAGACGGGCGCACACGCAGGTGCGCCCCTACAGCAGATCATACGATGGTTCAAGACGATGTCCACGAACGACTATATGCGCCATGTCAAAGAGCAGGGGTGGCTGCCGTTTGACCGGCGGTTGTGGCAGCGCAATTTCTACGAGCACATTCTTCGTGACAACGTGGATCTGGTCAACCATCAGCAGTATATTCGAGATAACCCGGTGCATTGGGAGCGCGACCAGCACAATCCGAGTTTTCTGTTATCATGACTTAATGGGAAAAATTCTTTATGAAAACACTTACCGAACTTCAGAACTACAAGTATCGCGCGGCGCGGGCGCTGCTGATCTTGCAGGAGTATGGGCTGCGGCATTTTTTGGAAAGCTGGCGCAAGGCTAAAGCGCAAGGGGTCGTGCTGCCGGAGACGGACAATCCCGCCTTCGAGTCTCTGGAGTATCTGGTGCGTCACGTGCTGCAAGTGGCGCAGGAAAACATGACCTGGATCTGCGAAAAGCTGGGTCTGCCCGATCCGTGCATCACTGAACCGCCCGACGTGCTGGCGATCGACAAGGAAGCCGACTGGTACCTGATCTACCTGCTGGAAAAGCTGCGCGAGCCGCTGGAGAACGTGGAGCCGGAACGGTTCTACGATGTCTCCTACGAAACCCCCTGGAAAGAGATGTATACGGTTCACATGATGCTCGAACATCTGGTGTGCCACGCTTTCCGCCACGTCCTGCAAATCGAAGAACTCTGTGCCGCGCAACAGCCGGCCGAACACCATCAATCCGTGTGATCCGATTTCTGTTTATCCACCGAGGAACTTTCCCGATGAAAACGTTTGTCTCATCCGTACTTTTCGTGTGCGCGCTCTGTCTGTTTGCCCTGACGGCTTTGGGTGATCCTTTAGATACCGAAGGCTGTGTGGATCCGCCGCAGTTCAACCGTCTGCCCGGCTATGTTATCAACAACTGTGAGATCAACGACTTTAACGCCTTTGATTTTCCCATGGCGGGCGACGAGACCACGGTGCAGCGCGCGGAAGGGAAGTTCTGGAAGGTGGACTACTATTTCCACGAAGGCAAGGCGGCATCCTATGTGGGCCTGCTGCACAATTTCAAGAACGCCGTGGAAAAGGCCGGGGGCAAAGTGGTCTACCTCGACGACAAGGATATGATGCGTCTGACGGGAAAGATCAGTAAGGGTGCGGCGGAGACCTGGGTGCACGTGGCCGGACGCGACGACGGCGCGGGCTACACGCTGGTGGTGGTGCAGAAAGAAGCTATGAAGCAGGAGATCACCTCCAACATCATGCTGGACTCGCTGAACGCCACGGGGCATATTGCGCTGGCCATCAATTTCGATACCGGCAAGGCAACGATCAAGGACGATTCCAAGCCGATCATCGAGCAGATGGTGGACCTGATGAAGAGCAACGCCGGTCTGAAGGTGGAGATCCAGGGGCACACGGATAATGTCGGCAAGAGCGATGCCAATCAGAAGCTGTCTGAAGAACGCGCCGCGAGTGTCAAAAAGGCGCTGGTGGATAACGGGATTGATGCCGCGCGCATGAGCGCCGTTGGATACGGTGACACCAAGCCTGTCGCCGACAACAAGACCGACGAAGGCAAAGCGCAGAACCGCAGAGTGGAACTGGTCAAAAAATAGCAGGGGTGACCCCTGCACCCAAGGCCGCCTTCGGCGGGAGGAACAATGCCGGTTTCTGAAGATTATCTTGCGTACGTGCTCGAGCAGATGCGACTCGTGCGCGGTGTGACGACGAGAAAGATGTTCGGCGCGCTTTGCCTGTTTCATCAGGCCAAGGCCTTTGCGCTGATTGACGAGGACGTGCTGTATCTGAAGGTGGATGATTCCAACCGCGGGAATTTTGTGGCGGCAGGAATGAGCGCGTTTACACCCGATGCCAACAAGCCCGAGTACAAGATGAACTATTTTGAAGTGCCCATCGATGTGCTCGAAGAGCCGGAGGCGCTGCGGGAGTGGGCGAAGAAGGCGATTGCCGTAGCCAACAAGGCGGCCCTTAAGAAGAGGAAGAAAGCATGAGCACTGTTGCCGATTTGCCGGACTACCGTTATCGCGGCGCGCGGGCGATGATCCTGATGCACGAACGCGCGATGGCGGAATTTATCGCGACCTGGCGGAGGGCGAAGGCCGCGAACCTCGCGCTTCCCCAAACCGAAGATCCCGATTATGCGTCGCTGGAGGCGCTGCTGCATCATGTGCTGCGCGCCGCGCGCGGCTATATGGTGTGGATGTGTGAAAAGCTCGGTCTTCCCGATCCGCAAATTGATCCGGCCCCGCCCGCTGAGCGTGTGGCCGCCGAAGCCGAGGGTTACCTTCTGCACCTGAACTCCCGCTGGCGTCTGCCTTTGGTTTCGATAGATGAGGAAGCTATGTCCCGACCCTCCTACAAATCCCGCTGGAATATGGACTATCCCATCGAAGCCATGATGGAGCACGCCTTGGTGCATCCGCAGCGGCACAGGTTTCAATTGGAAGAGATGATGATGGGGCGGTAATGGGTGAACGATTGATGGGTAGGGACACGGCTTGCCGTGTCCGTCATCGTGAGGACAATGCCATGTCGCAAGGCGACGATGATCTGCCACATCGAAAAATCACTCGGCTCCCGTGGTATGATTACGCAGGTCGTGGGGGATATTCCGTCACCATCTGCACATGGCAGCGTGCGGAGTTGTTCGGAAAAATATATGACGGCAAAATGTTGATGAGCCGGGAAGGTGAGATCGCCGCATCAGATTGGCTCCAAATTCCAACGCATTATCCAAAGATCGTGCTCAATGTATTTGTGATCATGCCGAACCACATGCATGGTATTCTCTTTCTTCCCCAAGCGGAATATGATGAGGCTCTTCGAATCGGGCCGGACACGGCAAGCCGTGTCCCTACCCGTACTTTTGGACCTTTGCATCCATGCTCGCTGCATACGATTGTCGGCAATTACAAAGCAGGCGTGACTCGCAAGATTCGAGCAACGGTTAACCAGCCAATCATTGTTTGGCAATCCCGTTTCCACGAGCACATTATCCGCGATGAGGTCGATCTTTCAAATCACCAGCAGTATATTAAAAACAATCCTTCAAATTGGGAGCGGGACAAGCATAATCCGGACTTTGTCGAATGACTTCTTCTTATGACATCCTTATTATAGGTGGTGGCCATGCGGGGTGCGAGGCGGCGCTGGCGTGTGCGCGCATGGGACTACGCACCTGTCTGGTGACGCAGAATCTGCAAACCATCGGGCAAATGTCGTGTAATCCTGCGGTTGGAGGGCTTGCCAAGGGGCAACTGGTTAAGGAAATTGACGCGTTGGGCGGGGAGATGGGGCGCGTTACCGACCTTGCAACCCTGCAATTCCGCATGCTGAACCGCTCCAAGGGGCCGGCGGTCTGGTCGCCGCGCGCGCAGTGTGACCGGCAACTCTATGCCCGGACCATGCGGCAAGCACTGGATGCTCAGAAAAATCTTGATCTTAAGCAGAACATGGCGATTGACTTCGGCACGGCGGGCGGCCGTCTTTCCGAAGTCATCTGCGTGACCGGCCAGCGCTTCGAGTGTCGCGCCGCGGTGCTGTGTGCGGGGACTTTTTTGAATGGCCTGATCCATATGGGAGAGTTCTCGATGCCGGCGGGACGGATCGGCGAAGGGCCGGCCACGCAGCTTTCCGAAAATTTGTTACGCAAAGACTTTAACCTTGGTCGACTGAAAACCGGTACGCCCCCACGGCTGGATGGCCGCAGCATTGACTACAGCAAGTGCGAACCGCAGCCGGGAGACGGGCGGATTATTCCCTTCTCCAAGCGCACGCAAGCCAAATATAGTAAACAACTTAGTTGTTATCTTACGCGGACTACCGAAGAGACGCACGACATTCTTAGAAATGGTCTTACGCGCTCGCCGCTCTTCTCGGGTAAAATTGTGGGCCGGGGACCGCGCTACTGCCCATCCATTGAAGACAAGATTGTGCGCTTTGCCGACAAGGATCATCACCAGATCTTCCTCGAGCCCGAAGGCTGGGAGACGGCGGAAGTTTATATGAATGGCTTCAGTTCGAGCCTGCCCGAAGAGATCCAGTACGCCGCCCTGCGCACCGTGCCGGGACTGGAAAAGGCGGAGATGATGCGGCCCGGCTATGCAGTGGAGTACGACTTTTTTCCCGCGCATCAGATCCATTACTCTTTGGAAACCAAGCCATTAGAGGGACTGTTCTTTGCCGGGCAGATCAACGGCACCACGGGTTATGAGGAAGCCGCGGCACAGGGGTTGATGGCCGGGATCAATGCGGCCAGGAAGGTCAAAGGAGAAGAGCCGCTGATTCTGCGCCGCGATCAGGCGTATATCGGGGTGCTGGTGGATGATCTGATCCGCAAGACTCCCGAAGAGCCCTACCGCATGTTTACCTCCCGCGCCGAGTACCGGCTGCTGCTGCGCCAGGACAATGCGGACTTGCGCCTGACGGACATTGGACGCGGCCTTGGCTTGGTTAGCGATGAGCAATACGAGCTTTGCCAGCAGAAGAAGCAGCTCATTGCCGATGTGGAAGGCTTCTTAGCCGAAACGAAGCTGGAAGAGCTATCCGACAGCGGTATCCTGGCTGATCCCAGCCTGAAAGGGATCCGCTTTGCGGCACTTTTGAAGCGGCCGGAGATTTCCCTGACCGATCTGCTGGCCACACAGCCGGAGTTGTCCGCCATCCGCCGCATCGGCGAGGATGAAGACCTGCTGGCCGCCGTGGAGATGGATGTTAAGTACGAAGGCTATGTCAAACGGGAAACGCTGCGCGCCGAACAGTTGCAGGCCTTGGAGGGGATGAAGCTCCCGGTTGATCTTGATTATGCGCAGATTGTGTCTATCTCCTCTGAAGGTCGGGAGAAGCTGGGCCGCTACCGCCCGCAAACCCTTGGTCAGGCGGGCCGGATTGACGGCGTGAGCCCGTCCGACTGCAGTGCCCTGCTGATTCATCTGAAAAAGATGAAGAGATCCTGACCCGGTCCTATTGTTTCACGTGAAACGCAGGGTGACCCTGCACCCCGGTCGCCTGCGCGGCGTCGAAGGGATTCTGCGCGGAAGACTGCGCGGTCTTTCGCAGGCTTAATGTTTCACGTGAAACCGCAGGGGCTATGAGCTCTCTGCTTCTCCAATTCACGTCCCTGTTGCCACCCGAACCCCCTTCTGATTCCCCCTTTTTCAAAGGGGGGAGGGCAATCGGGTCTCCCCCCGTTCACGGGGGGATTCAGGGGGGGCGGGTCTCCCCCCTTAGAATAAGGGGGGATGAAGGGGGGTACTATTTCTATGACCAAAAAAATCTTTGAAGCTATTCAAGGCCTGGGCTGGGAAGCGGATGATGTCCGCTGGACGGCGCTGGCCCACTTTGCCACGCGCGTTGAGCAGGCGGGCCTTTCGCTCGTGTCTCATGCCGACCGGGAGCGGCTGGTGCACCGCCATATCCAGCCCAGCATTGAAGGGCTATCCTGTGTCCCGGAATCGGGGGAACTGTTGGATGTGGGCTCCGGCGGGGGCTTTCCGGCCATCCCCATTGCCTTGGCGCGCCCCAAGCTTACGGTCACGATGGTGGAGTCAAACTCCAGAAAATCAGCATTTTTGCAGCGCGTTTCACGTGAAACGGGCCTGACTAATGTGCAGGTGGTTAACTGGCGGGTGGAAAGTCTGGGAGCACTCTACCGCGGCTATTACCATGTGATTACCGCCCGTTCCGTGGCGGATCTGCCCGAGCTGATCAAATGGACCCGCAAGTATCTGGTGGAAGACGGCTACTGGCTGCTCTGGAAAGGCAAGAAGTGGCGGGATGAAGCCAACCTCGACCGCCTGAAAGTCGAGCTGGCCGATGAACGGACCTTGAGCGACGGCGGACGGCTGGTGCTTTTGAGAAGGATGAAGGCGGAAGGATGAGGGATGAAGGAAGGACGCCCCACGGCATGAAAGCTTGGGGGCAGGCTCCTGCCTGTCCGCTCTGTAACAGATAGCATAAACTGAACATACCATGACGAAATCTGTTTTCGAAGAACTTCAGGGTCTGACTACCGAGCAGCGTAATCCGGCCACCATGCGGCTGGATACGATGTCGGTGCCGGAGATTCTGCTGGCGATGAATGAGCAGGACCGCACCGTGCCGGAGCGAGTGGCGGCGGCCCTGCCGGATATTGAGCAGGCGGTGAACCTGATTGTCCCGGCCCTGCAGCGCGGCGGCCGGCTGATTTATGTGGGTGCGGGGACCTCCGGCCGGCTGGGTGTTTTGGATGCCGCCGAGTGTCCACCGACCTTTGGCACCGAACCCTGGCAGGTGCAAGGGTTTATTGCGGGCGGTTATGGAGCCTTAGTCAAGGCGGTGGAAGGCGCGGAAGATAACGCCGGACAGGCCGTGCGCGACTTGGATTTGTGTTCTTTATGCGCCAATGATGTGGTCTGCGGAATTACGGCCTCGCGGCGCACGCCATATGTTATCAGTAGTTTGCAGTACGCACGCGAGCGGGGTAGCAAGACAGTGTTTATTATATGCAACGATCCGCCTCCCCCTACCCCCCCGCAAGCAGGGGGGACAGACGACTTTGCCGATGTGGTGATTTCTGTCCCGGTAGGGCCTGAAGCCCTGACGGGCTCGACCCGCCTGAAAGCCGGCACCGCTACCAAGTTGGTGCTGAACATGCTGACCACGGCTTCGATGGTGCGGCTGGGCAAGTGCTATGAGAACCTGATGGTGGATTTGCGTACGACCTCGGAAAAACTCAAAGCTCGCATGCGCCGCATCCTGATGGACCTCACCCAATGCGACTATGAGTGGGCCGATGCCTTAATGAAAGATGCCGACGGTGAACTGAAGACGGCCCTGGTGATGCATTGGAAAAATGTCGGCGCGGACAGAGCGCGGGAATTGCTCGAAGCGAACGGCGGAGTGATAAGAAGAGTGATTGAAGGAACGCATGATGCTAATTGATAAAGGTAACATCGGTGACTCTTACAGGGACACACTTCTGGAGAATGCGACTGGAGAGTAAACGCTCATCTTGGCCATACTGAATAACGTCTTTCTAAAACAGGGGTCGTGATATGCCCATAATACCGGAACAGCAGATTCCCACGCACCTATGGAGCAATGCTGTACTTCACCTTCCAAAGGAGCTTGTCCGCTTGTATCAAAAAAATCTTGAAGATGAAGGCTTACTGGATGAAGCGTGTAAGCGGACACCATCAGACTCGGAACTCATAGGAGGGTCTTCTGATGAAGAGACTATGGCCCACTTTGCGCATCGATTTGCTGCTTCATGTGCGAGAGTCGAGTATCTAATTCTTGATCCTAGTTCGAAATTCCAAGAGGAGTCAAGTGACATTCTTACGCTCCTATCTGAAGGACAAGTTTCGATTCTTGACGTGCCATGCGGGTGCGGAGCTGCTGTGCTATCGATGATTGCGACTGTGGCGGATTTGCGTCAAAGTGGAGTTTTGCCAAAATTGCCTCTGAATGTGGACATCGTCGGAGGTGATATTTCGCCGAAGGCGGCGGAAATGTATCAAAAGCAACTGGCAGAAATATCAGAATGGTTGACGGCGCAAGGGATCCACCTTACCAGAAAGGCGGAATTCTGGGACGCAAAACGCCCTACGACAACCGCGCAGTTAGTTGACGTATGGTTGGATGGAAGGCCACGTGCATCGGGCCAATATCTCGTTGTAGTCGCAGCGTTCGGGGGAGCGATGAAATCCCAGTTCAATGATTTCTCGCGGACCTTTAACCATGTTGCAGAGCGGCTGTACCAAGGCTCGCGAACACTGTTGTGGGTTGAGCCTGGTATGACAAGCAGCGAGAAGCTCCTCGATAAGGTAGCAGACTGGTTCAGGGACAAGATAAGCTGGCTTAAACCCAAAGGCGAGCCACAGCCGAGCATTCGTTTTGACTGGTTTCACCCTATTAAGGCTTTCGAACTACACGGCACAATTCTCGTTCGCGAGTTCAGGTCCACACAGGAGACCACAGATGCCAGACTTTGAGACCCTTGCCGTGAGAGCCTTAAACGAATACCGCAACCTCTATGGTCCAACGTATCTGGGGCTTAGGCTGCTACTGGACTCGGTAATTGTAGATCCAAAGTCCGAATATGGCGCGCGCCTGATTACACGCAAATTGCTCTCAGGTTTTGAGCCTAGGTGTCGTTCCTTTCAGGGCATCAAAAGTGCCAACATTAAAGGGCAACCAGAATACCGAACCTTCACGACGTGCAGTCCCATGACATGTATGATTGAAGCGTTCATATTGGCGTTCTTGGGTAAACAATCGCAGTTCAACAGCCACACCGCAGTTTACAGCTACCAATGGCCGCCGTCGCTAAGAAGCGGAAGGAGTTTCGCTTTTTACATGCATGGCTTCACAAAGCTGAATTCCCACATCTCAACACTTCTGACAGATCAGCAAGCGGAGGGAGTGCTGATTACTGACATCAAGAGATTCTACGCAAGCGTTCGAACCGAACCGTTGCTCAGGAGACTTCGGGAAAAATTACACTCGATTGAGGACACTAGATATTCCGATGCAATCGAGAATTTTGCAGCAGCATTGACAAACACCAGCGGTTCAGGAGGAATTCCGGTTGGCCCGCTCCTGAGTGCCATGCTAGGCAACGTAGCATTGGAACGTGTAGACACGGAATTAAGCAAGTCTTTTCCCAACAAATATTGTCGTTATGTGGACGACATCTTCATCGTTTGTTCGAGGGCCGAAGAAAAGCTCGTCAGGCAGCGGATCGCGGCGGTGCTCGAAAACGAAGGGTTGGTTATGCACGAGCGAAAAACTGATTACGTCAGCCGCGAAACTTGGCAAAGACACCACTCTGGCCTTTATGAACCAACGGCTGAACCGCAGTTTCAAGATCTTGTGAGTGGATTGGTCACCTACCTTGCTGTACATCCGGACAAAGTGAATGACCTTCGAGGGATTTTCGCCGACGCAGGAGTGAACATCCCTCTCAGTCGGCTCGCCGCGATCTCGACGAGCCCACGATGGTGGGGCTACATAGCTTGGAAAAGTCGCAAATGCGGTCTGCGCCCACTACACTTCGTGAAGTCCATATTCGTAAATCAAAAGACAATTCTACAAATGGCTATCCAGATGCGCGATAGGTATTCGCGCCAACTGGAACAGATCGTGGCCAAGGGAATACCATTAGGAACTGCTGAACGAAAGTGGTTCGCCCGCGAATGCAGGTACTATGCAAACCGACTTCTTTACTTGCGCCCGGTAGATGACCTTCCAGAGTTGTTGAAAGTCTTGCCATCGATTGATGAACTTGGCGAGAACCGCCTCCTGATCGAAGCTTACGTTAGCAAAGACGTATCTACTCTCCTCAGGTATCCTGGTCGAGTTGTGTCAGCATTTGCCGAACTGTGGTCAGAGACACAATCATCACCTCCCAAGGTATTCCTCTCTGACTACATTGATCCAACCGTGTTTGAGAGCCTCTGTGTTCTCTCGCTTTACCGTGTCTTAGAGGTTGACATCGCCGATCGCCATTCGCTCGATTCATCCTCAAATCAGCTTTACGATTTTTGCGCCGGTGCTGCTCCGCGTCAGCGAGAACTGAACGATCTGTCATATATTGATGAACTGCGGACGCTTCAATTAGGAAGATCGAAAGAGCAACAGCGCGACCTCATGATCAAGAGGTTTAGCCCGGACGAGACACTATCGTTGCGATTGCTGCGGCTTGGCGCGGGATCGTATGTCAGTGGATAGCGCCTCGATACATTAAACAATTGAAATAGTGCATCGCATCCTGCGCTGGTATCGTCTAGCGTTTTGGCACAGCAAGCTGTGCAACTACTCTGCTCAAGGGCGGGCGAACACACAGGTTCGCCCCTACAGGATCATTCATGATGTCCGCACTTGGGGACATAGTTATACCCTCAACCTTCAAGGAGAAAACTCTCATGGCCACGAAGAAAACTGTAAAGAAGACCGCGAAGAAAGCAGCCAAGAAGGCAGTAAAGAAGACGGCGAAGAAGGAACTGCCGCCGAGAGTCGAGAAGCAGAAGTTGCCGGTGGGCAAGGGGCCGATCACGTACACGACCTCGAACACGTTCAAGGCGTCGGTTTCCAAAGTGTGGGACGCGGCCACGAAGCGCGAACACCTCATCAAGTATTTCCTCGATGACATGCGCGGCAGCTTCGACAAGCCGGGCACGGTGGAATGGTATTGGAAAGAGTGGGGCTGGATGCCGGTGGAAGTGGTGAAGTATGTCAAGAACAAAGAACTGGTGATTCAGGCACAGGAGATGATGGGTGGCAAATACAAGACCACCATCCGCTATGAAATCCTGCGCAAGGACAACAAGACCATCTTCCGCGTCCACGAGAGCGGTTACCGGAGCAAGGACCTCAAGAGCGCCTTCATGATGTGTGAAGGCTGGACGGAATTCCATTGCTATCTGAAGGCCCACCTGATGGGTGTGGATCTGCGCAAGGCGGGCTAACACGCGCGTAAGACTCGAGACCGGAGACCAGAGACTTGAAAACCGGCCGTACGTTCAAGACCCTGCATCTGACCACGCGTGAGGACTGGCGCACGTGGCTGGAGAAGCATCATGACCGCGAGAGCGAAGTCTGGCTGGTGTTCTATAAGCGGCACACCGGCAAGCCGCGTATTGCCTATGACGATGCGGTGGAGGAAGCGCTCTGCTTCGGCTGGATTGACAGCCTGGTGAAACGGCTCGATGAGGAGTGCTACGCGCAGAAGTTCACCCCGCGCAAGGCGGGCAGTAAGTGGTCGGACTCCAACCGCGCGCGGGTGAAAAAACTGCTCAAGGCGGGATTGATGACCGAGGCGGGGAGAGCGGTTTTGGAAAATAGGAAAGCTGAAATAGGAAATAGGAAAGAAGAGAAGACCGCGCTCGAGGTCGGCGCGGATGTGACGATGGCGATTCAGGCAAATGCCCCGGCGGCAAAGTATTTTGCCACGCTGCCGCCGGGGTATGTGCGGATGTGCATGAAATGGATTAACGATGCCAAGCGGCCCGCAACGCGCACGAAACGGATTGCGGAATTTGTGGGCCTGTGCGCGGGAGGGAAGAGGATCGGATTGAAATAGACGGGGCGCAGGCAACGCAGAACCCACTCACCTTGTCATCCTGTAAACCGCAGCGGTTTACAGGATCTCTCGGGGAGTCGGAGGGAAGAGAGATCCTGCATCCCGCAGACGGGCTGCAGGATGACAAGGTAAGGGGAGGCGGGCCGCAGGATGACAAGGTAAGGGGAGCGGGCTGCAAGGATGACAAGGGTAGGTGACACGGCGCAGGATATCCATAAGAGCATGCCGTCCGATTGCGGAAAGAACATCATATTGTGAACACTTTCGAATTTACTTTAATCACCTTTGCCGGTGCGGTGGTTGCGGGGCTGTTGGGCTCGCTGACGGGCTTGGGCGGTGGGGTGGTGATTACGCCCATGCTTACGCTGCTGTTCGGCGTGGATATCCGCTATGCCATCGGCGCGTCTCTGGTGACGGTGATTGCCACCTCCTCGGGCGCGGCGGCGGCCTATGTCAAAGAGGGCTTCACCAACATCCGGGTGGGGATGTTCCTTGAAGTGGCCACCACCTTCGGCGCGCTGATCGGCGCGGGACTGGCGGGCCTCATCTCGCCGCATGTGATTGCCGTGATCTTCGGCCTGGTGCTGATCTACTCTTCGATTGCCACGCTGAATCCGCCCCAGGAAATTGCCGACGGCACACCGTCCGATCCACTGGCAGCGAAACTGCGTCTGGGCAGCACCTATCCGACCGCCAATGGCAAGAAAGCTTATTCGGTGCACAAGGTCGGCGCGGGATTTTCCCTGATGACCTTTGCCGGAATTCTCTCCGGTCTTTTGGGCATTGGCTCCGGCGCGCTGAAAGTGCTGGCCATGGACCGCCTGATGCGGCTGCCCTTCAAGGTCTCCACCACCACCAGCAATTTTATGATTGGCGTCACGGCGGCGGCCAGTGCGGGGGTCTATCTGCACCGCGGCTACATCGATCCGGCGCTGGCCTTTCCGATTATGCTGGGCACGTTGGGCGGCGCCACCTTCGGCTCGCGCGTCCTGCCCAAGACACGCAACCGGACGCTGCGCATTATCTTCAGCATCGTGATTTTCGGTCTGGCGGCGGAGATGATGTATAACGGCTTTGCGGGGAAGATGTGAGCAGAAAGGATGAAGGCGGAAGGATGAAGGATGAAGTCCGGGCCCAACCCCCCTTGCCCCCCCGTGAACGGGGGGGAATTGAGAACACGATGGGGAATCTGCTGCGGGCGGGGGTGCTGACGGCGGCGGCGGTGGTGCTGATCGGTGGCATTTTCTATCTGCTGAAACACGGCACGGACATTCCCGATTACCGCACCTTTGCCGGAGAGTCCGCCGACTACACCAGCTTTTCCGGAATTTTCCGCAGCGTGCTGGCGCTGATGCCGCGCGGGATTATCCAGCTCGGTCTGATCCTGTTGATTATCACTCCGGTGGCGCGGGTGCTGTTTGCGCTGTTGGCTTTCATCCGCGAGCGCGACCGGAACTTTGTTGTGATCACGCTGGTGGTGCTGGCGTTTCTGCTGTACGGATTCCTCGGTGGCAAGATTTGAAGAAAACGCTGAAACGCTGAAAGGCTGAAACGCTGAAATGAAAGCGATTTTATGGGCAGTGGTCTGTCTGGTGGCGATCAGTGCGTATGCCAAAGAGCCGGCGGTGCAGTTTTTCGGCGCGGTGCGCGCGGAGAATTCGCGTGTGGATCTGGGGATTCTCTCCATCGAAAACTGGAAACAACCGGACCGCGTGGTGGCCGATGTGGACAGCGGTCTGGCCAGCTTGCGCTTCAAACGGGAGCTGGTGCTGCAACTCGCGCCGTGCGCCGGTGTGGACTCCGCCACGTTGAGCGCGATTCTCGGCCGCTTCACCGGTAAAGAGCTGAACAGCATCAAACCGCGCGGGGAATGGCAGTTCAGCCAGCCGGTGCTGATTATGCTCGCCGATTCCAGCGCCTGCCCTCCCGCTTTGGAACTGAATCAACTCCGCTGGGTGGAAATCCAATACGGCTCCGATCTGAAGCAGGCCGTCGCCCGTGCCTCGCGCCTCGGCGAGATGTACCGCGAACAGCAACTGGGACCGATGAACGGGATCTTCCGGAGATAGACGGGAGACTTGAGACCAGAAACTCGAGACCAGAGACTTGAGACTAAAGACCGGAGACATGAAAACTTGAAGACACTGCTCTTCTTCGAGTCTCAAGTCTCGCGTCTCGCGCCATGGGAACAGGATGAATGGAAAGAGACGTAGATGATAGAATTCCTGCACGCCAATACGTGGCTGCTGCTGACCGCGGTGTTTCTCTCGCGGATTGCGGATCAGACACTGGACACCTTCCGCACCATCAGCATTTTCCGCGGCTACCGCTTCTTAGCGGCGCTGATGGGCTTTCTGACGGTGCTGATCTGGATTAATGTGGCGGGGCAGGTGATCACCAACCTCTCCAGCAACTGGTATCTCTCTGTCGTGTATGCGGCGGGGTTTGCGGCGGGGCAGGCGACGGGCTTATGGGTTGAAGGCCGCATTGCGCTGGGGCATCAGTTTGTGCGGATTCTCGCACGGCAGGAAGTCGGCATCGCCGAGAAGCTGTGGGAACAGGGCTACTCCATGACCGAACTGGACGGCCACAGCAAAGCCGGCCCGATTGACGTGGTGTTTGTGGTGGTTAAGCGGCAGAAGGTCCGCGAACTGTGCAAGCTGATCAATCAGCTCGACCCCGAAGCTTTCTTTACCGTTGAAGAGATCAAGCAGGTAGGCCTGCGGCACGTGGATCCGGGCTTGGTGCTGGGCCGCAAACTGCTGGGCGGCGTGGGTGACTTCGTCACCTACCCCATGCGCGAAGGCCGCAAGATTTTTTTGCGCTCGCAGGAAGAAGAGAAAGAGGACGATAAGGAAGCGTAACCCCCTTCTGATTCCCCCTTTTTCAAAGGGGGAAGGATCAGAGCGTCTCCCTCTGCTTTAGCGGGGATCAAAGGGGGTACTTCACACGGAGCAAAAACTGTCTACCCCAACCGAAAGACCGGAAAAAGACACCGCACGGATTGAAGCCTTCAGCGACGGCGTGTTTGCGATTGCGATCACGCTTTTAGTGCTGGAACTGCATGTGCCCAAGCCGTCCGAACTGCACGACGCCAGCCTGTTGAGCGTGCTGGCGGAGGACTGGCCGTCCTATTTCGGTTTCATTTTGAGTTTTTTTACGATTCTCATCATGTGGTTTAACCACCACAAGCTGTTCACGCACATCAAACGCTCGGACCATGTGCTGCCCTATGTCAACGGCTTTCTGCTCTTTTTCATCACGCTCACGCCGTGGCCGACGGCGCTGATGGCCGAGTACCTCGGCCACCCGCAGGAGCAGGTCGCCACCTCGGTCTTTGCGGCGTTCTTTGTAATGATGGCGGTGTCCTTTAATCTGCTGTGGCGGTATGCCAGCCACAAAGGCCGCCTGCTGGCGCGTGATACCGACCTGACCGAAGTGCGGCGCATTACCAAAATGTACTCCCTCGGCCCCACCGGCTACTTCGCCGCCTTTCTGGTATCCTTTGTAAGCGTGCCCCTGTGTCTGATCATCAGCATGCTGCTGGCGATCTTCTTCGCCTTCACCGGCATGAACCTGCCTAAGGACAAACAGCGCGCCAAGGGTCAGGTGGCGGCGAACGAACCGGAATAGAATTCTACTTCCACGCCTTGCGGTGCTGCACGAATAGAGAAAGAGGCAAACTGCCGTTTGCATCTACGATGGATACGTCGGACACGGCAAGCCGTGTCCCTACCGATTTGGATACATGGACGGACATAACGAGATTTCATGGATTGGTTAAAAGATAAAGTTTTCGCGGCGGACGCGTTTTCGCAGATAGAAGAACATCTGACGGACGGCGGGCGGCTGCTGGTTAAAAATGTGCCGGGATCGCTCGCGGCGTTTGTGGTGGAATATCTGAACGACCGCTGCAAACGGCCCGTGCTGCTGGTGACGGAAAGTCTGGAAGACGCCGAAGAGGTGGCGGACGATCTGACTACGCTGATGGGCGAGCGCAGTCCGTGCCTGCTGCCCGGCAAGCCCGCTTTTGGGCGCGCGCTCACCGCCGTGGAGCAGTCCGAGCGGGCCGAAGTGTTGCTCACCCTCACGCAGGGCAAGAAGCCGGTGGTGGTGACGACCGCCGGAGCGCTTTTAGATCCGCTGCCCGCGCCGGGCGACGTCTCGGCCAACATGTACACCGTCTCGCGGGGCGAAACGCTGGACCGCGAGTCGCTGCTGCGGTATCTTTCCGACGCCGGCTACAAGCGCGAAATCCTCGTGGAAGGCGTGGGGCAGTTTGCCGTGCGCGGCGCGGTGGTGGACATCTATCCCTTCGGCGCGTCGCAGGCCGTGCGGCTCGAGTTCTTCGGCGATGACGTGGACAGCATCCGCCACTTCGATCCCTCCACGCAAAAGTCCACCGGCGAGATCGAAGAGGTGACGCTGATGGCCGCGGAGATGGGTGACGATGAAGATGCCCATCTGCTCGATCATCTGCCCAAGGACACGATTATCGTCTGGTCCGACGGACGCGGCGCGTGGAATGCGGTCAAGAAGATTTTCGAAGACCGCGCCTCGCTGGCGGTGGGCAAGCGCATCCGCAATTTCTCGCTCAACGACGAGCGCGAGGATGATGAAGAGTTCGCTTACGGCGGCGAGATGGCGCAGATCCTCGACGAGGAGGACGCAGAGGATGATGACGCCGAAGAGACCGGCGAAGAGTCCTCCGGCACCCACCGCTACGCCGAACTGCCGCGCGAGCGTGAAGCGATCAAGATTGTCGATCCCGCCGAAATCCGCAAAGATGCGCGCGGCTTCATGCAGGTCTTTTTAGGCAGCACCCCGCACGGCGACGAAGGGCACGTCGACGTCGGCGCACTGCCGCAGGAACGTTTCGCCGCCAATCTGCCTTTAGTGGCCGAGCGTCTGAAGGAATATTACGGCGACGGCATTCAGACCTATCTGCTGTGCGATTCGCAGATTGCCGGCGACCGGCTCTCACAGGTGCTGATCGAGCGCGGCTGCCCGGAAAACGCTTTCGAAGTCTACGAAGACGGCCTGCACCACGGGTTTACTATGACCGCGGTCAAGCTGGCCGTGCTGGTGGACCACGACATCTTTGGCCGTCTGCGCCGCCGCCGCCGCTTTATGAAGTTCAAGAATGTCGTGCCGCTGCATGACATCGACGCCTTAAAGCCCGGGGATTATGTGGTGCACGTGGATTACGGCATTGGCCGCTACCGCGGACTGACCAAGATCGAGGTGGGCGGCGTGCAGCGCGAAGTGCTGAAGATCGAATACCGCGACGGCGTGACGCTGTTTGTCAAGCTGGAAAATCTGGCGCAGGTGCAAAAGTATTCCGGGCGCGAAGGATTTCAGCCGCCGCTCTCCAAGATCGGCGGCCGCGATTGGCGCGAACTGAAGAAGAAGACCAAGAAGTCTCTGCTCTCGATTGCCGAGGACCTGATCAAGCTCTATGCGCAGCGCAAGGCGGTCAAAGGCATCGCCTATTCTCCCGACACCGCCTGGCAGCGGGAAATGGAGGCGATGTTCCCCTACGAGGACACCCCCGACCAGATGCGCGCGGCAGAAGAGGTCAAGGCCGATATGGAAAGCCTGCAGCCGATGGACCGCCTGATTGCCGGTGACGTGGGCTACGGCAAAACGGAAATCGCCATGCGCGCCGCCTTCAAAGCCGTCACCGACGGCAAGCAGGTGGCGGTGCTGGTGCCGACCACGATTCTGGCGCAGCAGCATTACCGCACCTTTAAGGAGCGCTTCAAAAACTGGCCCGTGGCCATCGAAGTCGTGTCGCGTTTTCAGGCGCCCAAGGAACAGCGCCGCGCCTTAAGCAAGCTCGAAGAGGGTAAGGTGGATGTGATCATCGGCACGCACCGGCTGCTCTCCAAGGACGTGCGCTTCAATGATCTGGGTTTGCTGATCATCGACGAGGAGCACCGTTTCGGTGTGGTGCAGAAGGAACGCATCAAGGGCATCCGCTCCAACATCGACGTGCTCTCCATGAGCGCCACACCCATTCCGCGCACGCTGCACATGGCGCTGATGGGCGCGCGCGACCTGTCACAAATTAACACGCCGCCGCCAAACCGCCAGCCCATCGAAACCGATGTGGTGCAGTTCTCGGAAAAGGTGATCAAGGACGCGATTCTCTACGAAATCGAACGCGGCGGGCAGGTGTTTTTTGTGCATAACCGCATCGAGTCTATTCCTGCCGTCAAGCGGATGCTCGAGCGCATCCTGCCCAATGTGCGCTTTGCCGTGGCCCACGGGCAGATGGACGAGGATGTGTTGGCGCATGTGATGATGGAATTCATCGAAGGCAGTTTCGACGTGTTGATCTCGACCATGATCATCGAGTCCGGCCTCGATCTGCCCAACGTGAATACGATGATCGTCAACCGCGCCGACCGCTTCGGCGTGGCGCAGCTTCACCAGCTTCGCGGACGCATTGGCCGCTCTTCGCGCAAGGCCTACGCCTATCTGCTGGTGCCGCCCAAGTTCGAAATGTCGCGCATCGCCCGCGAGCGTCTGGCGGCGCTCACCAACTTCTCCTCGCTCGGTGCGGGATTTCAGGTGGCCATGCGTGATCTGGAAATTCGCGGCGCGGGAAATTTGCTCGGACGCGAACAGTCGGGTTACATCAATGCCGTGGGCTTTGAAATGTACCAGCGGCTGATCGAAGAGGCCGTGCGGGAGGTGCAGATCGAGCATACCGACGGCAATGGTGTGGAACCCGAACCGGTGGAACTGAAGCTGAAGGTGGAAGCCGATGCTTTCTTCCCCGAGAACTACATGCCCGAAGGCGGCATGCGGCTGAACTATTACCGCGAACTGTCTCGCACCAAGAACCTTGCCCAGGTGGATGAAACCGAAAGCGAAGTCGCTGACCGTTTCGGCAAACCGCCCGAAGCGGCGCAGAACCTGTTCGACATGGTGCGGTTGCGGATCTTAGGCGAGAAGCTGGGCGCGGAAAAGATTACCATCGAGCGTCCGGCGGCGTTGATCGAATTCCCCAAGGACGCCATGCCGCGTGAACGGGTGCTGAACATCACCACCCAAAGCAGCGGCTTTCCCGTGGAGTTCTCCGGATCCGGCCAGCTTTCGATCCGCTTGCCCCTTGGTATGATGAAGGACTGGCGCGATAAGCTGGGTTATATGATTCGCTACCTGAAGGCCGTCGCCGAAGAGCGAACCGTAATCGCCGTCAAATAAGGCAAAAGCACATGGTGGATGACTCGAGCGGGAGCACTGCCGCATCGCTTGTGAAATACTTGGCAGGAAGTCTCGCCGCCGCCTATATCCTTATATATGTCGTGGTGGCGATCCTGCGCATCTCCTACCCGTTCGAACTGGAATGGGTGGAAGGCAGCATGGTGGATCACGTGCAGCGCGTGCTGGACGGCAAGCCGCTGTATGTCGCGCCCTCGGTAGATTTCGTCCCCGCCATCTATCCTCCCTTCTATTATGTGGTCTCCGCCGGTGTGGCCAAAGTGACCGGCTTGGGCTTCTTGCCATTGCGGCTGGTCTCGCTGCTTTCTTCCCTTGGCTGTCTGGCGCTCCTCTTCTTCTGGGTGCGGCGTGAAACGAGGAGCCGCTTTGCCGGGTTGCTTGCGGCGGGGCTGTTTGCGGCGACCTATCGCCTGGGCGGTGCGTGGCTGGATCTTGGCCGCGTGGATTCCCTGTTTTTGCTGCTGCTGCTGGGCGCGCTCTACCTGTTGCGCTTCCACCGCACCCGAGTGGGCTTTGGGCTGGCGGCGGTGCTGCTCTTTTTCTCGGCTCTCACCAAACAGACCGCGCTGCTGGCGGCTCTTCCGCTGTTGTGGCTGGCTATTCGGCAGCGCAAACAGGGCGGCCTCACCTTTGTGGCGGTGTTTGTCCTATTGACCGGATTTGCGGCCGCCGCTTTGCAGATCACGAGTGACGGCTGGTTCAGCTTTTATGCGCTGGATGTTCCTGCCGGACACAATATTATTCCCGGACGGATTGCCGATTTTGTGCTGGGCGATCTGCTGCGACCGTTTATGGTGGCCTGTCTGTGCGGCGTGGTGTACCTGATAATGCAGGCGGGGAAAGCCGCGCGCGAGGAGTTGTGGTTCTACCTGTTTTCCGGTGCGGGAGTGCTGCTGGCTTCATGGGTGCCGCGCATCAAAGACGGCAACTTTGCCAATGATGTGATTCCCGCATGGGCATTTCTGGCGCTGCTCTGCGGTGTGGCGGTGCCCGCGCTCCGCACAGCAGGGCAGAAGGTGCTCGCGGCCTTGCCGGAAGACTTTCCTGCCCGAGCGCGTCTTGCTCGCTGGGGCCTGCCCCTGTTTTACGGCGCGCTGGTGCTGCAACTGGCCACGTTGTATTACCTGCCGCAGGAGATCATCCCCACCGCTGCCGACCGCGCCGCCGGATACACGCTGCTCAAGAGTATTCAGCAATTTCCCGGCGAAGTCTGGGTAGCCCACCACGGCTATCTGGCCACGCAGGCTGGCAAACGGCCTTATGCCACCGCGTTGCCGATCTATGATGTGTTGCGCGCCAAGAATGAGCACGCCAAACAGGTGCTGTTCGACAGCATCGATGCCGCTTTCAAGGCGCACCGTTTCGATGCGGTGTATGTGGATAACGACCGCTTTATGGACATCGCCGACCGCACGGACTATGTGCGCAAAGCCGGCGTGTTTCCCGATCCGTCCGTCTTCTGGCCTGTCAGCGGCGCACCCAGCCGCCCGCTCCGCGTGTACGTTCCCCAGCCGTAAGCCCACCTTTTCGCGAGCACCTTTTTGAGGAGTTCCAGTAAATGGATGACCAGCTGGCCGTCGCGGATGATTTCCGCACCGGATGGATTCGCCGACTTGCCCCGTTCCTGAAAATTTCCGCTGCCTGCGGTGCGGCGGGCTACATCCTGATGTTCATCGTTCTGGCCCTGCGGCGCATGGCCTATCCCTTCGAACTGGAATGGATGGAAGGGTTGAGTGTGGACCATGTACAGCGCGTGCTGGATGGCCTGCCGCTGTATGTCCCGCCTTCGGTGGATTTTGTGCCTTCGATCTACACACCTCTCTACTATTATGTGGCGGCTATTCCGGCGGCAGTGCTGGGCAACGGTTTTGTTCCGGTACGGTTGATCTCCTTTCTGGCCTCGCTGGGCAGCATGGCGCTGTTGTTCGTCTATGTCCGCAAGGAAGCCAAAGATAATTTTGCAGGATTGATCGCGGCGGGATTGTATGCGTCCACCTATTATCTGACCGGCGCGTGGCTGGATATTGCGCGGGTGGATGCACTGTTTGTCTTCTTTCTGCTGCTGGCGGTGGGCGCCCTGCGCTTCCATCCCACGCGCACTGGTTGGATACTGGCCGCTCTGCTGACCACACTGGCTTTTCTGACCAAGCAGACGGGGCTCCTGGCCGCGCTCTTTTTCATGATCTATGCTGTGACCGCGCACCGGAAGCATGGCCTGTATTATATTGCGGCCTTTGTGCTGTTTACCGGCACGGCGGTGTTGGGCATGGATTGGCTGCATCATGGCTGGTTCAATTTCTACGTGTTCGAAGTCCCCGCCGGGCATCCGATCGAAACACTCCAGTTTTTGAAGTTCTTTGCGCAGGACACCCTGCGGCCCATGCCGCTGGCCAGCCTGTTTATCCTCACGTATCTGCTGATCCGCTGGCTGAAAGGCGAGCGCCAGGACATTGCTTTTTATGTGCTGGTCGGCATGGGGTTTCTGGCCGCGGCGGGTGCACCGCGCGTCAAGGCGGGAAACTATGTTAATGATCTGATTCCGGCGTATGCCTTTCTGGCGATGGTGTTCGGCATTTCTATTCCCGCGCTGCGAAACTGGTATGGTAACCTGTTTGCCGCGCTCCCCGCCAGCTTTCCGGACCGCGCCCGCATCGGCCACGGGCTCTCTGGTCTGTTTTACGCGTTGATTGCCGTGCAACTGATCATCATGGTCTATGGTCCAACCAACCAGATTCCTACACCGGCAGACCGCGCGACCGGTACAGAGCTGATCCACACGTTTGCCGCCTTCAAGGGAGATGTCTGGGTGGTCCATCATGGCTACATGAGTGTTCAGTCCGGTAAACGGTCGCATTCCATGTCCCAGCCGTTCAATGATGTCCTCTGTGCAGGCAATCCGCAGGCAAACAAGCTGCTGCTGGATGATTTGAATCGCGCCTTGCAGAATCACCGCTTCGCCGCCATTGTCACCGATACCGATGAGGACAGTGTCGCCGCTTACTGCCAGAGGGCAGGCTACATCTGCGAGCCGATTTCATATGCTGATGAGCAGGATGGCTGGCCGATCAGCGGTTATCCTACTCGACCCAGCAAAATCTACCTGCCGCAGGAACCTTCCTTGGCTGATAGGACCGCGCCGTGAAGTCCGCTCTTCACTGGCTGAAATACCTTACCATCGTGGCAGCGTTGTTTTTTGTGGCGCAGTACATTTTGCTGGCCCTGCTGCGCATCTCCTATCCCTTCGAACTGGAGTGGATGGAAGGCAGTATGGTGGATCACGTGCAGCGCGTGCTGGACGGCAAGAGCCTGTATGT